>NZ_SNTY01000048.1 GCF_004377485.1 Alkanindiges illinoisensis
ACTGAGGATCAGAAAGCTTGTTTGAATCGATGTATTTCATCCGCAGATTATGCACGAATGCTAAGAAATCCGGAGTGCAAATATTAACCAAAAAGAAGATCGTTTTTTGATTTATGAAAGAGATCTAGTAAAGCTTTTACCTTATCTTTTGGCAATTAAATTATGGGTATGGCTTTAAAATTACCATTAGGCTAGCCTACTAGGTTTTATCAAACCTTATTAATCAAATGAGATTTAACTCGGGTTCAATTACTACTATGTACTAGCAACTTAGCACTAGCCAAGAACTATAAGCTTATGCACATTACACCCAGCTTATTTAGCTACCTTTTAAACTCCCAAGTCCGTTGGCAGCTCAGTTACCAGTACCCACAACTGTCTCTGGTTCAAGACTCGGTAGAGAAAACTCTTGGCCTAGACCAGCAGCTCAATGTAGAAGTGACGTATGGCCTGTTCTGGGCAAATGTCCAGGTTTTAACGGCTAATCAGACTTATCTGTTTAAGGGAGTCAATAAGCAAAAGGCCACTGAGTTCAAGGCAGTAATTCAGCAGGATGTTGAGTACTTTAAGCTTGCTAAGCAAAGTGATGCCCTTAAGGCTCAGCTGCTGCCTTTTTTAGCCCAGCGCTCATGATCCACAAATTCCGTGACACTGTTCAGCAACCCATAAGCTGCTTCTTTAGCAGAATCTAGGATGGAACCCTGGCCATGTCTCTCAAACAGGGACTTCCGCTTAGTCATAACACTTGTGTTAAAGCTGCTACTGATCGGTGCAGCTTTGTGATCAAATACTTGTCAAAGATAAAACCTATTTTTAACGCTGGCTAATTTTCACCTGAATCCAGTCATTAATCTCGCTAGCCACCCACCCCACCCGGCTAGTTGTTAAATTAACCTGCTTAGGGAAACTAGCATCATAGTACTTTGTCTTTGGATTGATAATTTCATAGATGGTTAAGCGACTAAGACCGGTATACTCAACTACTTGACGGATATTAATGATTTTGTGCAGCGGATAGTTGTTTACATGGATAGCATTCATGATGGATCTCCCAGAAATGATGACGAGAGCGTTTTCTCTCTACATCATGGCAAGGCCGATAAAATTTAACGCCATCCGACCCAGCCCGTATCAGGGCAGACTCTCTTTGCAACTCTCAACTAAGAAGGCAAAAAAATAAATACTTAGGTTTGCTTGCATAGATGGGTTGTACCTATCTATGCAAGCAACTACTGTCCTGCTTGTGTTTAATGCATTCTCTGTCTTCTGTTTACCCTGTTTACTTTAATCGCTAATCAGGATGACATGGACTTCAATTCGCTCAACATTAATTCCAGCATCAGGTGAATGATTGATGATTAACCCCACGTGCACTGCGGGTTTAATCGTTTGCTTAATAGGCTTGGCAGAATAGCTGCTATACCCTGCTGACTCTGGTGAATTGGGTTTAGCTGTATGTAGTTCAGTGAGGTTTAAGTCTGGTAATAAGATGGGTTTCATCAGGTGTACCTCGGTAATGAAGTGAGCATAAAAAACCCCGGTAGGTTGATCCTACCGGGGTTTTTTATGGGACGTTTTGTTGCTATGGCGTAGTGGTTAAAGCATGCTTAAGGATAAATCCAGCGCCCGCTGTTTAATGCTGGCACCAGTGCCAAACCAGGCAGAGTCCAGACGGTGATCGGTACTGCGGGCACGCCGCTCATGATCAACAAACTCGGTAATGGAATTTAGCAGGCCAAATGCTGTACCACGGGCTGAAGCCAGTGATGCACCCCGGCCATGCCCTTCAAACAAGGTCTTGCACTTACTCATGGCACGCTCGTTAAATGAACCACTGCCCTGATTGCTACCTTCGTTAAATACCGACCAGAGGAAACGGTCGACCTCTACTGATTTCACCTTACGGTCTGACAGCAGGTTTAGACGGTAAATGTATTCATCCCAGCTGGATACGGAAATGCCCAGTTGCTGCTTAACCAGTGCTGCATCAAACTTGGTATTGTGCGGCACCTTAACGATGCCCGGATTAGCGGCTGTCCCATTAAACTGAGTAGCACTGCCCTTACCTTTCACTTCATTTAAGGCAATCGCTAAAGTGTTATTACACACCACCCGGATAGACGTGAATTGTGCAGTAGTGGCAAGCGTGCCATCACAAGCCGTTGCCAATAAGACATAGCCATTAGTAACATCATTACCCTTAATCGATGCAGACTGGCCAGTACGGGCTAATGCCCATAGCTTCTTGCCGCCTTTTAAAACACCAGCAGTTTCCAGCTCAAAATCAGACTTCTCGGTCAAATCCCGGTAGAATTCTAAAATCTCCCGTGGTTGGACTACATGGTAACGCTGGCTGACTACTGATAAAGGCTGCTTGGTATCAGAGCGGAATAGTACCTTATGCTCATTAAACGGTAAGGTTGATTCCAGTTCCACCAGCCATGAATCCTTACGTTGCACTATACCTTGCTGGCCAGCTTGATCAGTCAACCTACCACCGGATTCACCTATTTTAAAATGCACCGGACTTTGCATAATCGTCCAGTCCATCCCCGCCTGCTGTGCCCAGACCTCTATCGGTTGCTTACGCTCCAAGACATTCCCCAAGCCATGCCATGGGGTGTCACCGACATAGGCCATGGAATCAATTAAATGTGCCATGATGTATTACCTCTATGAAAGTTGATTGCTCATGGAGGTAATATGCATTTGAAATTATTTGGATTTAAGATACTCTTTTTAGCTGCTAATACTTATACACAACTAGAGTTAGGAAGTCCCAATGTTATTATTAATAGAATCTAAAGAAGAAATTGCAAAAGCACAGCGTAATTTAGAAATAGCGATTCGCCGCGACTTTAAGAAAAAAATAGTAAAAAATATTGGCTACCCTGGTGGCACTATGACTGATGCTCAAGTACAAACTGATGGAACCTATTGGTTCTGGTCAGAAGATTGTAACGAAAAAGGAATGATTAACCCAAGGCGTTTGAACTGGTTTGGCTTGCTTAGGGACAGTCCAAGTCTAGATATTACTGTAGAGATTAATACAGTATATGAAGGTCGTAATGATCGAATTGCAGGCTTCTTCGCGCGCGATAGCAATACGGGTTCGATTTATTTGATGCATTCAGGCCGCGTAGGTGGGGGTACCAAAGGTGTTTGTAAAGAAGCCTTTTTAGCATGTAGTGGCGAACGACTTTTTGAAGTTATGGATTCATCAGGCCGCCTCAAGGAAGGTACTTTAGTCATACCTATTAAAGGCACCAAAGCCACCCGACCAGCTATTCGTTATATCGATGCTATTGTAGATTTTAAGCAAGCGGTGCGTAATGGAGTTTTAACAACTACAGATTTTCAAAAAAAGAAAAAACAATATAATGATTTTTTTGCTGAGGCACGAGGCAGACGCCTAGGACAGCGGTCAGGAGAAATTGATTATTTATCTCGGCATGGCGAAGTCGTTGATGCACTGTACCTATGGCGCAATACAAATAGACTGCCAAAAAGTGGCCGTCTAGTTAAAGATAGGTTTATTGATTTAGGTGTCGCTATTGGAGAGGAGCTTATTGAAGTCTATGAAGTTAAGACTAGTGCAGCGCGTACTAATATTTATACAGCTATCGGACAACTGATGATTCATGGTGTATCTGAGAATTGTCGAAAATTTCTGGTTCTTCCAAATGATGAAACGATTGCCTCAGACCTTAATCAAGCATTAAAACAGCTTAATATCGACATACTCAAATTCAAACTTGACGAAGAATCAGCATCTATTATTTAGTGATTAGGTATCACACGTCTAATAAAATTATAGCAAAAACAGCTTCCCGTAAAATCATGTCCTGCTTTTGAAGGCTAGCATTGACTAACCCCTACCTCCCGATTATTCTTTTCTAGCTGGCCTACATTGCCAGACGGTTTTAGCAGACCGAGTTCATCTAGCGCGTAATCCATCGGGTTTATGCCTGTGTATTACGTGTGCCTTTCTCGCCCCCCTCTGCGGTGGAACGGGAGGGGGACGCGTTCGCGCGTGCTGGTTCCTAGATGACCAGTCTGCTAACCCTCTTTCGTTCTGCCACCCATCATTTAGCAGTGATCTGGTAGGACTTCTAATCTCATCTAGGAGTCAATCATGACTATATATACCCATTCCTATTTCTTAAGCCGCATCTTTAATACGGCCTTTCTATCCCTACCCTTACGAACTCGTTTAACCTGAATATTATCCTAAGTTTTCAGGGACTATTTTTATTTTAAATTAATAGCCTGTCGGCCAACCTGGCCTGTACAGGAGGGGGCATATCATGAAAGGAAAAAGGAAATCATCATGAAAAAATTAATGATCGCTGCTTTATTGGTGGCTTGTACAACCTCTGCTTTTGCAGAAATTCAATTTAAAATTGGGAAAGAATATATCGTTCCTAAATTTGAAACCCAAAAGTCTCTCACTGTTAAGCTTGGACAACCCAGCTCTACCAGTGGCAATACCATGATCTGGAAAAAAGGGGCGGCGGTTATTACGGCTGAATTTAAAAACGGCAAGCTTTATAACATCTACAGCAATTTCTTTGAAAACAGAGTCGCCGGAAGAATTGAGGAGACTGCTGAATTCACTTTTCTTCCGGGCATAAATTATGCGGTCGTGAATACTAATGCCTTTGTGGACACCCCAATCCTGAGTATAGGAAATACGCTAAATAGCAATTTCTGCCTGGCAAGCCGCTGGATCAATAAGGCTGACAGGACAATACGCTATGTGGTTAAAAAGCCGGGTGTTGATAACGGTAGTTTTTACTGGTCTGCGGATACAACCCAAGATGCCATTAATGAATGGAATACCTATCGTAAGGATACCAGAACGCAAGGAATGGGTATTGCTTCTCGGGTGGGCTGGATCAATGAGCCTGTCAATTATGACGTGAAAAAGTGTTATTAAGCAGGAAGCCTTATTATGAAAAAGCTAATCATTGCGACACTATTAACCGCTGTATGGGCAGCCCCTGCCTTTGCAGAAGATTATATTTCTATTGGCGGCAAGAAGGTCACCATGGCAGACACTAAAGCCAGCTTAAGCAAGAAATTCGGTAACCCCAAAAAAGAGGTGAATGGCGATACCTGGCATCAAGGTGGTGCAACGATTGTGGTTGCCGGTTACGATCAGTTTGGCTTAAAGGATGTTTCAGTGTATGCAGAAAAACCTAACCATGCGCCGATCCTGATGGGGTCTAATGGTTACACCATTACCCTGGGTAAGGATAGTATTGCCAATGCAGTGACCAAACTACAAAGCGGCTGTTTTAATGTGAACACTGGCATGTATGGGCCGGGGGAAAATGCCTTGAGTTTTTACTCGCGCATAGGTGCTGAAGGAGAATACTATGCGGTGGTCGAAGGGTCAGGCCACTCTGAGACAGTCAGGGGATTAAAGTGTATTAGTTCCGATCTGATCGGACAAAGATCTTGAAAAAGAGAAAGTTACCCGTTTAGATAAAGGTGTCGAATCTTAATCAAACAAAGGTAACTTTCTGATGTTGTATACTACCAATCAAATCAT
>NZ_SNTY01000049.1 GCF_004377485.1 Alkanindiges illinoisensis
TTAACATAATGCACGTTATACGACGCCAATAATTTTTATTCATATATATCAATATCTTGCGCGTTAAAACTTCTATCCGATACAGCTAAAAATTACCTAAAACCAAAAATAGGTTAAAAAATAGGCATTTTTGGCAGCTTTTGCCACTAATTTGCTGATTTTTTAGTCGGTATAACGTGCTTTTACCTGTTCGGCTAACTGTTGACTGCGTTGTTCAAGCTGCTGGGTACTCAGTCGGTATAGCTCACGCTGTTGGGTCTGGTACTGCGTTTGCTGATCAACCAGGACACTGTACTGCACACTGTCCTCAGAACACTGTCCAATCCTGGCTGCCAGGTCAGCAATCAAAAGGCCGTAAAGTTCTCCGGTCTTATGCAAGGCAGTATCACGTTGTTCAAATGCTTTAATTTGCGCCAATTGATTCATTTTAATTTACTCCAAATACAAGCGGACACATGAGGGGACACTTTTTCAGAAAATCCATGTTAAGCCGCTAGAAATTGAGCTGCTTAACATGGATTCCAAGTAGCATTGCCATTTGACGCAGCAGTGCCTTGGATGGCTTTTTTTTGGCTTCTAAGCGGCTATATTGCGACTTACTGATGCCAAGCTGCTGGGCTAAATGTTTTTTACGTAGGCCCAAGTATTTGCGCCAGGCACGCATAGAACTCGATTTTCTGTCAAATACAGCGTTGATAACTTCGGCTGGTATAAGATAGTGCCCTTGATGCGTTTCAAGGCTATAACGCGAAATGGTGCGCTTTAGCGATGGTTTTAATTTTGATGACATAGTGATTGAATCGTTTTTTGTGGTTTAGCAAAGTGCATTGGCTATGGTAATAGCAGATTCAAAAATATTGAAATAGTCACCTAAATTTAATAATGATATTTGCATAACCTAGCTAGTGTAGACGGAATATAAATATATAAATCAATGTCTTATCTGTTTATAGCGCATACAGTTAAAATCCTAGTGTATACAATTTAAGTTATTGATTTATATTAACTTATTTTAAGGTAGTGTATACAAATTTTAAGTCCTAGTGTATACGCTCAAAATCTTACTCTTGCAATGCTTTGAGCTTTGCAACGAGAGTTGCGTGGTGTGTGAATCAAAATCTATGGGTCGTGTGACCTGCTGACTTCCAATCAACATGGTTTTGACAATGCAACCAGGATTAAAACTCTACAAATGCTCTTGCTTTTTTGCTTCTGCTTTTTGCTTTCAAAAAAGAAAAATCTCTTTTTATATTTTTAATACTTTTAAAAGCTTTTAGATCTTCTGTAAGCCTTTAATATCAATTCTTCTAGCTGCTATAAATGGACGTCTATACACCTATAAATGGACGTCTATACACCTATAAATGGACGTCTATACACCTATAAATGGACGTCTATACACCTTTTATTGACTTAAGAAATTAACGACTATATATTGACTTTAAAATTTTAAGACTATTTATAATGCATAACTTGGTAGTTAAGGATAATGCCCTTATTGATGCTAGCTATACTTTAGGACTGGTAGAGCAAAGGCTAGTTTTACTAGCTATTGTAGGAGCGAGAGAAACTGGACTAGGAATTGATTCAACTACGATGCTAAGAATCCATGCTAGTAGCTATATAAATCAATTCAATGCTGACAAGTCCACAGCTTACAGAGTTTTGAATGAAGCTGCTAAAAACCTGTTTAATCGCTATTTCACTTACTCTGAAACAGATGCAAAAACAGGAAAACTTAGAATAGTTCAAACTAGATGGGTTTCAAAAATAGCTTATATAGAAGATGCTGGCACAGTTGAAATATGCTTTTCTCCTGATGTAGTACCCTTTGTGACTCGCTTGGAAAAAAATTTTACAAGCTATGAGTTACAGCAATTAGCTGAAGTAACTAGCTTATATGCAGTGCGGTTATATGAACTATTGATACGTTGGCGTACTGTAGAGAAAACCCCCATATTTGAGCTTGAAAAATTTAGAGGACAGCTAGGTTTAGGGGTTAATGAATATAAGGCAATGGGGGATTTTAAAAAGCGTGTTCTTGATTTAGCCATTAAGCAAATTAATGAGCATACAGATATAACCGTGAAGTATGAGCAGCATAAGCAGGGTCGTACCATTACAGGCTTCTCATTTGCTTTTAAACAGAAGAAAAAATCACTCAAAGTATTGGAAGAAAAATCCAAACCCGCTAAAAAAACGGCTGAGCCATTAAAGAATGCGTGGAATACACCTGAAAATAGCTTGTTTAAGACGCTTTGTGCCAAGTGTCCTACTCTAACCAGGGAATACGTCGAAAACCTCGCCAAAACGCAAAACAAGAGCATCCATGACCTATTGAATATCATGTTTATGGAATACGCCAAGGTTGATTCATTTGAATTGCAGCCAACCAGTTAGCTATAAGCGCTTATATTCTCCTATAAGCTTTTATAAGCGATTTTATGCGTTCATAAGCTCATAGAGTATTTTTAGGGTTTTTACATCTTCTATAAGCGTTTATAGGCTTTTATAGAATGTGATTGGAAGGCAAGATGTGTGTTGTAATATTACATGCACGCATGAAATATCCCAACCCTTTACCTTATTCGCTGAGCTCAACGGTTAACCCCTTACTTAAGGTAGCTAAAATGAATCACTGTAAAACTGATGATGGCCTAAGCGATTTTGATAAAAATGCTTTAGAAACCTGTAAAAAAATGACTATAGATGAGGCATATCAAAAGGAAGTCGCTGCTCGGGCTACTGGAGGAAAACCAAGTGACGATGAGCTACATGAGAAGCGCATGACAGATTTTTTAAATAATATGGCTGCAACATTAAATCGAATGAGCCAGGATGAAAACTATCGGCAACAAGTAGCAGCTAGAGCAACTACAACTCAAAATTAACTGACTGAATTGGTAATCCAGATCTGGGTTACATGACATCTTTCATTCGGTGCCAGCGTCCATTTTAAGCGTTCTTGTGGCCCTATATAGGATGAGCCACCGAGCATCATTGCTTCTCCAAGCTTTATCGTTTTACCACCCGATAGCATTAAGGCCTGTTGGTGATCATCCCAATAAATATCAGGGTTCATACTGGCAATCAAATACAGCTCATTGGCGACTACTTTTGCATAAATACAGCCATCCTTAATCTCTAAAATACCCAGTAGTGCAGCGCTATCACCTGTTTTGCTAGTCGGTAAAGTTGCTAGTTTTGCATAAGTAGGTTTGTTGTGGGTAAAAGCAATCCTATCGTGTTTCAGGTGTTTTTAGCTTATTCCTGAACTGGTGATTCCGGCGTACAAGCAGTAAAAAAGCAACTAGCAGGAAAAAAGAATGGCGCAACATAGAGAAATTCACTGAATAAAATAACAATATTTAACTAGGATATTATGTCAGTTAAAAATTAAATACTATTTAATGAAAACATATATTCAATTAAACAATTTTTGCCAAAACCCCTGTTTCTGCTGAACAGTTTGGGAAGTGTCCTCAACTGTTCTGTTGGACTGTTCAGTACACTGTGCTGGTTGTCCTGTATTTTGTTCTATACCTCTATTTTCAATATCCTTAGCTACTGTACTCAACTGTTCTGATGAACTGTCCTGAACAGTGTTCAGGTGTTCTATCAGGGGGATGAGCTTCTGGTTCATGCTCTGAATTAGTTCACGCTGAAATAGCTCTCTTTCCTTGGCTTCGTCAAGCTGCTGACGCAGTAATTCATTCTCTCGCTTAAGTACAGCTAAGAGCTGGGCAGTAGTCGTGTCCTGGGGCTCAGCACGTTCTGGCGGTACATCAACCGGTTTGACGGACTTGGGGCTTGTCTTGGGTTCTCCATAGACTCGGATTAACTCTGAGAGATCCAGTAAGCCATCCTGGTCTTTACTTAAGATTCCCTTCTGAATAGCCTGATACAGGGTGTTCCTTGATTTTTGATATAAAGTGGCAGCCTGGCTTATCTTGAGCTTTGTGGCCATGTGCATTCCATGCCGAAGTAAGTTAGAAAATGATCATAAGCGAATCGCATGAGTAGAACAATCAGGCTGAAAACCCTATTGAAATCAAGGCAATTTTTTACAAGCATTTTTAGTGGATTGCACTTATAAAAATGAGTTTTTTTTGCCTTTTTCACTATTTTGTATTAACATAATTGTATTAACAAAAAGCGATGCAACGATGGAAATTGAGTTTTCATGGGATGAGCATAAAGCAGAGGTAAACCTTAAAAAGCATGGAGTCGCTTTTGAAGATGCAACACTGGTTTTTTATGATGCTTATGCCGTATTTCAACAGGATCGCTTTGAAAATGGTGAATATCGCTGGCAGGCAATTGGTCTAGTGCATGGACAAACCGTTTTACTGGTTGCGCATACGGTACAAGATCATGATGGGATTGATCATATCCGCATTATTTCGGCACGACAGGCAGTGAAAAAAGAGAGGAAACAGTATGAGCAAAACCGTCAACTACAAAATGGATTTGAATAATCCTCCTGTTTTGTCTGAAGAACAAAAGGCAAGACTTGAAGCTTTGGCTAAACGCCCAGACAGTGAAATAGATTTTTCGGACATTCCTGAACTTGATGAAAGTTTCTGGAAAAATGCAGTGCAGAACCCTTTTTACAAGCCGACTAAACAAGTGACTACGGTTCGTATTGATGCAGATGTAATGCAATGGCTAAAGGCCCAAGGTAAAGGCTATCAGACAAGAATGAATAAGATTTTGCGTGATGCCATGCTGCAAGAATTAAAGAATCATCCATAAAAAATGGGAGCTATAGGCTTCCATTTTTATTACATTTTTTAAATTTTTAGGCGTGTTGTACTGTGATCTTTAAACCTAAAGCATTCACTACACGATTAATCGTATCAAAACGTGGTGCAGAGTCGTGACGAAGTGCTTTATACAGAGCCTCACGTCCAATTCCTGCCTCTTTAGCGATTTGAGTCATACCACGAGCTTTGGCAATTACACCAAGTGCGTGGGCTAATTCAGCAGGATCATTTTCTTCGAGAACCATGTTGAGATACATCACAATGTCTTCTTCAGTTTTGAGCGACTCAGCCATATCAAAACTTGGTAAATCAGCGACTTTAACCATTTTAATCCTCCAATGTTTTAGATAATTTGACTGCACGATCGATGTCTTGTTGTTGAGTCGATTTATCTCCTCCACCAAGCATTACAATCACTACGTCACCATGTTGGATGTAATACATCCTCCATCCAGAACCGAAGAATTCTCTCATTTCCCAAACGGCATCTTGGAGAGGTTTAATGTCTCCCCAGTTTCCACGTTGAACCTTATCCAATCTACGATTCAGGCGAATACGGGTCATATTGTCTTTAATGCCATCCAACCATTCATCAAACTCTGGCAGACGTTTAATTTCAATCATGAGGATTCCTTGTTTTCTCACTATATTGTATTCGATCGAATACAATATGCAAGTAATCTATACGGACATCCATTAATTAATTAATTTCGTATAACGTGCATTATGTTAA
>NZ_SNTY01000050.1 GCF_004377485.1 Alkanindiges illinoisensis
AACGTCATTGATGCTATTTCTTTTAAGCTCACGATAGATCGTACTAGGATGTCTTTTAATAAGTTCAGCAAATTTTCTGGCTGAAAAGCCTTCTTTTCTTGACTCAAGCATTAATGCAGTACGATCTTCAAAGTTAAGATGATGGTATGACAATTTTATATACTCCATAAACCCTTTAAATTAATTAGGTGGTTTATGTCGCACTTCAAGTTTTACTCTGCCTTATTATATTTACCTTTTGGGGAGCCCGTCAAATTCCTCAGGATCATGCTTCATCGCCTAATCAAATTCATTATAAAAATTAACTACTATTTATTACTAAGTACTTGAAAAATAATCTATATTAAAATAAAAAAAGGGAGGATATCAGAGTAATTTAATATCGTCACTTATCAATAAGACTACCGTTATAAACTAATTTATTGTTATTGGAATTCTAAAATGTTTTAAAATAATATTAAATTTCTTGATTTTAAAATCTAAAAGTAGGGTAAATAGCTTTTTATTTAACCTTAACGGTTGGTACCCAAATATTAAAGCCAGTCGAGAGAGTAGATTTATTCTGCCCAAAAATATATTATTAATATAATAAAAATTTAAATATACTACTTTATAATCTATTAAAAACTGAGGCGCTAAGGAAAAATAACCAGCATAAGCATTATTAATTAATGATAAGTAAAAATCAGCTTTCTCTTGTGCTTTTAAAAAGTACTCATTAGAAAAATCAGTATTTACGTTAATCATGATAAATCACTTGTAGCTGGTTAAAAATCCATTATAGTACTCATCAAAGCACACCAATAATTTCAAGTATGCTTTATGATTTTTATGGTACAGACAGTTCTGTCTATTTGCAATTAAATGTTATCCGAATGCTAGTTTTTTAACCAGTGTGTGATTTTTTGTATAAATTATAAAATTCAATAACTTAAAAGCAATATATAGATATTTAAGATAAAAAAATAGATTTTTAATCTACAAATTTGATAGAAAAATTGAAAAAATTATCATTATTGAGGTAAATTTGTGCAAATTATGGAGCCAATAAAAAAAACAAATATGACTATAGTCTAATGGCTATTTTTAGAATTAGTGCTTTTTGGATTGCAAGATCAGATTTTCAACAAAGGCCCAGCTGGAATCAAGCTTCATACCACCTGTATAAGCGAAGATATTAGCGTTAACGGTTAAGCCATCCAGTGTTACCATAATGAAATTAGCCAGTGAAGCAGGGTGTTGTACACCGATAAGTGTCAATAATTCCTCTAGCACATCAGTCAGCCACTGCTTGTGATCCTGAGAAACTTGCCGAATCTTTGGGGTGTCCTGTGAGAACTCTTCAGAGGCTTTAATAAACATGCAGCCATAGAAATTGGGTTGCTCAAACCATCTTTCATACCACTGAAAAATACTTTTAATTTTTTCTAACGGGCTTGTTGCTTCATCAATACTTTTGTTTATACTGGTACGCAACTGCTCATCGCGACGGATCAGAATGCTTTCGATCAAGTGTTCTTTAGAAGGGAAATATTTATATAACGTCATTTTAGCGACGTTTGATTCAGAAATAATTCGATCAATGCCAATAGCATGAAAGCCATGCTGCGCAAATAATGCAGTGGCAGTTTCATAGATCATTTCTTTTTTAGAGCTATTTTTCAAGGTTAATCCTTATTTACAAAATACTATATGGGAAATAAAACGCCTCAAATAAATCGAAGATAACTAGATTGAATTGATAATTATATCTCTTTTTAGGTTTATTTTCTCGATTAGTTCTAAAAAAATAGAAAATTTGGTAACCAGCGTTTTATACAATATATTAATGCTATTAAGCAAGCTTATTTTAGTAAAGCAAAAGATTTTTAAAGTCAGCGTTTTAGATGACTGTTGGCTTCATACTGATATAACCAGAAGCGATTCCACAAATCACAGTAGTGCATACACATGTCTTCCAGTGACGGATAGATATCTGGAGTACATGCCTGAATCAAAGTAAACCATAGATCATCTTCATGGTCATCATCAGCTGCAAGGGCTGTATGATCAGATGACACTCCATGTACATAATAGTAACCATGCTCAACATTCAGGCCAACACTTTTAGTGGCTTGTCTTAAAGGCGGGCTGTACAGGATTACCTGTTGTTCTGCAACCGCCAGTAGGGCAACCACAGCAATATAAGTATCATAACTTTTTTCCAGATATCGCCTCACTTCTACAGCAATCTGGCTTGGTTTATAGTTCTCACGCTCTGCAATGGAAATATTCAGTTCGTTGAGCACTTTCTCAAACAGTGGATAATGGGCATAGGCTGGATTACCCTGATAGTAATTTATAGTGCTTGTGCCGGGTTGAAAGCCAAATTCGTCCAGCACATTCAAAGTAAGCAGGAACCGCGCAATCATTTTAATGCCAGCAGGGAGACGGGGTTCGAGCTGCCTGGCCTGGTATTGTGCCATCAATAAGGCGTCGGTGAAAATCTGTACGATGGCATGACGATATTCAAGATGAATATTCTTTACCGCTTGATGATTAAAGTGCCCATTAGTCAATAATTCAATCATCGAGTTACTAACTAGTTGATGATTTTTAATTTTGTGCTTTAGCTGGGCAATGAACTGCTCATTGGTATCCCACAGTTCCTTAGGGATACTTTTTTTTAAATTTTCAACTGCAATTTCTCTAGGTTGATCTATATCAATATGCATAATAATCTAGGATTTAAACGTATGAATAGTTTCATTAAAGAGAATTTATCTATCTAATGTTTAATTTAACTTCATAATTGAAGCATATTTATTGGGGACAGACAAGTCTGTATCCGTACGTCATGTAATAAATTTTTACTCTTGATTTTAATCATAAAAATTCTTTTTTGTAAATTTATTTATATAAAATTAAAGATGAAAACTAGAGTTATTAAAGCTCCAAAATAGTGCAGCCATGTGATGGCTAGGCAAAAATATTAATAGCCATTTTAATAATTACAACTAATGAAGTTCTATTGTATCAAAGCCGTCTTTATATATAAAAAATGAACGTTAATTTAAGTCAAATGTAATAATTGATTATCTGGCAGGCAAGGGTGTGAATAAAACCCTGTTACGCACCGAAGGCTTGGGTGCCAATCAGCCGATTGCCGATAACAGCAGTGAAGAAGGCAGACGACGCAATCGCCGTATTGAGTTTGAAGTGCTGTAGAAGACCGACCCTACAGCACTACGATTGATGAGCAATTAATTCCTGTATTTACTTTTTAAACGCCTGTTCGTTGGAGCAGGTGCTTAAATCACATTCCCGCTTGATTTCTTCAATGATGGCCTGATCATCCTTGGAGAGTGGCTTTTGACGTTGCACACAAAATTCCGGATTCACCTGCGACAGGCTAGTGCAGATATCCTGCAAGCGCTGATCAGTTTTCTGCATATGATCCAGCAAAATCCGGAAGCCATCCATTACCGGATCAGACGCATTGGGCACTGCGGCATAAGGCTGGAAACCCAGTGATTTGGCATAATTCATGCGGCGTGAATCATCAAGGCTTAATGAAGCAGGCTGTTCCTTGTAATCTTTTAAAATATAACGGGCTGGATTCCCCACGGCGGTGGCATTATCAGGAACTGCTTTAGTCACCACAGCATTGGAGCCAATTTTGGCATTTTTACCTACTGTAAAAGGCCCAAGAATTTTTGCACCAGCGCCAACTACCACGCCATCTTCGAGTGTAGGATGTCGCTTGCCTTTGTTCCAGGTGGTGCCGCCCAGGGTTACACCGTGATATAAAGTGACATCATCACCAATTTCTGCAGTTTCACCAATCACAACCCCCATGCCGTGGTCAATGAAAAAGCGCTTGCCAATTTTTGCGCCGGGATGAATCTCAATCCCGGTTAGAAAACGGTTAAAGGTGGAAAGACCGCGTGCAGTACCTTTTAATTCCTTTTGCCAAAGCTGATGAGCCACCCTATGCATGATCAGTGCATGAATACCAGGATAAGTGAGCAGAACTTCCAGTGTATTGCGGGCAGCAGGATCGCGGGCAAAGACGGCTTGAATATCTTCTTTAAGCTGCTTAAACATGGTCGTTATCATCCTGAGTCACGGATTGCAAAGTGTTCTTGGTGTTTTGGGAATGATCTGGAGTTTGTTGCGCAGTATTTTTTAATGGCCAGTTGCCCCGGCTTAAGGCTTGTACCCGGCCAAAGATACCCCGTAACAGGTTATATTCCATGCGATCCAGTTGAATACGACCAAACAGGCGACGCAAACGTAAGGGCAAAAGTCTGGGATTCTGCGGATCAAGAAAATCAATATCGGTGAGCATGGCTTCCAGATGCGGAAAAAATTGCTGCATTTGTGATTGGGTTGCCAAAGGTTCATCCCACTGCATGGCCTGCTGATTGGGCAAGGGCATTTGCTCTGGCTGGTCAGGATTAGAAAGTTGCTGCTTCGGCTGAGCTTCCAGTGCATGCATGCGCAGTTCATAGCAAACCACCTGAATGGCAGCTGCCACATTTAATACGCCATACTCGCTATTAACCGGAATGGTTAAGTGATAATTACACTGTGCCAGTTCTTCATTAGTCAAGCCACGGTCTTCACGGCCAAACACAATCGCAATCTCATGCTGATCCGCCTGTTGAATAGCCAGCCCAGTTGCTGCCCTGGCTTCGAGCAAAGGCCAGGGAATAGTACGGCTGCGTGCACTCGTTCCAAACACCACATGACAATCGGCAATGGCATCTTCAAGGGTGTCAACCACGATGGTCTGTTCCAGAATACTGGCGGCACCAGAAGCCAGTGCTGTTGCATCGCCGCTGGGAAAGGTTTTAGGGGCAACTAGAACCAGTCGGGACAGACCCATGGTTTTCATAGCACGTGCTGCTGCACCAATATTGGCTGGCAGGGTAGTATTGACCATGACAATGCGGATACGACTGAGCCGCTCTTCCAGTGTTAAGATTTCAGACAAAACAAACTCGCAATTTCCGTAAAACAGGACTTTCCAAAACTGCTTATTACTATAACATTATTTAAGATATAAAAATTTACTCACCTTATTTACAGTGATTAGAAGAACTTAGATTAGCATTTGAAGTGCAACACCATGTTCTTGGAATAATACCTGACTCGGACTTTTAAATCCGAGTCTTTTTCTTGGACGATGGTTCAATCGTTGAGTGATTTCTGCAATATATGCATCCG
>NZ_SNTY01000051.1 GCF_004377485.1 Alkanindiges illinoisensis
GCACGCCTATGGAAACATTGCTTGATGGAAAACAGATTTGGGCTGAAAAGAATCTAGCTCAAATTTAACCTGACACTCATCATCAAAACGGGTAACTGTCAGATCAGGTTTGAGCTAGTACAGATTATGAGTCCGTTAACATGGCAATTAAAAATCAACAAGTCACAGATATAAAATCAATACTATCATATATCTGCACTTGGATCATTAGATTCTATTGTCTTGGGCTGCTGTGGATCATAACGTTTAATCCAGGCATACAGACTATGGGTGGTGGTTCCTAAACGCGTAGCAACCTCGGCCACACTATGACCTTTCTCAGTGACTTGTTTTACTGCTTCAATTTTGAATTCTTCAAGATATCGTTTACTGCTCATAAGCACCTCGTTAATTAGCCATTTTATCTAACTAAAAGGTGTCTACAAAATCGGTGGCCATTCATACATGGGTGCATTCGTTTATTTACCCTGTTTTGGATATTGCCCCATGTAAATGATGAGATTAAGCCATTAAATAAAGTAGCCGAACTTGAATAAAAAGACTCCGACAAACCTCACAGGGTTGAAGTGCTGCCTTTCATTCAAAATTTCAGGCAGCACCCTCATACATTTAAGCGTCGGTTTAACCTGGTAGTTTACTCGCCAAAACATCTACTTTCTCAATAGACGGTGGCTCTGAAAATAGCTCTTCGGCCTGAGCCATCAACGCAGCTGCAACTTTGCCAGATAAATGTGCTTGGCGACCCGCCTCATCAGGAAATGCATCAAAAATACCAAATGTTGTAGGTCCAAGACGTAGGCCAAACCACGCAACTGTCGCAGGTTCTTCCATTACAATAGGTAAACCGGCTTTAAGAAAAGCTTCCACCTCGTTTTCTTTACCCGGTTTAGCTTCAAGACGGACATATAAAGCTGTTTTAAGCATGACTAAAACTCCACAATTGATTAGAATTCAAACTGATTCTGACATTGCTAATGTATGCATGTCAGAAAGTTTTGTTGTACAAAAGTTAAAACAATATTCCATAGCTGAGCCAAAATCTGAGTTTTTATTTCGACATAATGCTATGAATTTATTCAAGTTAATATCATTAACATTTGAATCAGTAAAGTTAAGATATGAGATGATTAAATTCAATCTTAGTTATATAAGGATCAATTGACTCTACCTTAAATTCATAAGCTGATCGCTTCATCTGGAAATTATATTGCCCAAGAAGCATTCAAGAACAACATTGTATATCCTTATAACTATGAAAGTTATTTTGCTAGGAATTTGCTGTGAAACTCTATATGTTTCTCTATAAAGCTCGCAATAAAGTAATAGCTATGGTCATAGCCTTCTCTTAGGTTAAGTGTCAGAGGATATTCTTGTTCCAAACAAATATCACTAAGAAGCTTAGGTCTTAACTGTTCTTCAAGAAAATCATCAGCTGTTCCCTGATCGACTAAAATAGGTAAATGAACTTCAGCGTTTTTGATTAATTCAATCGCATCATAGCTTTTCCATAAAGTTTCGGTTTCACCTAGGTAGTGTGTGAAAGCCTTTTTCCCCCAAGGTACTTGGCTAGGTGCAACAATTGGTGCAAAAGCAGAAATACTTTTATACAGCTCAGGGTTTTTTAAACCAATGACTAATGCACCATGACCACCCATGCTATGCCCCATAATGCTTTGGACTTGGTTGGTCGGAAAATTCAGGTCAATCAGATTTCTGAGCTCTTCCACAATATAATCATACATTTTGAAATGCTGTGACCAGGGTGCTTTTGTTGCATTTACATAGAATCCTGCGCCTTGGCCTAAATCATAATCTGCATGATCTGGTACATCCTCTCCACGTGGGCTGGTATCTGGTGCAACAATAATGACTTTATGTTCAGCCGCATACTTTTGTGCTCCGGCTTTAGTAATAAAGTTCTGTTCGTTGCAAGTCAGTCCTGATAACCAATATAAAACTGGCAACCGCTCATCTTTATCATGAGGTGGCAGATATATTGAGAATTTCATTGAACAGTTTAATGCTATTGACTGATGGCGATACACTTCTTGCGATCCACCAAAAGAAGCATGTTTCTCAATTATTTCCATAATCAATTA
Source organism: Alkanindiges illinoisensis (assembly GCF_004377485.1). Taxonomy (GTDB): domain Bacteria; phylum Pseudomonadota; class Gammaproteobacteria; order Pseudomonadales; family Moraxellaceae; genus Alkanindiges; species Alkanindiges illinoisensis_A. The sequence continues at coordinate 2,100 of NZ_SNTY01000051.1, forward strand.
CCTATGATGAGCAAGACTTCATGAGAAATCGAGTAAACAAAGAGTCTGACATTCTCCACAGAGAATAGTGATTAAGATTTAAAATGTAGGCAGGTTTGTTGAACCTATACTCGATGCCCACACAGATAGATCAGTTTTACAGATGATGTGCCGTTTTAGAGGATTCCATGCATGTCATTCATGATGCACATGCATGGAAAACTATAAGGTCTGACGGAATTATTCGTAATGAATTACAGTACGAATTGACTTACCTTCATGCATTAGATCAAAGGCTTCATTGATCTGATCCAAGCCCATCGTATGTGTCACAAATGGCTCTAATTGAATTTTTCCTTTCATGGCATCTTCAACCATTCCTGGTAGTTGCGTGCGACCTTTTACGCCACCAAAGGCAGTACCTAGCCATTTACGACCAGTAACCAGTTGGAATGGACGGGTAGAGATTTCCTGACCTGCGCCAGCTACACCAATAATTACGGATTGTCCCCAGCCACGGTGTGCACTTTCAAGGGCTGCACGCATTACATTCACGTTACCAATACATTCAAATGAATGATCTACACCCCAGCCAGTCATTTCGACAATGACTTGCTGGATTGGTTTATCGTAATCTTTAGGGTTCAAGAAGTCCGTTGCACCAAACTCTTTTGCCAGCGCAAATTTATCTGGATTCATGTCAACCACAATAATACGCCCTGCTTTAGCTTGACGTGCGGCTTGTACGACTGCCAGACCAATACCACCTAAACCAAAGACCGCAACACTATCACCTTCTTGTACTTTAGCTGTGTTGTGTACTGCACCGATACCCGTTGTTACCCCACAACCCAGTAAGCAGACATGTTCGTGATTGGCTTCAGGATTGATTTTAGCCAATGATACTTCTGCCACTACCGTGTATTCACTGAACGTTGAGCAGCCCATATAGTGGTAAATCGGTTGACCATTGTAGGAAAAACGAGTGGTACCATCTGGCATTACGCCTCTACCTTGAGTTTCGCGAACGGAAATACACAAGTTCGATTTTCCAGATTTACAGAATAAGCACTCGCCGCATTCAGCGGTGTAAAGTGGAATTACATGATCACCTGGTTTGACGCTAGTCACGCCTTCACCCACCTCAACGACAACACCAGCACCTTCATGCCCGAGAATAGCGGGAAAAACACCTTCAGGATCATCGCCAGATAAAGTAAATGCGTCTGTATGACACACACCGGTATGGGAGATCTTGATTAATACTTCACCTTTCTTTGGTGGTGCAACATCAACTTCAACAATTTGAAGAGGTTGACCAGGACCAAACGCAACGGCAGCACGTGACTTCATGCAATAATTCCTTATACAGATCTATTTTAAATATGATTTTAGAATCTTGGCGATTTCAGCCAATTCTTCTTTTCGTTGTTGTTCTGTGGTTTCACCTGATACTAAAGTGTCCTTTAAATGAACCTCCAACATTTCATTCATTAAACCATTAATAGCACCACGCACAGAGCATATTTGTTGCAGAATTGCAACACATTCCACATTGTCTTCTAACGCTTTTTCAATCGCTTGCGTCTGACCTTTGATCTTTCTGACGCGTAGAAGAATCTTTTTTTTGTCTTCAACCTGATTAGGCATCAGACCTCCTTATTTGCTAACATTAATACTATAGTACCCCATAGTATCAAAAAAGCAATATTTTTTATAAATCGAAAATCAAAAAGATCTTTAGCGAAAATTTTCTATGCCTGTTTTTAGTTTTTTTAAATTAACATCGTAGAGCTGATGCCAAAGTCACAAAAAACTGGACTTTTAGCTCCCATTTTTTATTTTGGCTCATGTTCTTTGCAATGCTGCGACCTTTTAGAATTATGTTTCCAACTTTTAGCCACTTTGTAGATATTTTGAACGTTTCAAGCCTTGAAAATACTACCAACAGTTTAGGTTAAACCGCCTTTACAGACTGTACTAGAATATTTTTAGTGAGCGGATGATATTTATTATTCATTATTTAGGAATTATTAAATCCTATAAATATCATTTATTGGATTAATTTACTTTGGTACTGTGCATATCATCCCCCAGTTAAAAATAAGGAACAATTATGAATAAGATGATGAATGCGCTTATCTTAGAAAATTATGGTGATCATAAATTTACACGTGTAGAACTCCCTATACCTCAACCAGAGGCTGGGCAAGTTCTAGTACGTATTCATGCGAGTGGTGTAAACCCTATTGATTATAAAATTCGTCTTGGTGAAGCACCATATGCTATGCCAGAGCTTCCTGCCGTGTTGGGAACAGATATGGCTGGGGTTGTCACTGCTGTTGGTGAAGGTGTCACCGACTTCAACGTCGGAGATGAAGTTTACGGTCTGATTGGTGGCGTTCGTGGTCTTCAAGGATCTTTAGCAGAATATGTTGTAGCAGATGCTGATCTGATCGCATTAAAGCCACGGAATATCTCTATGCGCGAGGCAGCAGTACTACCATTGACGTTCCTCACTGCTTGGGAAGGTTTAGTGGATCATGCGAATGTCCAACCAGGACAAACTGTACTGGTTCAGGGTGGTGCTGGTGGCGTTGGTTATATGGTAGTTCAGCTTGCAAAAGCACTTGATGCAAATGTTTGGGCGACTGGTCGTACAGCTGATCAATCACTGATTTCAGAACTCGGGGGGGCGTTCAAAAATCTGTGTCAGCCAAATTACTAGATTTTAATTATATCGTCTAAACGCCCCTCGAAGTAAATAGATAATTGAGTGATAGTCTGTCCCCAGTTGGTGACAGGCATTGTCCATTT
>NZ_SNTY01000052.1 GCF_004377485.1 Alkanindiges illinoisensis
ATGATTTGATTGGTAGTATACAACATCAGAAAGTTACCTTTGTTTGATTAAGATTCGACACCTTTATCTAAACGGGTAACTTTCTCTTTTTCAAGATCTTTGTCCGATCAGATCGGAACTAATACAGATTAGGCTAACTTAGCTATTCAGGTAGTTGTTGTTGAGTGTAGTTATTCTTGAGTACAGTAATGGCAGCAATGCGTGCCTCAATCAGCGCTTCGCCAATGTCTGCACCCTGAATATGCGGCGGCAGATCAATAGCCCGGATATTCCTGACCTGCTGAATCGCCTCACGCATAAAATGGGCTTGTGCATAAGGGCGGTTTTCCAGCCCAAGCCGGCCACGGGCGTCACATTCACAGGCCTGTATAAATTCTTCTACCCTCTCTGGACGGCGCAATACATCCAGTCGTTGCAATAGTCGCCAGATGGTTCCGGGACGCAATTCCATCACCCGGTGGCATAGCAAATGTTCGCGGCAAACCAGCTCCGCCAGTTGCTGATACTGGCTGGGCACTTTCAGACGTTGGCACAATGCACGAATTGGTTCAACGCCACGGGTTTCATGCTCGGCATGACGTGGCAGCAGGTCGGTAGGGGTTAGCGCCTTACCCAGATCATGCAGGACTGTGGCAAAACGCACCCGGTCGCTATATTGGGCTTCACAGGCACGTTGCAGTGTCATCAGTGTATGAATGCCCGTATCCACTTCCGGGTGATATTCTGGTCGCTGGGGGACACCAAACAGGGCATCGACCTCTGGCATGATGACTTTTAATGCACCGCACTGACGCAACACTTCAAAATACACATCTGCACGGTCTTCAAGTAGCGCACGCTGGGTTTCTTTCCAGATCCGTTCTGGTGTTAGATGATTAATTTCGCCCTGATTGACCAGTTCCTGCATCAACGCCAGCGTTTCCGGTGCGACACTAAAGCCTAACGGAGCATAACGGGCCGCAAAGCGTGCAACCCGTAACACCCGTAGCGGGTCTTCAATAAAGGCAGGCGAAACATGACGTAAAAGGCGGTTGTGCAAATCCTGCTGGCCGCCATAAGGATCAATAATGCTGCCATCTTCGGCCAGTGCCATGGCATTGATAGTCAGGTCACGGCGAATCAGGTCTTCTTCTAATGGTAGATCAGGAGAGGTGTAGAAAGTAAAGCCACCATAACCCACACCAGACTTACGTTCGGTTCGGGCGAGGGCATATTCTTCCTTGCTTTGTGGATGCAAAAATACCGGAAAGTCACTGCCAACCGGCTTGTAGCCTGCGGTCAGCATTTGCTCGGGGGTGGCACCCACCACGACATAATCACGTTCAACCACTGTACGGCCTAAAAGCTGGTCACGAACCGCACCACCTACCAAATACACTTGCATTAAAAAGCCCCTATATGCCGCTACAGAATGCAGGACAATAGGGGCTTTGACAAGGCAAAAAGGGTATTAATTAGCCTTTTGCCTGATTTTGATGCTTTTCTGCATGCTGAATTTCAGCTACGGTTAAGGCAGTCATATTGATAATACGACGTGTGGTTGCAGTAGGTGTCAGAATATGAACCGGCTTGGCTGCACCTAGCAGGATTGGGCCAATGGTCACATTGTTGCCTGCCGTGGCCTTGAGCAGATTGAAGGCAATATTGGCTGCATCCAGACTTGGCATGATCAGCAAATTGGCTGAACCCTTATAGCGCGAGTTTGGAAATTGTTCCAGACGAATGGATTCATCAATGGCTGCATCACCATGCATTTCGCCTTCCACTTCAAGCTCTGGCGCCTGGGCAGACAATAAGCGATAGACTTCACGCATTTTCTCGGCGCTGGCGTCATCATGTGCACTGCCAAAACTGGAATGCGATAGCAATGCCACTTTGGGAGTCATGCCAAAACGTCGAACTTCTTCAGCAGCCAGCAGTGTCATCTCTGCCAGTTGCTCAGCAGTTGGATTTGGATTGACATAGGTATCGGCAATAAACAGGTTGCGGTCACCCAGCATCACCACATTCATGGCATAGAAGTTTTTGCTGCTGGATTGGGTACCAATCACATCACGGACATAGCCCAGATGCAGGTCATAATAGCCAAAGGTACCGCAGATCATGCCATCGGCATAGCCAAAATGAACCAGCAGCGAACCAATCAGGGTAGTACGGCGACGGGCTTCACGCTTAGCCAACTCTACGCCAATGCCACGACGCTGCATGATGTTGTAATAATGCTGCCAGAAATCCTTGTAGCGGTGATCATCGTCCTGATTCACCATTTCAAAGTCGACCCCGGCTTTTAAGCGTAAACCCTGACGGGCAATATTTTTTTCAATCACGGCAGAGCGACCCACCAGAATGGGTTTGGCCAGACCATCATCGACTACAATCTGTGCTGCACGCAGGACACGGTCATCTTCACCTTCACAAAATACAATACGTTTTGGATCAGTTTTGGCCTGCGCAAAGATAGGCTTCATTAGGAAAGCCGAATTATAAACAAATTCTGATAAACGCTGGCGATAGGCTGAAAAATCCTGAATGGGGCGGGTTGCAACCCCGGATTCCATGGCGGCCTTGGCAACAGCAGGCGCAATTTCCATGATCAGGCGCTGGTCAAGTGGGCCGGGAATCAGATATTCACGGCCAAAGGTTTGTGCATTTTCGCCGTAGGTACTGGAATCAGGTTCTACATGCGCCATTTTGGCAATGGCATATACGCAGGCAACTTTCATCGCTTCATTAATGGTAGTAGCGCCAGAATCCAGCGCACCCCGGAAAATATACGGGAAGCACAGCGCATTGTTGACCTGATTTGGATAATCTGAACGGCCAGTAGCAATAATGGCATCCGGACGGGCTTCGCGCGCATGTTCCGGCAAAATTTCAGGGTTTGGATTGGCCAGCGCAAAAATAATCGGGTCTTTGGCCATTTGCTTGACCATTGCCGGAGTCAGAATGCCAGCAGTAGATAGGCCAAGGAACATGTCCGCGTCCTCTATCACTTCATGCAGCTGGGTTTGCTGGATATCCTGGGCATAACGCGCTTTGCTTTCATCCATACTGCCCAGACGTGCAGTGGTTAACAGTCCGCGTGAGTCTGCAACGGTAATATTTTCACGCTTCACACCAATGGCGCATAATAAATCCAGACAGGAAATGGCTGCGGCACCTGCACCAGATGCTACAATTTTAATGTCTTCTATTTTTTTGCCAACAATTTCCAGTGCATTAAGCAGGGCAGCACCCACAATGATACTGGTGCCATGCTGGTCATCATGGAACACTGGAATGTTCATGCGTTCACGCAGTTTGCGCTCAATATAGAAACATTCAGGTGCCTTGATGTCCTCAAGGTTAATGCCACCAAAAGTGGGTTCCAGTGCCGCAATAATATCGACAATCTTGTCCGGATCATTTTCGGCAATTTCAATATCAAAGACATCGACGCCAGCAAATTTTTTGAACAGAACGCCTTTGCCTTCCATTACGGGTTTGGAAGCCAGCGGGCCAATATTACCAAGGCCCAATACGGCAGTACCGTTACTGATTACTGCCACCAGATTGCCACGAGCAGTGTAAAGGGCAGCGGTTGAGGGATCACGTTCAATTTCAAGGCAGGGTGCTGCGACCCCAGGCGAATAGGCGAGTGCCAGATCACGTTGATTGACTAGTTGTTTGCTTGGAGTGACACTAATTTTGCCAGGCTGTGGGAATTCATGATAATGCAGCGCAGCTTTTTTTAATGCTTGATCATCCATCTCGTTCTCTGGTTTCGCAAGGGTATCGGCTAGCCACCAAAAGGCTAGGTATACACGGTTAAACAAGTGGGAAACTATAGCATTAGATCAGACTGATGTCAGGACTTATACACAATTATCTGTTTACTGGTCAGTTTTTAGCTAACGCAAATTATTATGTGGGATTTATCCCGAACAGCTTTCTTAGATTAGCATTTGAAGTGCAACACCATGTTCTTGGAATAATACCTGACTCGGACTTTTAAATCCGAGTCTTTTTCTTGGACGATGGTTCAATCGTTGAGTGATTTCTGCAATATATGCATCC
>NZ_SNTY01000053.1 GCF_004377485.1 Alkanindiges illinoisensis
ACTGAGGATCAGAAAGCTTGTTTGAATCGATGTATTTCATCCGCAGATTATGCACGAATGCTAAGAAATCCGGAGTGCAAATATTAACCAAAAAGAAGATCGTTTTTTGATTTATGAAAGAGATCTATTGCATTTGTGCGTCCGGTTTACAATTACTGGGCGAAACTGAGCCATCAATTACGTTTGCCTCAAAAGGGCGATACGCTAAATTACATGATGCTGCATTCCTTATTATGCAATCCCTACGATACTGATTTATTTGAAAATATTTTGAGGGTGGCATACCAGAAAACATGCGAGCGAAAATGCTATGCGCTGTGCTTTACGCTGGCCGAGAATGACCCACGGCGTGATTGCAGCAAAGCCATTATTAGCCAAAAAGTACAGGCAATACATGCGTTTCACTGTTTTAAGGATAATCCACTAAAGCAGTTTGATGCCAAGCGAATCACTTATCTGGAGTGCGGTCGCATCTAAAGGTTAAGGCAAAATGACACTCATCGTAATGTGATTGAAGTTTGTGCAACAAGTTGCTACAGTGAAATCAATTACAAAAAATGGGAAGTCAGACTAAATGCTAAGGCTGCTTGTATCCCCTGTTTCTCAAGCTGATGATAGCAAGAAACTTTTTTTCAAAAATAGCACTTTTAACTTAAGTGTTACAGGCTTGGGTATTGCAGGTGCGGGTATTGCTTTGCTGGTCAGCACGGCAAGCTATGCGGCGACACCGTTGAACGATATCGAGCTGACCAATAACTTCCTGCAAAATAACATTCCTGTTTCACAGCTGGCGCTGGATCAGTTGCAGAGTGCTGGCCCTACGCCTGAGCAAACTGAGCAGCAGCTTCAGGCCATTGACCAGAATGATCGCATTAATAACGTATTTGCCGATCTGGTACGGGCTACAGGCATTTCAAACATTCAGGTTTCCCTGAACAAGAAAGACCGTGAAATCAACTATACAACCAATAACCCATTGTTTGGTCTTGATATTCTAAATGAAATTGCAGTAAATGATTTTGGATCAGAACCCTATAGCTGGCGCTGGACTGGGAATTTTAATCAAATATTTGATTTAAGCCAGATTAATAGTATTTATTTTGATCAAAGCACTGGCAGCTACGAACTCAATAATATTCAGGGGATTGTTGAGATTGAGGCATCGACCCATCAGGGTAATGAAGAATCCAAGAAATTCCGTCGTGATTATCATGTGTTTTAAATTATCACGTATTCTAAAGCATTACTCTTTTTAATACCATTTTAAAAGCAAAGCCCGGTTTTAATGCCGGGCTTTGTTTTTTGAACACCTTTAATCAAGCGTGACGCAAGCGCCAGGCACGATGGATTTTATGGTTGCGCTTAAAGTCAAATCCAATGGTTTTCTCTGTAATTTCCTGCACATCAAAGCGTACGTTTAGTTCATCATCCAGTTCGAACTTCTGAAAATTATTGGAAAAATACAAAGTCCCGCCATTACTCAGACGATTCATGGCACGCTTAATGAGTGAGGCATGGTCACGCTGTACATCAAAAGTGCCGTGAAACTTTTTGGAATTGGAAAAAGTTGGCGGATCAATAAAAATCAGGTCATAGGTTTCATGGCCTTCTTTGAGCCATTCAAATACATCCGCTTCAAAAAACTGGTGCTGCTGGTCGGCATGGTCAACCGTTAGGCCATTTAAGGCAAAGTTTTGTTTTGACCAGTTAAGATAAGTATTGGATAAATCCACGCTGGTGGTACTGGCCGCGCCACCAACCGCAGCATGCACGCTGGCTGTTGAGGTGTAGCTATACAGGTTTAAGAAATGCTTACCCTTGGCCTCGGCTGCAATACGCAAGCGCATAGGCCGATGATCCAGAAACAAACCTGTATCCAGATAATCGGTGAGATTCACATAAACCCGGATATTGCCTTCCTGCACGATAAAGCGCTTGCTAACTTCACTTTGCTTTTCATACTGGGTAATGCCTTTTTGTCTGGCTCGGGTTTTAATAAAGACTTTTTCACGCGGTAAGCCAAGTACCTGGCGAATGGCTGCTAATGCCAAGTTAAAACGCTTTTTGGCTTTTTCCGGGTCGATGCTTTTGGGTGGCGCATATTCCTGAACATGCAAATTGTCATCGTATAAATCCACCACCAGATTAAAGTCGGGCAGGTCGGCATCATACAGACGCAGGCAGCTGACATTGTCGCGTAAGGCCTGTTTTTTCAGGTTGCTGATATTTTTTTGCAAACGGTTGGCGAAATCCTGTGCCCCTTCAATTTCAACGGGTGTGGCTTGCCAATTGGCTAAAAAGGCTGGTTTATCCAGCTTGTTAATAACCACACCTGTGCGCACATAAATTGGCAAATTGCCATTCATCAGGCGCAAGGTTTGGGTATTTTCAAATGGCAATACGTCAGCCTGTTCGACATGCGAAGCCAGAATGGCAGCCTGCTGGTTCGGCAAAAACTTTTGCAGTTGAAAGCTTAGGCCCTGATATAACGCACGGTTGCTCGCTTTATCGCCCAGACGTTCGCCATAGGGTGGATTGGTAACAATAAAGGCTTTTCTATTTTGCAGTTGAAAGTCAGGCCAGTCAGCCAGTACCCGCTCTTCAATCTTGATATGTGGCAGCAAGTTTTCAAAGCCTGCTGCAATAATGTTTTGCCGGGTGGCTTTTACGGCATCCCAGTCGGCATCATAAGCATAAAATTGCGGTAGTGGTTGTTGCAAAGCAGTGTCATGGCGCTGCTCGGCTTCGGATTTCAGGGTTTGCCATAAGTTATTATCGTGGCCATGCCAGCCCATAAAACCAAAGTGCCGCTGGATGCCGGGCGCACGATCTGTTTTTATCATCAGGGCTTCAATGATAAATGTTCCGGAACCGCACATCGGGTCAATAAATACATCAAAACAAGCTTTGTTCCAGCCAGCCAGTCGTAAAATGGCAGCGGCCAGATTTTCCTTGATAGGGGCGTCGGTCATGTAGCGGCGATAACCGCGACGGTGCAAGCTATCCCCTGATAAGTCCAGACAGAATGTGTGGGCAAACTTGCCAGCCAATACAAACAGGGTAATTTCGGGTTGTTTGGTATCAATGCTAGGGCGGCGGCCCTGCGCTTCCATAAAGCTGTCCACCACGCCGTCTTTGGCGCGTAAAGTGGCAAATTGTGGGTTGACCTTGATTTCACGCTCGGTTTGCAAGCGAATGGCAAAAGTACTGCTGGGCGAGAAGATCAGTGACCAGTCAAAGCTAGACGCACCTTCATAAATTTCTTCGGCAACATCCCGCGCGTCATGGGTTTTTTCAAGTTCATAATCATGGATGGGCAACAGCACACGGGAGGCCAGCCGTGACCATAGGCAAATACGATAGGCTGTTTCCAGCGTACCCTGAATAATAATCCGGCCAGCTTTTTTTTCTGTAATACTGGCACTCTGGTTTTGAATAAGCTCCTGTAACTCCTCAACCAGCAGGTTTTCCAGACCATCGGCACAGGTCACCCAGTAAGTATTGAGGCGGGAAGATTGAGTCATGAAATTATCCGAAAACAGCACAAGCATTAATTGGGCAATAGTTTACCTGATTAACCAGCGAAGTGAGTGTTTTTTAAATAAGACAGCTGGGGGTGAGAGTGTTTTTTGCTAGGATATGGGTTCTATAAAAATGATGGTCAAATGAATGAATGTTTTTAAAAAATTAGTGCAATTATCTTTAATAAATACGTTAGCTTTATTGTCTGCTTGTGGTGGCGGAAGTGATGGTTCAGATCAATATTTGCCTAATGGTAAAAGGTTAACAACAGTCCAGCAATTTAATATGAGTGATAGCAATCGCTTGCAGCAAACTGCTGATTATCAGTTGAGTTATGCTAATGGGAGACTAAACCGGATTAATGTATTTGATTCTAGTGGGACTGATAATATGTATTAGTTCCGATCTGATCGGACAAAGATCTTGAAAAAGAGAAAGTTACCCGTTTAGATAAAGGTGTCGAATCTTAATCAAACAAAGGTAACTTTCTGATGTTGTATACTACCAATCAAATC
>NZ_SNTY01000054.1 GCF_004377485.1 Alkanindiges illinoisensis
ATCTTGAATTTGCTGCCAGATATCATCGGTAAGAAGAGTACGTGCCATTGAAAATATAGAAATAAAAATAACTCAAAGGAAGATTTTAAGTATTTAAAACCAATTCTTCAAATGAGGACACGCCCTAGATTGTTAACTTAAAAAATAGCCTCTGTTACCTATGTGACAGGGGCTTATTTATTGACCAAAATTGGTGAATTTATTGGCATTTTTTGTCATTTTTTGCTTAAAAAAATAAAAATATGACGTTATGGCTTACTAGGTTGTAAGCTATTTCTCATTGTGCGTGAATGCGGAGTGTGGAAAACTTCCAGTCCTCGCTTCGCTGACATCTCTATTTCCGCATAAAAATTTAGGGTTGAGGGAAATTCAGGTGGACGAAAGCATGTTCGAGGATAATTAACGTCATGTCAAAACTATTGAAACATTGATAGAGATTAAAGGCATATTCCTTAAGGGCGCAATGAGCCAATATAAATAATATGCTTATCCTTCGTTAAATATCCGATTTTAAAAAACCTGTGTTCCAAGCAGAACCATTCTAGGATCGGTCAATATGAAATTTTTTAAACTGCCTAAACCTGAATTAAAAGCCAAATTCCAAAAAGTGGAACAGTTTTCAGTACAAGACCTTAGAATCATGTACAGCATCTATGAAAAATATTATGAAAACACCAGCTTTGATATCTTCCAGCATGATTTCCATAAAAAAACCGGTGCTTTTATTATCCGTCACCCTGAAACAGACCGCATTGTGGGTTTTTCCACACTCATGAAGTGTGATATTAAAACCGGTGACAGAACCTATCATGCGCTGTTTAGCGGCGATACAGTCATTGAAAAGGAATTCTGGGGCACCCGGGCCTTGCAGCGTGCCATGTACATTTACCTGATCACGGAAAAAGTAAAGCATCCGACGGAGCCTGTGTACTGGATGCTGATTTCCAAAGGGTTTAAAACCTATTTACTACTGGCCAATAACTTCTTTACCTACTATCCACATTTCAAGGGTAAAAACCAGCGCTTGTCCGGTATTGTCGATAGCTACTGCCGCCAGTATTTTAGTGATTATTATGATCCTGCCAGCAAAATTCTTAACTTTGGCAATGATTATCAGCCATTAAAGGAAAGTGTTGCGCCGATTACTGAGATCATGCGTAGCACCAAGCCCAAGATCAAGTTCTTTGAAGAGCGTAATCCAAACTGGGTACAGGGTACAGAGCTGCCGTGTGTTGGTGAAATTACCTGGCAGGAAATTGCCAAGTATGCACAGCGGTTTATTACCAAGCCAATCAGTCAGGGCAAGCTGGATGCCTTATTGGCAAATAAAACCCAGTCGGTATAAGCCATGAATCTGTTTGCGCAAGTAAGTCATCAGGCACTGGCGCTGGTTTGCCGCAAGGCTGACCAGCGCTTTAGCAGTCAGAGACAAAAGCTGGAGCAGGTACAGCGCAAAAAGCTGGCTAAAATCCTCAAACAGCTGCATCTGCCCAAAACACCACAGCGCATCAAAAACTATGAAAGCTTTGCTGCACAGTTACCGCTAACCCGTTACAGTGACTGGAAGCCCCAGATTGAACAGATGCGGCAGGGTAGTCAGGGCCTGAGCCGTAGTAAGCTGGTTCGTTATCAGCCGACCAGTGGTTCCAGTGAAAGTATCAAGTTTATTCCCTATTATCAGGATTTTTTAGACGAGCTAGACGCTGCAATTGGTCCATGGTTAAGCAGCATGTATCGCCTGCATCCCAAGCTCAAGCAAGGTTCGCATTACTGGTCAATTTCATGGCTGCCGGAAAGCCAGCGCCATCTGCTCACTGATGCTAACCTTAATGATGACAGTGTCTTGCTGGACTGGGGCAAGCGCATTCTAAGCCAGTATACGCAAGCTGTGCCTTCAGACGTGGCCTTTGCAGGCAATGCTGATGATGCACTGTTTGCAACCTTATGCTATCTGGTGGCTGATGCCCACCTGAGTATGCTGTCAGTCTGGAGTCCTACCTTTGCCCTGCAATTACTGGACAATATGCCGTTATGGGGTGCAGACATTGTACAGGTGTTAAGAACGGATAGCTGGGGGCAGCGGCAGAACTCGCTGGCGCAGGTTAAAGTGCCTAAATCACGGCGCCGTGCCCAGATACTAGAACGCTTGTTAAGCAAACCGCTTATGGATTGGCAAGCCTTATGGCCTAACCTGTGTCTGGTGTCCTGCTGGGATACTGCAGGTGCAAAAGCATGGGCACAGCAACTGCAAACACGCTTGCCATTTGCCGGGTTTGAGGGCAAGGGACTATGGGCCACCGAAGGCGTGGTAACCATTCCTTATGATGGCTATTATCCACTGGCGTATCAAAGCCATTTTTATGAATTTGAAAATCTGACTACAGGTAAAATTGTGCCAAGCTGGGAACTGAAGTGTGGTGATGAAGTCAGCCCAATATTAACCACTGGCAGTGGCCTGATGCGTTATTGCATGGACGATCATCTGGTAGTCAGCGATTTTTATGGCAGCTTGCCGTGCTTTACCTTCAAGGGCCGCCGTTTTGGGGTCGATCTGGTGGGAGAGAAGCTAGATCCCAGCGCCGCCATGAGCACCTTGCAAAGCGCTGCGCAAACTGTCCAGCATTGCAAGCCGGTTTCACTGCTGGCGATTGATACCGAAGGGCAGGCCAAGCCTTACTATCTGGCAGTGTTTGAAGGTACTCAACAAAATCAGCCCTGCGCTGCCTTTGTTGACAATCACCTCAAGCAAAATTTCCATTATGAGCTGGCACGTAATCTGGGCCAACTGGCGCCAGCACAGGCAATCTGTGTGGATGACGGCTGGCATTACTATAAACAGCTGGCCATGCAAAGCGGCATGATTGAAGGCAATATCAAGCCTGAACCACTCAAGAAAATACATATCAGTGCACTAAAAAATACCAGCGTACCAGCTGAACTATAAACCTGCTGAATGGTAAAAAGGATATAAATCATGATTGATGCGACTGCTGAGGCACTGGCCGAACCTGTAACCCAGCCTGAAAACGAAATCTACAGAACCAAAGCGGTTGAAGGCTTGCACATTCGGCCTGCACGTCCTGTAGATGACCAGCAACTGGTTAAGCTAATAGCTGAATCCATGCCGTCTAACGGCGTGTTGTTATCGTTTGAGCGCTATCCCAGCTATTTTAAGGCCACGCAGACCCAGTACGAGCAGCCGCGTGTTCTGGTGATGGTTGCCGATGAGCAGCCTGAAAAAATTCTGGCAATGTTTAACTTGGGAACCCGTAACTGCTTTATTAACGGCATGGTTAAACCATTGCGCTATGTCGGTGACTTGCGGATTGGCAAAACCACGCGGGGTAAGGGCTTGATCAGCCTGTTGATGAGCTATGTTAAAAATTGCTTGCCACTGGATGAGGTGTATCAAACCGTTATTTTGAATGACAACGTGGTTGCCCGTAAGGTATTGCATGAAAACCGTCCGGGTGTTCCGGCACATTATGTGGCGGATCAGGTCGAAACCCATACCCTGACCGGTTTTAAGGTTAAAAAAGAACTCAACCGCAATTTGTCTGTTGTCAATATGACGCGTGGTGACATCAGTGCCGTAAACCGTTTTATTCGTCATATGGCTGATTACTATAACTTTTTGCCAGCCTATGATTTTAAGGGATTAGTGGCACAAGACCCTTACTGGACCGGCTTAAGCATCAATGATTTTTATATTGTAAAACGCGGTGGACAGATTGTCGGGCTGTTTGGCTTATGGAATCAAAAGCCTTTTAAGCAGACCCGGATTGCCGATTATGGTAAACTCATTAGACCTCTTTCATAAATCATTTTTTGCTCAGTTCCAAGTTGTAGATTCCAGCGATTAAATTGAATCTCAAACCAAGCCTTTTACCTCTATTTCGATAACGCTCAGCAAAGATTTTGAAGGTTTTCA
>NZ_SNTY01000055.1 GCF_004377485.1 Alkanindiges illinoisensis
CTGGCTATCCAGCCTGCAAACAGTCCTATGAGGATAAGCTCGGCAAGCCGGTGATTACAGTGACACCGGATGACAAAAACTTTTCGTATAATCCGGTTCCTGATCCGACCCATCTGGTTTAGGACTGGGTGCTGCAATGACATTATATGAGCAATATCAGTTGGCACAACACCTGATGGGCAATCGTCGCAGGCTGCGCTGGCTATATCCTGACTATAAGCGGGGCGTTGCAGAATGTATGGCCTTGGCATTGGAAGCCCGGCTTTTGTCGGTGGATGATACTGAAGCAATCCAGAAGGCTATTAGCTATCATCAAAAGCGCTATGCAGAAGACCAACAATTATTTAAAACCAAGTTTGATCATCCATCGAGTGTCCCCGATACTTTATATAAACCAAAGGATTGAGCAATGACCCAAAAGCAAAGCCAGATTCTCAGCACCGCCTTATCCTTATTTCACCAGTATGGTTTTAGCCGTACCGGGGTGGACAAGATCATTAGTACCTCTCAAGTGGCCAAGATGACTTTTTATAAATATTTCCCATCCAAGACCAGCTTGATTGAGGATTGTCTTAAAGAAGAAAGCCTGCTGATCCAGACTGACTTAACCCACCGTATGAACCGGGTCTCTGGCCAAGCGGAAAAGCTCAAGGCATTTTTTCAGTGGCATGTGGAATTTAGCAGCTCGCATCACTTTAATGGTTGCCTGTTTAATAAGGCGACTTTTGAATGCGATGATGAGTATGGCTCCATTTTTAAAATCATTCACCGGCATAAGCACTGGAAGCTTGAACTGGTTAAAAATCTGTTGATGGAATTGCAGGTCAGTGACCCGGCAACTCTGGCGCATTTACTGGTGAATATGGCTGAAGGGATGCTGGTCAATGCCCGATTTAAAACAATGGATTATCTGAATGGCTGGACAGTGATTGAAAATCTGATGAGTAGTCACCGGGTTGGTTTATCTGCCTAATGAGATTTATGCTCATGTTTAGAGAATTTGAATTTTGCTTTATCGGCTAAGCAGCCAGGCATGGGCTGCTTGAAATGACAAGATTGAACTAGCGTTAGATTTTCAATCATTGATTACTTTTTGATATGATGACTAAACGCTTTTTGTAGGTAAAGCAAAATACCAATATGCTTTAAAAATTAGCTTTTCTTTTGATACTTTTGAAGTATGAGACAGTCAAAGTATGTAAATATTTTTATAATAAAGGTTAAACAAATTCCTGCTTTTTCAATAAAAAAGATAGAAGAGGGGAGAATTTTATTGGCTAATTCACTTTGATTATTTCACAAAAACCGATCTCATTGAGCTTTTGCTCATGCTCTAGGTCATACAGATAAACCATATTGGTGGTATGTTCAAAGGTTTTCTTTAAGGCCACATGCATGAATTTTGGGAGCTTAAGCTCCTGCCATAGTTTTTCATATCCAGATGTAATTCGGTGGATGTATAACTCCTCTTTCAGGTAAGCAGGTTCACTATCAATAGAAAAGGTGACATTGGGATTATCCCTAACCAACAGATGAATAATCATTTTTTCCCTCCTGAAAACCAATTATCTATCATAAAAAAAATCATCAACAATAATAGGAACTTTTAGTAATTTTACTTTAAATTTTTTAATACCATTGATTAGATATTCTGTTGATTTGGACTTTTAGAATGGCCAGCAAATTACTACAATATACTGTTGCTCAACAGCAAACCTTACCTCATGAATACATTAAATAAGTGCGGGCATGGTGGGAATTAGTTTCCCGAAACCCGTTCAAGTCTTAAGATAATGAGTGTTTAGAGGGCAAAAGGGTTCTTAACCTGCTTTGTCATATCTTGATTGTTTATAAGTGCTTCTAATTTTACTGCTTTAGTAATTTTCAGTAGGGATGATAGATATCTCTATTGACTGATATCTTGATATTGAGATTTAAAAATCAAAATGCCGTCAAGTTAATAGGCATTAACAAGACTTTCCAGTGGAATATTTAACCCGGCATTAAGTTTTCTAATCATGGGCAGCGTTAGACGACGTTTCTTGCTCAATACCTCAGAAACCCGGCCGCTGCCGCCAATAAATGGCTCTAGATCCTTGGGCTGTAAACCTTGTTGTTCCATACGAAATTTAATTGCTTCAACGGGATTAGAGGGCTTAATTGGGAAATGCTCATCTTCGTATTTCTCTACCAACAGGCTTAATATTTCCAGCTCATTGCCCTCTGGGGTATCTATGGGTGCTCCCCATAATTCCTCAATACGCGCTAAAGCAGCACTTAGCTCGTCATGACTACGAATAGGCTTAAGATTCATCATATATTCTCCGCATCGAGGTTATCATACTGAGTATGTGTACCAACAAACTTGATAAAGC
Organism: Alkanindiges illinoisensis; assembly: GCF_004377485.1. Classification (GTDB taxonomy): domain Bacteria; phylum Pseudomonadota; class Gammaproteobacteria; order Pseudomonadales; family Moraxellaceae; genus Alkanindiges; species Alkanindiges illinoisensis_A. Next base: position 2,376 of record NZ_SNTY01000055.1, read on the forward strand.
CCATTTGTCGTTCAAGATCAAAGGCGACGATTAAGCGATATTTGTTGCCACCAATATTAAAGACAATACGACCACCTTTTAAGATACTGGCTGTGCCAAAAACTTCCTTAATCGCTTGTGGCGTTGCATAACTGGCCTTTTCAAAGTGCCTATACCACTCGGTTAAAGGCGTTTCAGAATCTGCGTAAGCTGGACTACTTTCCCAAAATGCAACTAATCTGCTTTTTGCCAATATACGCATATCTTGAACTCTGATCTATTGAGTTATAATACTCCCAAAATGGGAGTTATGCAAACAGTCTGGTAGTTGTTGGCTTAAATTCGGACTGTCGTAAATGGAATAATGCTTTAACGATAAGTACCCAAAAGAAAAGCCCAGACTAACTGGGCTTTTTTATCATTCAATATTGGGTAAGCCAACGGTGTCAGTATTAACCTCATGGCCATTCACAGTACCTATTACTGATATCATTCTGGGTTCCACTAGCTTGAGTTCACGGCGGATATGTTCTTCAGTCAGTATATTATTGGCTTTAAGCTAGCCAGCGTTTAGGTCACTTAAGGGAATAAAAATAAAATTCCTTCTTGTATAAGTATTAATGGTGGTAAGGATAAAAATGATAAAGCGACCAGAATCACAGATGAAAAATCAATAAGTGTTGATGTAAAAAAATGTATAATAATAGTATTGATTTATTGGCAATGTAATTACTTTATTCAGGATTTTGATGCCACAACCGACCAGATTCTCATATGCCAGCACATCAAATGCGCTGCCCTCTACCATTAGGGATCATCTGAAGCGTATTACTAAAAATGCAGAGGTCAATAATGCGCGTGGAGAAATGGCAGGTGTTTTAGTGTATGGCAATAACTTCTTTTTTCAGTGTCTTGAAGCACCCGCATCCACCATCGACAAGGTTTATCGAGATGCTGTTTTCAATCCATTGGATGAGCAATTCAAACTATTAAAACGTGAGACCATTTCTAAATATTATTTTACAGGTTGGGAAATTAAATATTTCGTTCGTGAGGAAGCACTGCAACAGTTTTTCGTTAAGCACTATGGCCAGAATGGTTTTGACCCATACTTGCTAGAAGCTAGCCAGCTTGATGAGTTCATTGCATTATTGGCAGGTTTGGCACCTCAGCGTTTTGCTGTAAAGGCGCATCGTGCAGAAGTAAGTGAACTTTCCCACAGTGCCGGCCGTCTGGGAAGTGTATATTATCTCGCTGGCTTTATGCTCATCGCCGCACTGATCATTCTTGGGTTGATATTTGGGTTAAACCAATGTATTAGCCCCTATAAAAACGGACAATTAACTGGCTAATTTCATCGCCAGGAATTCACGAGGTGATTTCATGTTTAACCCGCTGTGCGGATGGCTGCAATTGTAATCCTCTATCCACCTGGGTAAA
>NZ_SNTY01000056.1 GCF_004377485.1 Alkanindiges illinoisensis
TATAATCAGCAAAGAATCCAAAAAGGATTGGATTTTAAGACACCAAATCAAATGGCAGAGGACTTTTACAGGTTGGCTGTCTAGAATCCTCCCAAGCGAAAGCCTCCGTTTTTATCAACACACATCAGTGTATAGTCAAAATTAAATAAGGATAAAGACGGTGATATAAAAGATCTCCTTACGAAGAAATGAAAAGCCATCAATATGATGGCTTTATCAAACGATTAATTAATAGGTTTTATAAGGTAAAAACTTGCCAGACAATACGACATTCACCCGATCTCCGTTTGGATTATTCTCACGTTGAATATCCATACTGAAATCAATAGCACTCATGATCCCATCTCCGAATTCTTCATGAATCAGTTCTTTAATGGTCATACCATAGACGCTGACCACCTCATACCAGCGATAAATCAGCGGATCTGTCGGCACGCTAGTTGGCAGAGAACCTTTATAGGGTACGATTTGCAGCCAGGCGATGGCTTCATCAGTCAATCCAAATATTTCACCGATTTTTTCTGCCTGCTCTTTATTAAAAGCCATCTGACCTAAACATGCGGCGGTTACCCATTCTTTAGAAAGTTCTATTTCTTTGGCGACATCTGACCATTTAATTGATTTTAAAACTTTCGCTGAAATGATCATGTCAGTTACTTGTTGACGATGGGTAATCATAATCCTCTCCAAATGATTCTTAAACAAATTGTTATGCGGAGTAGATGATGCAGATATCATGCCAATTATCATTTTAAAATTTATGCTCAATAAGACAGTGAATAATTAAAAGATTAATAATTTTTTATGGCATAGATTTTGCTTGTACTTTGAGATATATGGCAATGACGCCATTCACCATTAACTGTTCAAGCATTTAAGGCAACGGCGCCTAAGGTCTTCATTGATCTTAGGCGTCTTTTTTTTGAAAAACAGGTCTGTATATTGAAAAAGAGGACGACAACATGGCATATCTTGCTCCTGCAGAGTTTGCAAAAAAAGTGGTAGATGCGGGTGAATCCAAATTGCATATGGCAACCCGTGATGTATTGATTCGTGCCTTTATGGCAGGGGCCATTCTGGCCTTGGCAGCGGTATTTGCCATTACCATAGCCGTGCAAACAGGATCACCATTGATTGGTGCGCTCCTGTTTCCAGTTGGTTTTTGTATGTTGTATTTATTGGGCTATGACCTATTAACTGGGGTGTTTGTACTTACGCCGCTGGCATGGCTAGATAAACGCCCAGGGGTGACATGGGGACGTATTCTAAAAAACTGGGGCTTGGTGTTTGTAGGGAACTTTACAGGCTGTTTAGTCGTTGCGGTGCTCATGGCAGCGGTTTATACCATGGGTTTTGCAGCGGATCCAAACCCTGTCGGCGTAAAAATTGCGCATATTGGCGAGGAGCGGACATTAGGTTATGCCGAATACGGATTCGCCGGCTGGATGACTATTTTTATCCGTGGCATGCTGTGTAACTGGATGGTGTCATTAGGTGTCATTGGCGCGATGATGTCTACTACGGTGAGTGGCAAATTTATTGCCATGTGGATGCCAATTATGCTGTTCTTTGCCATGGGCTTTGAGCACTCTGTCGTGAACATGTTCCTGTTCCCATTTGCCATGATGATGGGCGGTGACTTCTCGATTGCTGACTACTTCCTATGGAATGAACTGCCGGTTGCTTTAGGTAATCTGGTGGGTGGTTTGGCATTAACAGGTCTGGCACTTTATACCACCCATGTCCGTACTGGTGTTAAAAAAGAATTTTAACATTCATCATTTTATAAAGGGATCATATAGATCCCTTTTTGAGCTTTCAGCATGAAAAAAACATTAAAAGTCAGTATTGGGCAATATTCTACTGCCGGAGTTAAACAACAGAACCAGGATTTCCATGGAGTATATCTGCCCGAAGGACATGTGCTGAAACTGAAAGGTATTGCCTGTGTTATAGCGGATGGAATCGGTAGCAGTAATGTCAGTCATCTTGCAGCAGAAACAGCCGTTGGTAGTTTTTTATCTGACTATTATTCTACTTCAGATGCCTGGAGTACACAGACTTCAGCAGAACGAGTGATCCGCGCGACCAATTCATGGCTTTATGCACAGACTCAACAAAGTCAAGGACGTTTTGATAAAGACCGAGGGTATGTCTGTACCTTATCTGCACTGATTTTAAAACAGCAACAAGCCCATGTTTTTCATGTTGGTGATAGTCGTATTTACCGCATTCGCGATCATGAAATTGAATTACTAACCCATGATCATCGTGTCTGGTTGTCTTCCAAAGAGCATTATCTTAGTCGAGCCTTAGGTGCGGATTATCGTATTGAAATTGATTATCGAAATATTGAACTCAAAGAAAAAGATATTTTTTTACTAATGACCGATGGGGTCTATGAATTTGTCACAGATCAACAATTATTAGATTTAACTTTAATAGATGCAGATTTAAATCAACTTGCCAAAGGATTAGTTGAAAAAGCTTTAGAACAGGGCAGTGATGATAACTTAAGTTTCCAGGTGATCCTTGTAGAACAGTTGCCTGAACTGAATCAGTTTCATATTCAGCAGGATTATGTATTTCCACAACAGCTCAGTAAAGGTGAAATTTTTGAAGGCTATGTGATTGATAAGATTTTGCACCAAAATCATCGCAGTTGCCTCTATTTGGCACACGATACTCAGCAGCAGCCTTTGGTTATAAAAACTTTGGGGGTAGATTTACAGCAAGATAAGTATGCCGTAGAGCAATTTCAACTCGAAGATTGGGTATCAAAACGTCTGAAGCATGATAACCTGATGCAGTGTTATCCACATAACACTGAGAAAAAGTATTTATTCCAATGTTATGAATATTTACAGGGTGAAACTTTGGCTCAATGGCTGCATCGCCAGGAAAAGCCTTTAAATCTCGATGAGATTTTACCAATTTTGCAACAAACAGCTTTGGCTTTAAATGCAATGCACCGGCTGGAGATGCTGCATCAGGATATACGGCCAAATAACATCATGGTTTTAAATACAGAAAGTGCCATGAAAATTAAACTGATTGATTATGGTTCAACAGCAGTAAGAGGCCTGGTCGAAATTAATCCTAAAAATGCGAATCGACCACTCGGAACCTTAGCATTTATGGCACCGGAGTATTTTATTGATCATTCGCCATCTGTACATTCAGACCAATTTTCTTTGGCGGTAATGGCCTATTATTTACTGACCAAACAATTACCTTATGGGACAGATTTAGCTCGCTGTAACAGTTTAAAGCAGCTTAAAAAAGTTCAATACTATTCCATCAGGAAATATCGGCCTGATTTACCTATATGGTTAGATAAAATTTTAGGCCAAGCGCTGAGTATTGAACCGACACATCGTTTTGAGGCCTTATCTGAACTCATTCATAATCTAATGCATCCTTCCAAAGAATTATTAAACTCTAAACCACCAGCAATCATTGAACGAGATCCTTTGCGTTTTTGGCAAATGAGTTGCGCCGTATTAGGGCTATTATTTTTACTGAGTATTGCATGGCCATTTATTTGAAAAGATAGGATCAAACCATGCTTAAAATTGAAGGTACATAGATAAGTTTTTATTCAAACAGCTTTTTTGCACAAAGATTTGAAATGCAAAGCGCCCCTAATTGAGCCAAATTTAAGGCGTAACTTGGGTAAGTGGTCGACCTAATTCCGTAAATCTGTTAAGGACTGCTACACGTGCATGGATCTCATTCACT
>NZ_SNTY01000057.1 GCF_004377485.1 Alkanindiges illinoisensis
CCGCCTGAGGGATTGATAATGCATACAGACAGAGGCAGCCAGTATTGTTCTGTACAGTATCAAGATTTACTTAGCCAGTATGGGGTTCATTGTAGCATGAGCCACAAAGGGCTGTGTTATGACAATGCCGTTATGGAGCGTTTCTTCTTAAGTTTGAAGATGGAACGTGTGTGGCAGAAACATTATGCAAATCATCAAGAGGCGATTAAAGATGTCAGCCACTACATCACGGTGTTTTACAATCAAATTCGATTGCATTCAACATTAGGATATTTATCGCCAAATAATTATGAGCAAAAAGTAGACAATATCTCTATGCCTGTGTCTGATTTTACTTGACCATTACAATCTTCAAAGTTAAGATGATGGTATGACAATTTTATATACTCCATAAACCCTTTAAATTAATTAGGTGGTTTATGTCGCACTTCAAGTTTTACTCTGCCATGTATTGAAATCAAATGACATCCAAATCAGCATGGATGGTAAAGGTCGATGGGTTGATAATGTGATGGTTGAACGATTATGGCGGAGCGTTAAATATGAAGAGGTGTATCTCAAAGCCTACAGCAATGTTTTGGATGCGAAGAAGCAATTAAACGCATATTTTGAATTTTATAATTTGAAACGACCTCATTCGAGTCTGGACAAAATGACTCCAGATGAGTTTTACTATGACCAGCTACCACAACAAAATAAGGTAGCTTAACTAGAGCAGAGTATCACTTATAAATAAGCTTTTAGTTGTTCAAACATGTGGGACCACCTCTATTTAAAAAAAGGAAAGAAGATGAAAATTAAGTTTTTAACAGTTTCATTGATGCTTATTCTGCCATTTTCTGTTTTTGCAGCAAATACTGTAGTAGAAAAAGCGGTCATTGAATCAAATAATACATATAAGGCGAAGTATAACTTAGAGGATATGACTGAGTTTAATCAGGCTCAAAAGGGCTTTATTGCCAAGCCAACAGGTCAAATTAAAAGTGAGAAAGGCAATGTTATCTGGGATTTTGATGCATTTAGTTTTTTACAAGATCAAGCACCAAATACCGTTAATCCCACTCTATGGCGACAAGCAAAATTAAACAACAATGTTGGGCTATTTAAAGTAACAGATCGAGTTTGGCAAATTCGTGGTTTTGATTTGGCAAATATGACCATCATTCAGGGTGATACTGGCTGGATTATTGTGGATACATTAACCTCTAAAGAAACGGCTGAAGCAGCACTTAAATTTGCTAGACAGCATTTAGGTGAGCAAAAAATTTCAGCCATTATCTTTACCCATAGCCATATCGATCATTTTGGTGGTGCATTAGGCGTTCTTTCTAGCGAAGAAATTAACGCTAGAAAAACTCCAATTATTGCGCCAAAAGGCTTTATGGAAGAAGCGACCAGTGAAAATGTGATGGCAGGTTCAGCCATGATACGTCGTGCGACTTATATGTATGGAACTTTTCTACCTAAAAATGCGGAAGGATTGGTGGATACAGGTTTAGGTAAGGCTGTTGCTGTGGGAAAAATGGGCATCCTTGAGCCTACACAACTGATCACTCAACCAGAACAGAAAATGACGGTTGATGGCTTGGATTTTGTGTTTTATAACGTGCCGGGTTCAGAAGCACCAGCAGAATTAACGTTCTCTATCCCATCATTGAAACTTTATAACGGCGCAGAAATTCTATCTCATACCATGCATAATCTTTATACCCTTCGGGGTGCTAAAGTCCGTGATGCCTTAAAATGGGTGGGCTATCTAGACCAAGCAATGCAGCATGCCAAAGCATCCGATGTATTGATTGCACAGCATCATTGGCCTGTCTGGGGCAATGACAATATTCAAGATTTTATTAAAACCCAGCGAGATGTTTATAAGTTCACGCATGATCAGACGGTGAGATATATGAACTCTGGTTTTAATGGCGCTGAAATTGCCGAAAAAATTAAGCTTCCAGCGGCACTTGATCAAAAACTATATGCTCATGGCTATTATGGAACCCTAAAACATAATGTAAAAGCAGTATACCAATATTATATGGGATGGTTCGATGCCCATCCTTCCAATTTAGATCCATTACCCCCTAAAGCTGTTGCAAAAAAATATATTGAGTTAGCAGGTGGGGAGAACAATGCATTGAAAAATGCGCGGGATGCCTACGCTCAAGCTGACTATAGATGGGCTGCCGAGATTTTAAAACATATTGTGTTGAATAACCCTCAAAACCAACAAGCAAAAGACTTATTGGCGAATACTTATCGTCAATTGGGCTATGCTGCTGAGGCTTCAACTTGGCGTAATTTCTTTTTGGTGGGCGCTCAAGAGCTACAAAATAATGTACCCCTACAAAATACTTCTGATCCGAGTGATTTATTGATTCATACACCAACTGAAAGATTTCTTGAAGCTATGGCGACAAATTTAGATGTGGAAAATTTAAAAAATGAAAACCAGTGTATCAATCTGGTTTTGTCGGATACCAAAGAGCATTTTTCATTATGGGTTGAAAACTCAGTCATGCAGTTTAAGCGTTATGATGAAAGTAAAGATTTGGCATTGGATTGCCCTACATTAACCTTAACCAAGCCCTTATATCTAAAAATGATTACAGGTCAAATAGAAGGGGTAAAAGTCCTGCTTTCTAAAGACAGTAAAGTCAAAGGTAATCCACTGAAAATTGGAAAATTCTTTGCAATGTTTAAACGTCCAGATTCAATTTTCCCGATTGTGACTCGACCAAATGGCTAAGCTCAAATAAGTAAAGTCGAAACTTAAATTAATAGATCCAAAGAAATGGGTGAAATTATCAACTTGGTTCTCCCAATCTTATAACAGGAATACAAGAAATTATTTCTTGTATTCCTCTTTAAAATTAAAAGTAAGCTATATGTATTTTAACTCTATTGATACTTTATTAAATGGTTTTTGAATTTTTATACTTTATTTTCGATGGAGATATTTTTATTAGTAGCTTGTTTAAAAAAGATTTGTTTATTTTTCTATTAATTGCTTCTAAATAATAACTTCAATATTTTTGTGGTTAAAAGGCAAGGGGGTATTATGATGTGTTTTTTATTGAAAATAAGCTTTTATATTAGGGCGAATTCAAACATGAGGTGCGACAGTTTGAAAAGTCTTATGATAATCAACAAGCTGAGCAAATTTCTCTAATGGTGTAAGCCAATCTAACGCTTTTCTAGGACGAGTATTCAGTGACATGGCAAC
>NZ_SNTY01000067.1 GCF_004377485.1 Alkanindiges illinoisensis
CAATTACGCAAAATAATTCGGTACTATTGAACATCAGGACTAGAGTTGTGAGTTTGGTGTGGTAACTCAACTGATGGCTCTAGTCCTCTTATTTTTCAAGTCAATTGCTTATCCGCGATTCGGGTTATTTAATCTTTTTAACCATAAAAATAAGGACATTGAAAATGAAGAACCTAATCCCTATTTGACTAAAGAGCTAACATGGGATGATGAAAAAATAACAGAGATTCGATTCAATGGCACTCAAAGAATTATGCGCTATAAAGACATCATAAGAGTGAGTAGCATCTTTGATAGTTTTGACTTACCAGTACCAAAGTGGACTATACAAGATGATAATTTAGAAGATCTTACAACAATAAATTTTTATAATGACCTACAGCCTAATTTGACTGATTTAGTTATTGATATGTTGAGTAAAAAATTAAAAGGCTATGACAATGAAGAAGTACATCAAATGATTTTAGAAGCAATGGGCGCTACCATGGGATTGTTTCACTTATGGCAACGAGATGATCTAAATCAAGTGCTAAAACTTATAAGAGAGGCTAATAAACCTAGAATGGAAGCAGAAATTGAGAAAATCATCAGAGAAGCTGAACAGGAAAAAGCAAATAAATGGTGGCGGAAATGGTTTAATTGACTTAATCATCTTGCTAATCATAAAAATAAATAAAGCATAATCTGGAAAAGTTTAAGAAGCGATTAAAAGCTCTGGAGGTGAAAGTTGCAAATGAAGGTATTTAGCTGCCCGCACACAAGGCAACAAGAATAAATAACCTAATCCAGAAAGAATGAATATAAGGGGAGAAGTAATCTCCTAAGCATTAGTCATGTTTTCAGTATCATAAAGTGTTCTATAATTACCCAATATCTATTAATGTGCAGGGTTATCTTCATTTAATGTGCTGTTATAATGCCCCTTAAAATCTAACGCCAGCCAAGGAAATCCCATGCGCTTTGACCAACGCAGTAACGATCAACTCAGACCTGTAACGTTTACCCGTCAATATACCCGTTATGCTGAAGGTGCTGTGCTGGTTGAGTTTGGCAACACCAAGGTGCTGTGTACGGCCAGTGTGGAAAGCAGCGTGCCACGCTTCCTAAAAGGTACTGGCCAGGGCTGGATTACTGCCGAATATGGCATGTTGCCGCGTTCTACCCATACCCGCAATGACCGGGAAGCGGCGCGTGGCAAGCAATCTGGCCGCACGCAAGAAATCCAGCGCTTAATTGGCCGTAGCCTGCGCGCGATGGTTGACCTCAAAAAACTGGGTGAAAACACCATTACCATTGACTGCGATGTATTGCAGGCTGATGGTGGCACCCGTACAGCAGCCATTACAGGTGGCGCGGTAGCACTGGTTGATGCGTTGACTGCATTGCAAGCACAAAAAAAACTGAAAAGTGATCCGCTAAAAGGCTTGGTAGCGGCGATTTCTGTAGGCATGTATCAGGGTGAAGCCCTGCTGGACTTGTGCTACGAAGAAGATTCCAAATGCGAAACCGACTTGAACGTGGTGATGACCCAATCTGGTGAATTTATTGAATTGCAGGGTACTGCCGAGAGCAAGCCTTTTAACCGCGCGCAATGCAACCAGATGCTGGAACTGGCCGAAAAAGGCATTGCCGAGCTGATTCTGGCGCAGCAAAAAGCACTGGGCTGGTAAGCATTGTCTTGGTGAGCCTTATCTTAAAGGGTGTTTTTTTGATAAGTGCTGTTTGATAAACATGGCGCTAGCTTAACCGCAAATTAAAAAAGGCGAGAAATATCTCGTCTTTTTTTATGCTGCAAAACTTTCAGGGTAGACCGTCACAAAACTCATGCACAGGCATGGAAAAACTGTTTTATGGTCAATTCGTGAGATGTTGATCTTAAATGTTTAGTTTGATATGAACCAATAAAAACGGTGAACTGGCCGTATGGCTTGAAACCACCTGATGGAGAAGTCCATGTTTAAGCGTACCACCTTGACCCTGCTCATGGCTGGCCTGATGGCGAGTTTGGTGGCCTGCAATAATTCGTCCAATAGCACGGCTGCGGAAGCTGCCCCTGTCGTGGACAGCAAAACCAGCTTTAGCAGCCGTAAAGTCACCCAGTTTAATGAACCGTGGGCCATGACCTTTTTGCCCGACGGCCGCTTGCTGGTGACTGAAAAAAAAGGCCAGTTAAAGCTTTATGATACTAAAACCGGAAAAACCGGCAGCATTACTGGCATCCCGCAAGTGGCTTATGGCGGACAGGGTGGTCTTGGCGACATCGTGCTACATCCGGACTTTGCCAAAAACGGTCTGGTCTATTTAAGTTATGCTGAAAGTGGTACAGGTGGCAAAGGCGCAGTAGTAGCGCGCGGCAAGCTAACACTGAACAACACGGGTGGCGGCCAGTTATCCCAGCTTCAAGTCATCTGGCGGCAAGTGCCCAAGGTCTCAGGCGATGGACATTTTGGCCACCGTATTGCTTTTGATCAAAGCGGCCTGCTGTGGATTTCCTCTGGCGAACGGCAAAAGTTTGATCCCGCGCAGGATATGCGCACCAATCTTGGCAAAATCATCCGGCTTAAGGATGACGGCAGCATTCCAGCGGATAACCCATTTGCCAGCCAGGGCGGTGTGGCGGCGCAGGTCTGGAGCCTTGGCCATCGTAATCCACTGGGGCTGGCTTTTAATGCCAAAGGTGAACTGTGGGAAATTGAAATGGGTCCCAAGGGCGGCGATGAGCTTAACCTGATTGAAAAAGCCCGCAATTATGGCTATCCGCTGGTGTCTAACGGCGATCATTATGATGGCACACCCATTCCTAACCACGACACCCGGCCTGAATTCAAGGCACCTGCCGTGAGCTGGTCTCCGGTGATTTCACCCTCTAGCCTGATGTTTTATAGCGGCAACCAGTTTCCAGCCTGGAAAAATAGTGCCTTTGTTGGGGGCTTATCTTCAGAGGCGCTCATTCGTATTGAATTTAATGGCAATATCGCACGCGAGGCTGAACGCTTTGAGATGGGCGCACGTATTCGTGAAGTAGAACAAGGCCCGGATGGGTCAATCTGGTTGCTGGAAGATGGGCCAAATGCCAGCTTGCTGCAACTTCAGCCGAAAACATAGCGGCTTAAGTGTGATAAGCCGCTACCCTGCATCAGCTTGATTAAGGGTAACGGCTTAAAAATATCGTTAAAGCTGTTTTAAGTTGCATCCACATGCTGCAACAACTGCTGGGTCGGCGTTTGAAAATAAAGATCAAAACTGGCACTCACTGTCTTATCTGACTGACTGAACTTTTTAAAAATGGTCGTGAGCGGTGCAATATAAGTATTCATCCAGTCACTTGTAGAGCGACATTGCTGCGGATTGCGTAAATTTTGCTGTAACTGAATAAGCTCCTGATAAATTGGGCTAATGTCCTCATTAAATACGAATAATTCCATGGTCATTGGCTCAATTGCATTGACCACTATATTTTCTGCAAATCTGCCTACCGTTTTTAAGCAAATGCCTGTTCCCGTAGTATACGAATAAAGCAGCCGGGTTTTTTCAAGTTGTGCATGCTCACCAATTTCCAGACGTCTTGCCTCACAACCATCACGCAATAATGCAGGTAATTGCTCAGGATTATTATTTTGTTGAAAAGATTTAAAAATTCTTTCAAGTACAAGGCTTTCACCCGTACCAGTTATTATGCCCTGCGGCCAGAAACGGATTTTTTGTAAGGTATCGGCATGGCGACTCTTAGCCAAACTGTTTTCAATGGTTATGCGATTGTCGGCAGCCACCACGACACTGTCTTCAAGCTGGGTTGCAACAATAAAAGTCATTTGGTAAAAATTCAGAGTTTGGTTAGAATGCGAACTAATTTGAATAATGCATCATAATTAAAGATAAGGCCAATAAGATGAATCAGCAATCAGCCCTCGATGATTTGGGGTTTGCCACGCCTGTATTAAGTGCAGGCGGCTCACAAGTCAAAATCAGTGCTCAAGGCATTGAAGTCATAACTGGCGGCAAGTTTGAAGCCAAAGCCGGACAGCATCAGTTTTTAGGAGGCGAGAAGGTAGATGTTTTAAGAACATTTTTGCCTGATATCAGAGTAGATTCACATCATAGAAATTTTAAAGCCATAAATGCCACCACAAATGAAGTGATCGCAGGTATTCCGTATTCTATTTTGAATAAAAGAACAGGATTAAAAATTTATGGTTATACAGATGATGAAGGACTAACCAAAACTATTCATACCCCTGAGCCTGATGAGCTGGAAGTCAAATGGTTTGATCAGGAGGATATGACCCATGGGGGCTAAAGTTACATCAAGTCAAACCGTTAATAAAACGAGCTTACCAACGCAAAATGTTCACCTTACACCAGAAGCAGAATTACATTTATTAATAGGTAGTGCTTATGGTGAGGGCGATACAGAATCTCCTTATGGCCATACAGCAATCTATATTAAGCTTAAAGGTCAGGATTATATCTACGACTTTGGACGATATGGAAAAGTTAAACCTGAGAAATTTGGCTGGATTACTTTGGAAGGTGCCAGTAGCCCCAGGGGAGAGGGTGTATTAAGAGTATGGAATAATTTTCAGGCATATATTGCTGATGAAAACAGACAGGGTTTAAATAGTGCCAGATCCCGAACAACCTATGGCTATGGATACAAGATTTTTGATAATCAGGCCAGTAAAGTGATTGCGTACTATAATAATTTAATTAAAACAGCAAAACCTGCAAGAGAAACAGTGCATTATAAAAGCTATATTCTAGCGCAAGATTATTTTGCATTAGGCCCTAACTGTACTACCCAAAGTCTGGAAGCAGCCAGACAGGCAATCCCTGATATCGTTAAACATTCTGAAAGGTTTATAAACCCCGATAAGGTGTTTCCAGTCACAGCAAAAGCAGCATTTAAGTTGAGTAACTATCAGACGCCCAGTTTTATATTTTACCAGATAACCTGAATGACTATCTAAAAACTGCGCCTGCGATAAGGATTGATATGAAAAACATCTATAGATCTCAAAAAAAGTAAATCTTAATGATGAAAAAACAAAATTTATTTTTAACAGGGCTGTTTTTGATTATTTTCATTCAGGCCGCAGTCAATATTTATCTATGGAGTAAGGAAGAAGTGCCCAAAATACATGTGCTGGAAAGACCTTTGCTGATTTCATCCAATGCAGGAAATTATGCGCAATATACTGTCCTGCCTGAAGGTACTGTTTTATATCAAGATAGTGATCATTTAAATGCAAGAGTGAAGGTTTATTTTAATCTTCAGGGAGTGAATTTTGATTTTAAAGAGCAGGATGCTGATATTTTGAAACAACCCAGTGAAGTAACAGCTATTAGAACGGTAGATTTACCGCAAATAATGAAATCTGTGCCACTCACCAAAAAAGATATTTATTTAATTATTAAACATGATGAAGATATTAGTGATGCTGTGCGCTCTATGTTTTTTAAAAAATATAAAATATTGCCGGCTGATTATGAAAATAAAAACGATGAGTAAATAAAAAATGGAAACTTATGGTGAATATCTCATTTTTTGATTTTGATGGCACGATTACGCAGAGTGATACATTTACACCATTTATTTATAGAACGGTTGATCCCAAACGACTCAAATGGGGCAAGCTAATGCTGCTTCCTTATATCGTGGGATACAAGCTGGGGTTTATATCTGGCTCAGTAATCAGGTCAAAAATCTTTAAATCTGGATTTCAGGGGGCTAATGCTGCGCTGTTACGCAAAGCCGCCCTTGAGTATAGCCAGAATGATCTGCCACAGGTGATTCGCCCAAATGCCATGCAGCAGATTGACTGGCACTTGGCACAAGGCGATAAGGTTGTGGTGATTTCTGCGTCAATAGATGTGTATCTAAAGCCATGGTGTAAATTACATGGGCTGGATTTGATTTGCAACGAAATAGAAGAAAACCACGGCGTGTTGACCGGGATGTATAAGCATCAAGATTGTAGTGGCATCATCAAGAAAAACAGAATACTTGAGAACTATAACCTCTCTGATTTTGAAGAGGTCTATGTTTATGGCGATACCATTGAGGACAGGGAAATGCTGTCACTGGGCACCAAACGATTTTATCAATGGCAAGAAGTAGCCAATGATTTTTTTGCCTGAAATATAGAATAAATGCAGGCTGGGCAATGCACCCAGCACGTTACACTCAGCTTACTTCACCAGTCGCATCGACAAATCAATGGCTTTCACATCCTTGGTTAAAGCGCCCATGGAAATATAATCCACGCCAGTTTGCGCCACTTCACGCAGGTTATGCTTGCCAATATTGCCAGAGGCCTCCAGCTTGCAGCGACCAGCCACGTGCTTTACAGCATCTGTCATTTGCTGATTAGTAAAGTTATCCAGCATCACAATGTCAGCACCTGCCTGCAATGCTTGATCCAGCTCGTCAAAGCTTTCCACTTCCACTTCAACAGGTTTACCGGGTGCAATCTGGTGCGCAGCTGCTACTGCCTGCGCAATGCCTCCTGCCGCCATGATATGGTTTTCCTTAATCAAAAACGCATCAAACAGGCCAATGCGATGATTTTGTCCACCGCCAATCGCCACGGCATATTTTTGTGCAATCCGCAGGCCGGGCAGGGTTTTGCGGGTATCCAGCAACTTGGTATGCAGGCCATCAAGCAGCACCACATATTCGGCCACTTTAGTTGCCACAGCAGAGAGAGTCTGGATAAAGTTCAGGGCCGGGCGCTCGCCAGTCAGCAGGCTACGGGCATTGCCTTCTAGTTTCAGAAAAGCCTCATTGGCTTTAAGCTGCGTGCCTTCAGCATGCAGCCAGTTGAGTTTAACCGCTGGATCAAGCTGTTGAAAAAGGGCATTGACCCAAGGCTGGCCTGCCAGCACCATGTATTCCCGGGTGATCACAACAGCCCGCGCCTGTTCATGTTCAGGGATCAAACAGGCAGTAATATCACCCGTGCCGATATCTTCATTTAAGGCCTGTTTAATATTATGTGAAATCGCGCATGCAAGCAGCTCAGAAGAGATCATATCGCCAACCAGAAATTTGAATAAACTAAAGATAAAACAACAAATATTGGTGTAAAATCGTGACCGATTATACATAATTCAAGCGTTAAAAAACTCGCCAAGAATCGCCAAACAAGTATATAGTAAGCGTTCAAGGATCGATAACTGTATTAGTGTGTATGGCCATGAGTAGTCAAAATCAGATACCGAGTGGATCTGCAATATTGCTGCGCTTTAGTGACATATTGCGCCCTCAAGTGCTTGCATATTTTCAAACCAGATTTCAGTCGTTTCTTGCTGAGCTGCCTTCCTACCTGATGACAGCATGTGAAGGAATTCCTGATGGTCAGCAGCAGGCCTATCTGGACATTATTGTATTATTGCGCCATCGCCGTGATGAGATCAATGGCCAGGTTACTGGGCTGTTCAATGAAAAATGGCAAAACTTCCAGCAACTGGCGCATCAGCCCCAGGAGCAAGGCACGTCTGTAGCTGGGCTATCGCTGGATTCCATTGCACTGGTAGGTTCTGACGAGCTTGAACTCAATGTGGTTATCGAAACGCTATC
The DNA here is from genome assembly GCF_004377485.1 of Alkanindiges illinoisensis. Lineage (GTDB taxonomy): Bacteria > Pseudomonadota > Gammaproteobacteria > Pseudomonadales > Moraxellaceae > Alkanindiges > Alkanindiges illinoisensis_A. The sequence continues at coordinate 7,580 of NZ_SNTY01000067.1, forward strand.
TACCCGTTTACTGCATCAGGCAGATCAGGTCATTACTGATGCCTTTAACCGCCTGAGCGCTTTACTGCCTGCCCTGAAATATGCCGATCAGTTGCCTTTTCATCCCAAGGTATTATTACACCTGGTGCCGGAGTGCTTTGGTGACAATAACCTGACCATCCTGCAAAAAACTGTCTTGCTACGGCAGTTTGCCACGCTGTTGGACATGCGCGAAGTAACTGCCCTGGTGAGTAATGCACTGGAGCAGGCGCAAATACCTGTGCCGGTTGTTGCTGCCCGGGTGAGTGATGATAGTAGCTTTATTGAGGAAGAAGAACCCGATCTGGTGGATGTGCTACGTGATATCCGTGACCTGAACCAGAAAAATGCAGGCAGCGGCTCGGCAGATGGTAGTAGTAATGGCAATACCAGCGGGCAGGTGACTGAACTTAATACCGATCTGAATTCACCGTTGCTGCAAACCACCACCACAGGTGGCATTGTGGTTGATCCGGCACGTCTGGTGCAGCAAGCCCAGCATTTTGCCCAGATTAGTCAAAGTGTGGCCAGTGTTCCCTTGATGCCACAAAACATTTTTCCGCTGGCGCAGGAACAACTGATTGCTACCACCGAGCTGATGACCCGCCTGAGCAAGTTGCAGGACATCCAGCCGCTCACGCCAGTGGCCGTAAATGCTGATATTCCATCCGTGGCTGAAGTACGCGAGCACATTCGCGGACAATTACAGAATGATGAAGACACTGTTGAGCTGATTGGCCAGAAAGACACCGATATCATCAATCTGGTATCGGCCATGTTTGACTATATTCTGGATGATCAGGATTTGCCGACGGCCATGAAGGCGCTGATTGGCCGCTTGCAGATTCCCATGCTGAAAGTTGCCTTGCTGGATGACCAGTTTTTTAAGACTGAAAAACATCCGGCCCGCTTGCTGCTTAACAGTCTGGCCAAGGCCGGGGTTGGCTGGGATGAAAAAGCACCTGCATCAGACATTCTTTACAAGAAAATTGAAGAAACCGTTTTTAAAATTCTGACCGATTTTACCAGCGACATGAGCGTGTTTACCGAGTTGCTGGAAGACTTCAACAAGTTTTATGAAGAACAGCAGGCACGCATTGCCCTGATAGACCAGCGTACCCGTGAGGCTGAGGAACGCCGTGCCAAGGCCGAACTGGCGCGCAGTGAAGTGCAACTGGTGTTAAACCAGAAGCTGACTGGCCGTCGCTTGCCGATGGCAGTGATTCGCCTGTTGCAGGAAGGCTGGCGTCATGTGCTGTATTTGTCTTTCTTGAAGGATGGCAAGGATGCAGAATCATGGCGGCAGGCCGTAAAGGTAGTAGACGCGTTAATCTGGTCGATGATGCCGGTTAAAAAAGACCCGGCATGGCTGGATCGCTTAAAAAGTGTTGCGCCCAAGCTAAGTAACAGTTTGAAAAAAGGATTGTCTTCAGTTAATTTTGATCCCATCAAGTCTGAGAGCCTGCTGCGTGAAATTGACCGCGTGCATCAGGAAACCATTGATGGTCTTGAAACGCCCGTGGTTGAAGTGCTGACCGAAGACCAGGATGTGCGGGCTGATGGGGTAGATCGGATTGCAGTCGATCAGGCGGTAAGCGGTTCAGGCAATGATTTCAAGAGTGTGGTGTTACCCAAGTCGGAACTGGTGGATTTATACCAAGGTGAAACCTTGCCTGCTAGTGACAAGTATGTACAAATGGTCAAGCACCTGAAAGTGGGGGCTTGGATTGAGTTTAGTGCCACCGATCAGCTGGAACGTCACAAGCTGGTGGCACGTATCCGCAGTATGGAAAAGCTGATTTTTGCCAATCGGCGCGGCATTAAAGTGGCTGAAATGTCACAAATGCATCTTGCGGTTGAGCTGAGTCAGGGCCGTGCCCGTCTGGTGGATGACCAGCCACAGATTATTGACCGTGCCCTGCAATCAGTGGTGGGTGGCCTTAAACAACTTACCGCCTAACCAATAAAGTTATTCTTACTTTTATTTGAATCAGTGAGGTATTGCATCAATGGACACGGGCACTGACGCATTACCTGTTTCTGCCTGGTCACCCCTAACCATTAATCCGGATGGCTGGCTGCAAGTTTCCAGTCCTGATAATGGCTGTTCGATTTCAATCCGGCATGTAGTCTCTCCCAATTTTAACCCACGCCCTGAGCAGACCAGCGTCCGCCTGATTGTGCTGCACAATATCAGCCTGCCGCCAGCCCAGTTTGGTGGCGGTTATATTGAGCAGTTTTTTCAAAATCAGCTTGATCCCAATGCCCATCCGTATTTTCAAACCATCCATGAACTGAAAGTATCGGCGCATGTGCTGATTCTGCGCACGGGTGAAATTATCCAGTTTGTCTCATGCCATGACCGGGCCTGGCACGCGGGACGTTCCAGTTATCTGGGTGTGCCGGAATGCAATGATTATTCGGTTGGGATTGAATTAGAAGGCACGGATGACCAGCCATTTACTGATGAACAATATGCGGCTGTGATTGCCGTTATTCTTGGTATTCAGCAGGCTTATCCGCATACCCGGCAGCATTTGGCCGGGCATTCTGATATTGCACCCGGGCGCAAGACTGATCCGGGCCAGCATCTGGACTGGCAGCGCATTCGCCGGGCCATCGCCAGTTATTATGCGGATGCATCGTAGGAAAAAGCAACTATAGCTACTATCAGCTACTGCCCAGTTTGAAATTTGAACAATAAACGTTTAAAACGAGAAATACCATACCGGTAAAGTGTTGGTTCAAGTCATCAATAATAAGGGATGATGTCCACTGTACTGGACTGTTTTAGCAAGGAAACTCATTCAAAAGGAAAGTCCCATGCGCTATGCCTGCCAGCGATTACCTGTACCCGGTGTTGCACCGGAAGATGTGGCTATTTTACCTAGTGGCGAGTTGGTGACTGGCCTTGCTGATGGCCGGATTTTCCGGATTAATGCCACCACAGGGGCCAGCCAGTTAATTACTACGCTGCAAGGGCGGCCTCTTGGCATTGAGGTGCAGAATGAAACCCATCTGATTGTATGTGACGGCCAGTTGGGCCAGTTATTACGGGTTAATATCCAGACTGGGGCAGTGCGGGTACTGGTGGATCAGATTAATGGCAAACGGATACGGCTGTGCAACAATGCCAGCATTGCCCGTGATGGCCGGATTTTCTTTAGTACTTCATCACAGCATCATGCGGTGGATGAATGGCAGATGGATTTAATTCAACATCCCAAAAGTGGCGCACTGCATTGCCTTTACTCGGATGGCCATGTGGAAACCTTGCTGGACAAGCTGGCCTTTGCCAATGGCGTAACCCTGTCGTCTGATGAATCCATGGTACTGGTGGCAGAAACCGGCAGCAATCAGGTGATGCAGGTGAATATTGTATCAAGGCATGCCAGCCTGTTTAGTGCACTGCCCGGTGTGCCTGACAATATGTCCACGGGTCAGTCCGGCATCATCTGGATTGCAATTCCCAGCGCCGCTGACTGGCGCCTGCACTGGCTCAAAAAATTGCCTTATGGCGTGCGGACAGGCCTTGCCCATACGCTTGGCCGCCTGAACATGCCAGTGAAGCGACATGCACAGGTGCTGGGTTATAACGCTCATGGCAGGCTGGTGCACAATATTGAAATCAACCCGGCTGACTATCACATGATTACCGGCGTGCGCGAACATGCAGGCAAGCTGTTTTTAAGTAGCCTGCATGAAGATGCCATTGGAGTTGTGCAGTTATAACTCAGAATTGCTGAACATAGGCGCTTGGACAGTCACTGGTAAACAGTAACCTGCAAGGTTAAGGTGAATTAAAACACGGGTAGCGCAGCGATATTACAACGGCTGCTATTAATTTCATCTACAATAGCGCATTTTTAGTCAGCAGTTGCTTGGGGATATGGCTTTGTGGCGCTCGACCTTTATTTTTAGTGCAATGACCATGCTGTCGCGTATTCTGGGCCTGGTCCGGGATATGGTGTTGCTAAATGTATTTGGCGCAGGCGGGGTATTTGATACGTTCGTGGTGGCCTTTCGCATTCCCAATTTTTTCCGTCGCCTGTTTGCCGAAGGGGCATTTTCACAGGCTTTTATTCCGGTACTGACCGAATATAAAACCCAGCGCGCCCATGCCGAAGTCCAGTTGCTGATCAGTAGTGTGTCCGGCACGCTACTCACCATTTTAATGCCGCTGACCATTATTGCGCTGTTTGCAGCACCTGCCATCATGTATGTGTATGCGCCGGGCTTCCATGACAACCCGGAAAAATTTGGCATTGCGGTTGAGCTGTTCCGCCTGACCTTTCCCTATTTGCTGTTTATGTCGCTGACCGCGTTTTCCAGCAGTATCCTGAACAGTTATGGTTCATTTGCCAGCACGGCATTTGCCCCGGTTTTGCTGAACATTACCCAGATTGCAGCAGCATGGTGGTTTGTTGATTTTTTTGAAGGCAAGCAGCAAATCATGGTGCTGGGCTGGGCCGTGCTGGTGGCGGGTATGCTGCAACTGGCGCTGCAAATTCCCGAGCTGTGGCGTAAAAAACTGCTGGTGCCACCCAAAGTGGACTTTAAGCATGAAGGCGTAGAGCGTATTTTACGCCTGATGCTGCCTGCGCTGTTTGGCGTATCGGTAACGCAAATTAACCTGCTGCTCAACACCATCTGGGCGTCTTTTATGCAGGATGGTTCAGTGTCGTGGCTGTATACTGCCGAGCGCATGACCGAGCTGCCGCTGGGCCTGATTGGCATTGCCATTGCCAGTGTAATTTTACCCTCACTGTCCGCCCAGCATGCCGAAAAAAACCATGAAAAATTCCGCAATATGATTGACTGGGCAGCGCGGGTAATCATGCTGGTGGGCATTCCATCCAGCTTGGCCATGATGGTGCTGGCCGAACCCATGATTCAGGCCTTGTTTCAACATGGTGCGTTTAGCGCGCGTGATGTGGAAATGACAGCATGGGCCTTACGCGGCATGTCCGGTGGTATTCTGGCCTTTATGCTGATTAAAATCTTTGCGCCCGGTTTTTATGCCCGGCAGGATAGCAAGACCCCAGTCAAAATTGGCCTGATTTCAGTGTTTGCCAATATGCTGCTTAACGTAGTGCTGATTGGAACTTTTAAGCTGATGCACTGGGATGCTGCCCATATTGCACTGGCCATTTCTTCAACGGGATCGGCGTTTGTCAATGCAGGTCTGCTGTACTGGTACTTGCATAAGCAGCAGGTGTACCGCTTTGGCAGTCACTGGAAAAAAATCTTTGTGCAGTACGGGTTTGCAAATGCTGCCATGGTGGCTGCCCTGCTGGCCGCGATACAATTTTACAATGGCGATGTGTCGCAATGGATGCGCATTATTGAGCTGCTGGCCTTGTGTGCGCTGGGTGCGGTGGTGTATGGCATTGCGCTGTTGCTGGCCGGCTTTAGACCGCGTCAGCTGCGCCATGACTAGACTCACGACTCACTTTTGCCAAACTTTATTTTTAACAGGATGAGGTAGCCATGACCCTACAAACCGAACTTGAGCAGCGCTTGCAGGCTTTGTCCCCAAGTCATTTGCTGATTGAAAACGAGTCACATGGGCATGGTGGCTATTTTCCCGGCAAGGAATCACACTTTAAGGTGGTGGTGGTGAGCAGCCAGTTTGAGGGCTTGCGGCTGGTACAACGGCACCAGAAGGTGTATGGCGCGGTGGGTGACCTGATTGCACCCAGCCGCATTCATGCGCTGGCAATTCATGCCTATAGTGCGGATGAATGGACGGGTGATGCACCAGACAGCCCGCAATGTGCGCATCAGCCTAAATCTTAAATTTAAACAGCATATTCAGGCATTTGCTTTAAATAACCTTTAGTTTAAATAGCCAAAGCGCGAGCTATCACGCAATCAATAAGAGGACATGGGGTGGATTCACACTTAATTTTAAAAATTATTCACATGACCTTTGGCAGTCTGGCACTAATTAGTTTTTTAATCCGGGCTGCCTTGCTGTTCCGCGCACCGCAAAACCAGCCTGCAAAAGCAGGCCGTATTGTGCTGGTGGCCTTGCAGCATCTGTCCTTTACCGTGCTGGTTTTGACCGGCATGGTCTTGTTGTACCAGAACCAGTTTGTGGTGCAGCCCTGGTTTTATGGCAAGATCATTTTATTTGTGGTGATTTTATCGGCTACCATCAAGGCGTTTGGCAAACGGGACATGAGTCTGGCCCAGCGTAAGGCGGGTGCTTTTGTGGCAGCCATTGCCTTTGCCGGCTTACTCACGCTGGTGGTGTTGAAACCTGATTTTTCCGGTAACGTAGCTTCCCAGCAAAATGCTCAGTCCGTTGCTGTTGTTCCACAAATTCAACCAATTCAGCAAAACCAGTTAACTGCCATGACTGTTATACAGTCTGCAACACATTAGCCTGACAAATAAACTAATCTCAGAATCAGGTAGGCCAGCTTTTATTGAAGGGGAAAACAAATGCGTCGTGTGGTATTTAATCAAAAAGGTGGTGTCGGCAAGTCCAGTATTACCGTGAATCTGGCAGCGATTAGTGCAGCCCGTGGCAAGCGTACACTGGTGATTGACCTGGATTCGCAAAGTAATTCCAGCCAGTATTTGCTGGGCGAAAAAGCCACCTATGGCCAGAATAATCCGGTGCTGGAACCTAATATTGAAACTTTTTTTGATGAAGTATTGAATGCCGCGCAAGGTAAGGGCCTGATTGGCTCGGCGCTGGGTTCCATTTTAAAAAACAAGGAACGCGGTCTGGATGCAGTGATTCACAGCACGCCATTTGACAACCTGTTTGTGATTCCTTCCAGCCCAAATCTGGGCGCGCTGGAACATCCGCTACAAAGCAAGCACAAGATTTTCAAACTGCGCGATGCATTGAATGAATTGGCTGGCCAGTACGATGAAATTTTTATTGATACGCCGCCTGCCTTTAACTTTTTTACCCTGTCGGCATTAATTGCAGCAGAAAAAGTGATTATTCCATTTGACTGTGATGTGTTTTCCCGCCGTGCCCTGCAAACCCTGCTGGAAAATGTGGTGGAAACCCGCAGTGACCATAATCCGGCGCTTGAGGTAGAAGGCATCGTGGTGAACCAGTTCCAGAGTCAGGCCAAGCTGCCACAGCAGGTGGTACAGGAACTTAAAGACGAAGGACTGCCGGTGTTTGATACCATGCTGCCAACCTCGGTGGTGATGAAGGAATCGCACCAGAAAAACCAGCCACTGATTCATTTAAATGCCGACCACAAACTCACGCAGGCCTATGTGAACCTGTTTGATGAAATCAGCAAGGCTTAATATAAGCTATTTAAACTAATGGGAAAGAGGGCATCATCGTGGCTTTAAAACATCGGGCTTTACAACATCATTTTCTATCTTTTGGCGTGCTGATGGCCAGTGGACTTGTGATGACTGGCTGTGCCTCCAGCGTCAAGCCCATGTATGTGTCACCCACCCAGTATCAGGCATTCAACTGCGCCCAACTGCATGCTGAATATGGCCGCATTGCGCAGTACATCCAGCGTGGCGTCAGCAGTCCCAGAACCACTGGTGTGGGGGTAGGCTTAGGCGTGGGGGGTGGCTTTGGACGTGGTGGCTGGGGTATTGGCCCCAGTGTATCGGTGAATGTGGGCCAGTCGCAGCGCACGCAAAACTCCGAGCTGTCCCGCGTGTTGGGAGAGCAGGATGCCATTGCACAGGCCGCGCAATTTAAGGGTTGCCCGATTATGGCCGCCAGTAAAAAGTAACAGGATAAAAGATTTAAATGATAAGAAGCCGGGCAAATAGTCCGGTTTTTTTCAACCCTGACGCAGACACAGCCTGTCGCGCTGAATTTTTCCTCTCTTTTAACCCTGTTTGAAATCTTGCTAAGCTAAAAATCATTATTACTGCCCAGCAAAATTATCATCATGTCTGAACGCATCCGCGAAAAACTGCAAATTCTGGCCGATGCCGCCAAATATGATGTGTCCTGTTCATCCAGTGGCAGTAACCGAAAAAATACCAGCAAGGGCGGCGGGCAAAAAGGTGTGGGAGACACGGGTTCCGGCATTTGCCATACCTATACCGAAGATGGGCGCTGTGTGTCGCTGTTAAAAATCCTGTTTACCAATGTGTGCATTTTTGATTGTGCCTATTGCGTGTCACGCCGTAGCAATGACATCAAGCGCGCCTCCTTTACCGTGGATGAAGTGGTGCAACTCACCATGAATTTTTACCGGCGCAACTATATTGAAGGCTTGTTTTTAAGCTCGGGCATTTTTAAAAACGCCGATTACACCATGGAGCGTATGCTTCAGGTGGTGAAAAAACTGCGGCTGGAAGAACATTACAATGGTTATATTCATTTAAAAACCATTCCCGGTGCCAGTGAGGCCTTGATTCAGGAAGCCGGACTTTATGCTGATCGCATGAGCATTAATCTGGAAATGCCCACCGAAGCCGGACTAAAGCTGTTAGCCCCGGAAAAATCACATGCCGAGGTAAAACATGATCTGGGCATTGTGCACCGCAATATTGTGCAGTTTAAGCAGGATCGCAAGCTCATTCGCAGTACGCCGAAGTTTGTTCCTGCAGGTCAAAGCACGCAAATGGTGGTAGGTGCAACGGCAGATACGGATAAGGATGTGTTGCTGCTGGCTGATCAGTACTATAAGAATTTTCAGCTTCGGCGAGTATATTATTCCGGCTATATTCCAATCAGTCACGACCAGCGTATGCCTGCCATTGGCACACCGCCGCCTTTAATCCGGGAAAATCGCCTGTACCAGACTGACTGGCTGCTGCGGTTTTATGGTTTTGGCGTGCAGGAAATTGTCAATGAACAGCATCCCAACCTTGAGCTGGAGATTGATCCCAAGCTGGCCTGGGCCTTGCGCAATCCGCATTTATTTCCCATTGACATTAACCGCGCAGATTACCCGATGATTTTGCGGGTACCGGGCATTGGGGTGAAATCAGCGCGCAAGATTGTGCAGGCGCGGCGCTTTGGCAAGTTGCATAGCGATCAGTTGCAGCGTATGGGGGTGGCCTATAACCGGGCACGGCATTTTATTCGCTGTGCCGATACGCCCTTTAGCTTGCGCAATCCCACGCCTGAACAAATCCGTAGCAGTATTCTGGCGGTGGCCAATTCCAAGTATGCCACTACCTTATCGCCACAGTTGCAGCTTGGCTTTTAAGTCATGTGTTTTCAAGTACCCGCATGATTAGCTATATTTTTGATGGCAGTTTTGCCGGATTACTGTGCTGTATCTTTCGCGCCTATGCCTTTAAGGAAAGGCAGCGGCTTAAGGACGGTCAGCTGCGGATTTATTGTGAAAAAGACTTTCAGCCGGAACTGTTTGCACAGGGCTTAGGTGCATGGGGTTCGGATGAACAAGGCCTAAATGAGCAGGGCCTGGATGATCAAGGCAGGCTGGCCGAAGAAATTACGATTATCAGTAATGACGCCAATGCCAAACGGGTCTGGACGGCCTTGTGCCAGAAAACCAGTGGTAATTTTAGCCGGCAGTTTTATTTTAGCTATTTGTCCGAGCAGGCCGCCACCTTTCAGCACTTGTTTGAGCTGGCCTGCTATGTGTTTGACCATCAGGATGCGGTGCATGCCAATTATGGTCATCCAGCAGTATTGGCCGTTACGCAAATGGCCAAAAGTGTGAGTCGGGAAAAACACCGGATGGAAGCCTTTGTGCGCTTTAAAAAAACCAGCGAGGGCATTTATTTTGCCGTGATTAGCCCGGATTTTAATGTGCTGCCGTTGATTGCGCCGCATTTTAAACGCCGCTATGCCGACCAGCACTGGCTGATTTATGATGAAAAACGTCAGTATGGCCTGTTTTATGATTTAAAGCAGGTGCATGAAGTTCAGCTCTCCAGTGAAGCCAATAAATCCATGATTGAGCAGGCCCGGCTCACCGCCAGCAGCATTACCTTAGACGCACAGGAAGCGCTGTATGACCAGCTGTGGAAGGATTATTTTAAAAGCACCAACATTGTTGAGCGCAAAAATCTGAAACTGCATATCCAGCAGGTGCCGCGCCGTTACTGGAAATATTTGAGTGAAAAAAACTAGGCACAGCGCATCAACCCATAATAAATAAACAGCCATCAATCAATCGTGTTAAGCCAGTAAGCAGGTTTAAGCCAGTTGCTTAAGCAAAATTTAAGCTGGCGCTTTTACCGTTTGCATACCCCAAGAGATGGCATTAAATAGCAATGGCAATCACCACAACCCAATATTCCAAAACATTCTGGCTGTTCAATGCGGCTGGATTGCTGGCCTATGCGCTGCTGCTCATCCAGTTTTTCCCGGTCAATGGGCCGCTGGATCACTGGTTGATTGCCCCGTGGGTGGATAACACTGGCCACTTTTTTGCGCGTGACAACTGGTGGCTGACCCATATTGCCCATCATGGCGTTAAGAATGTGATTATTGGCCTCATTGTTATACTAATGATTCAGTTGATCGGCAGTTTTTACCGGATCAACTGGCATCACTATCGCTGGCCAAGCGGCTATGTACTGCTCTCTACTGCCTTAACCACCACACTGGTGGGGCTGCTAAAATCACAATCTGAACATGCCTGTCCATGGAGTCTGGTGCAAGTCCAACAGCAGCATGTGGTCTGGCTGGATCATTTGACCAAGGCGGGGCATTGCTTTCCCGGTGGCCATGCGTCTGCCGGATTTGCCCTGATTGCCCTGTTTTTTGCCTATTGGAACCAACAGCCCAAGCGCGCAGTGTGGTATTTGCTGGCCACGTTGATTCTGGGTTTTGCCATGGGCTGGGGGCAAATGATGCGTGGCGCGCATTTTTTAAGCCATAATTTATGGACACTATGGGTAGCGTGGGCCGTAAATCTGGGCTTATGCGCTATCATTCAAATGTATGGCTGGTACGCTCAGCACAGACAGAGCGTTCAGTTAGTACGGCAGGCTCACCTTAACCATTAAGCCACCGAGCCGTACTGACTGGCTAAATTCCAGCGAGCCGCCCAGATGCTGTACCGCGTTTTTTACAATGGCAAGCCCCAGCCCACTACCGACAATGTCCTGATGGGTTTGCGGCAGGCGCACGAAGCGTTCAGTCAGTTTGGGATAATCGGTGGCTGCTACGCCAGGCCCACTGTCCTCTATACTCAAATAAACCCGATGTGCATCCTGAGTTAAACAAATGGCAATTTCACCGCCTACTGGTGTGTACTTGATGGCATTGTCGATCATGTTAAACAGGATGGATTGCAGTTGTACCGGATCAGCGGCAACCTGAAGCTGCGTAATACGGCTATCCAGTCCCAGCTCAATCTGTTTTTTGCGGGCACTCAGCATTAGCTGTTCAATCACAAAATGCACCTGTACGACCAAATCTGTTAGCGGTTGCGGGCTGGCAGACTGGGTTTCCTGATGCGCCAGTGTCATCATTTGCAGCACCAGATGCTGAATGCGCTGTAAGCCCTGCGTTAAGCTGGCAAAGTTGCGATCCTGCGTTAATTCAGCCGGCAGGGTCTTTTGCAGGACTTTAAGTTGCAGATTAAGGGCAGTAATGGGTGAGCGCAGTTCATGCGCTGCATCGGCAATAAACTGCTGCTGTTGCTGCTGTGCCTGTTCAATGCGTTGAAATAGCTGGTTAAATTCATCAATGGCAGGCTTGATTTCCAGCGGTAAATGCCGGGTGTCAATCTGGGTTAAATCACCATGATTGCGTGAGGCAATGGTGCGCTGCAGCGCATCAACTGGCTTAAACAAGCGTCGAATCAGCAAGCCCAGTCCCAGCACCAGAAAAGGCACCAGCAGCACATACGGAATCAGCATGCTCAAGGCCAGTTCCTGTGCCAGATGCCGTCGTACCTTAAGCTGCTGGCTAATCTGGATTTGCCGGTCTGGGAGCGGCAACACAAATACTTTCAGTTCCCCCCGCGATGAATGCACCTGCTGGAACTGTGGCTGGGCCATGCGGGGCAGGCGAATGCGATCCGGGTCTTCACGCAGGACCTGCTTGCGCTGGCTGGCATGGGCTGACGGATAAGTCCAGATGTCAATAAACACATCGGTTTCATCATAACGGTGGTTGGGCCGAAACGCAGAATCCAGATGGTCAATAGAGGTTTCCGCCAGAAAATATGCCATTTCCTTCATTTGCTGATCCAGAATTTCCTGGGTTTCTTCCAGTGCAATCCTGTAGGCTGAATAGCCCAGCAGCAAAAACAGCAAGACACTAAAGGCGGTCAGGCTAAACAGCAGCTTTTGCCGCAGTGAGCGCTGCTGGGGTGACAGGATGCGAAAGGCTGGCAGCGTTAGGGGCATAAACACAAATCCGGCTTAATCAGAGGGCTGGTCAATACAATAGCCGATTCCACGTACGGTACGGATAAAATCCTTGCCCAGTTTTTGCCGCAGATGATGAATGTAGACTTCAATGGTGTTGCTGCTCACATCACTTTGCCAGTCATACAGTTTTTGTTCCAGATGGCTTTTGGAAAAAATCTGGTGGGGATGCATCATCATGGGTTCTAAAATGGCCCATTCCTTGTTGGACAGCTCAATTTCCTGTTCCCCTTTAAACAGGCGATGCGTAGTCGGATACAGGCGAATGCCGCCAATCTGGTAATAATCCTGCAAGGCTGCCGGACTGGTGCGCCGTAACAAGGCATGAATGCGGGCAATCAGTTCCTCAAAGTCATAGGGCTTGACCAGATAGTCGTCTGCCCCCTGATTCAGGCCGCGTACACGGTCTTTTAAGGTGTCACGTGCGGTAATGATCAGCACGGCAACCTGGCTGTCACTATTGATACTGTCATTGCGAATACGGCGCAGCACCTCCATGCCCTCCAGCTCAGGCAGGCCCAGATCGAGCAGTACCAACTGATAATCATGCCGTGCCAGTGCATCCATGGCGGCCAGCCCGCTACGCACCCAGTCGACGCTAAATCCTTCATGCTGAAGCAGAATCTGGGTGGATTCGCCAATCATGGGGTCATCTTCAACAAACAGTAATTTAATCATCAGCAAACCTATGCGTGGCACAGTGACAGCATGTTGAACTGCGGATCAATGACCCGGGTATTAATATGTAACACAGACAGCAGGGTGGGGAACAGATTGTCCTGACTGCGCGGCAGGCCTAATTGCTGTTGCAGGCAGGGCAGCAGCGTGGGCTGTTGCTGCTGCCACGCCTTGGAAAACCACAAAATCATGGGAACATGGGTTTGCTGGCTGGGTGCCAGTACATACGGTGCGCCGTGCAGGTACAGGCCATGTTCACCAGTTGATTCGCCATGATCGGAAACATACCACATCCCGGTTTGAAAGCCGGTTTGCTGTTTTAAACGGGCAATCAGGCCAGCCAGGATGTGATCGGTATACACAATAGTATTGTCATAGCTGTTGATCAGGCTGGCATGGCTGCAATTCTGGATGGCATTGGTATCGCAGCTTGGCACAAATTTCTGGAATGCCGCTGGATAGCGCTTGTAATAGGCTGGGCCATGGCTGCCCATCTGATGCAGCACAATCAGCTGGTTTGCTGGATGCGGCTTATTTTTCAACTGGCTAAGATAGGCATCCACACTATCCAGCAGGATATCGTCATAACACTCGCCATTATTGCACCAGCGTTGCTTGTCTGCCAATGGCAAACCAAAGCGGCTTACCCGGTCACAGGTTCGCTTGCAGCCCGAATTGTTATCAATCCAGGTCACTTCATAGCCTGCACGCTTGGCAATATCTAGCAGACCCTCGCGATGGCTGGCCAGTGAGGCATCATACTGCTGGCGCGGCATACCGGAAAACATGCAAGGCACCGATACGGCGGTTTCAGTGCCACAAGATGCCACGTTAGAAAAGTTCAGCACATCCAGCTTGGCGAGTTCTGGATTGGTGTCCCTGTGATAGCCATTTAAGCTAAAACTTTCAGCGCGTCCGGTTTCTCCAACCACCAGTACCATCAGGCGCGGCAAGTCAGTAGCGGTGCCTGTCATTGTAGTGCCTGTCATTTTGGCATCAGTGCCGTAATGCAATAACGGCTTGTCTTCCAGCTTAAAGTAATGCTTGCCGTAACTCAGCAGCCCGCTAATACTGTTATTGGGATTGAGTTTTTCCTTTAAATTGCGGTGTTCGCGGAACATCGGCGCATACTGGCCATAATAGGTAAATACCAGCCCTGCAATAATGGCCAGTGTGGCCACGCAGGTCAGCAGTTTTTGCAACAGCACGGTTTTAATAGAAGCTTTGGGCAACCTGACCTGCCAGATCACCAGGAGGGGTAAAATAATGGTCAGCACGCTAAGCTGGGCAGCGCGCCAGGACACCAGATCCAGCATCTCATGCAGGTCGGTTTGCATCATGTTCAGGATTTGGCCCTGATTAATATCAATGCCCAGTTCCGACACAAAATAATTGCCCATGGCACTCATCACCACCAACACACCTGCCACCCACTTGGCATTGAAGCGCCAGCTCAGCAATTGCAGCGCAAACAGGTAATAGGCAAAGATAATTAGGCCAGTTGCCAGCAGGAAAATGGCAGCCGCAAGGCCATGATAGGAGCTTAAGGCAGCAATGGCCTGATAAAACGGAATATTTACCGCACTGGCCAGCCAGAAAGCCACCATTGCATTGAATTGCAAGACGCTAAGTGCAACCGAAAGCTTGAACGTGCGGGAACGGTGATAAGGAAAATCAGCAAACATGGCAGGTCATTAGTGTCACGGGAATGGCCTGCACACTAAGCAGCCTAGCTTAAATTTAGCTTAAGGAATTTTGCCCGCGTAGCCTTCAACCCAGATAATGGTCGATATCAAGCTGCAACAACGCGCAGATTTTTTAAATGGCGTGCCTGATCATTCCATTGATGCAACGCGTTGTCATTATTTTTGCAGTAGGAAGAACAGGCCTGATTTTATACAGTGTGTGCAGCAACCCTAAATACTTATTAGACCTGATTCTGGAGCACCGTATGTTTAATCCCAATGTTTTTCTGGCAAACCTTATTCGTCAACCCGCACTGGCAACCATTATTCAATTGCTGGCACGCCTTGCACTTGCTGCTATTTTTGTGAGTTCGGGCTGGAGTAAGCTCAGTGACTATGCAGGTACTGTGGCCTATATGGAGGCCATGCAGGTGAGTGGCAGTTTGTTACCGCTGGTAATTTTTGCTGAGCTGGGCGGTGGTCTTGCCATTTTACTGGGCTTTCAAACCCGCGTGGCTGCACTGGGTCTGGCGGTGTTTAGTATACTGACGGCCTTGCTGTTTCATGTCGGCGGCAGTGATGCTGCCCAGCAATACAACAACAGTATCCATTTTATGAAAAATATTGGGCTGGCAGGTGGTTTTCTGGCGCTGATGCTGCTGGGTGCAGGCCGCCTGAGCATTGATCATTGGCTTGAAAAAAAATAACACCATTGATAGTAGCGAGGATTCTGGTAATGCAGCAGGTTTGGAGTGAATAGATCAGGCCCGCTGATTTAGGGTTTAGGCTGCCGTGTCCTCATGCTAAGTAACCCAACCTGATAGCCTGCCTGCCGTAATGCTCGCGTTGCTTTCATATTTAAATACAGCAAAATCAGGGTACTAATAACAGGAACAAACTGGGCAATCACACTAACAAACGTGGTGATGCTATTAAAGCGTAAGCCACGTGCCATTAAAAAAATCCCAAAAATCGCCAGCATAAAGGCTAGGCAATACAAATACAGCACAATATCGTGTGATATTCCCGCTGTTTTGCCCAGGCTTGCTCTAAGCAGCAACAGTAGCAATTGCAGCCCAATGGCATATATCGCCAGCTTCCGGCCACGGCCTGCAAATTGAAGCTGTGCCTGTTGGGCTTCTTCACGTGCTTTGCTCAAACTTCGGGCTGCCGGGTTGGCTATTGATGCAGTAGATACAGGATTGTTAGCTTGATCTGGGGCAGGGACAGATGCAACCGGGTTAATTGCAGCCTGCTTGTCTGTGGCGCGTTGGTTTGCAGCGCTGTTATTTACAGAATCGTCAGTTGGCATGCGTCATTCCTGCGCTGGGGCAGCCGGGCAATGCTGCGGATTAAAGGCCTCGGACAACAGCACAAACTGATTGCGGTTTTGCAAAATCAGCCGGAATGAAATGTATTTTTGCACAAAAATCTGGCGGATCTCCGGAGTATAGCTGTTGCAGATAATGTCCTGAAAATGACGTGACACATAATTGGCGGTAGTATTGCCATCGGCATACTGAAAATCGTTAAGCTGGTTATCGGTATAGGTAAAGCTGATCTGATTGTGGCCATACTTGGCAATGTCGGGCAAATCAACGTGTTTGGCATCCGTCATTTTTGCCAGTGCCTTATGCTGGTTTAAATACGCCAGAATATCCTCAAAAGAAGTAGGCAAAGCGGACGCAGGCGCGGCAGCTACATTTGGATTGCTGGCGTTGACCTTTGATGCAACGGCGTTGTTTACAGGTTCTATCGGGACAGGAGACACAGCCTGTTTATGAGCAGAACCGGCTACTGGCCAAAATGCCTTAAGCAATGCAAAGGGAATCAAGGCAAGCACTGCTGCCAGCAGCACATAGCGCCGAACATCCATGTTCTGAACGGTTTGCAGCATAAGCAGGCTGCCCTGTAGGAAGATGGCTTAACATGACAAAATTACCGCACGCCGTCCAGTAGGCAAGCCTTAATTTTTTAATCCATTGATTAAAAGCTATTTTTTGGTGGGTGTTGCACCCTGCCAGCGACTGTCCTGCAAGCGGGCAGTTTCCTGTTCACGCGCGTTTTGTGCCGGGTTATAAAACCGCTTGCCCTGCAATTCGGGCGGTAAATAGGTTTGCGCCACAAAATGATTGGGAAAATCATGCGCGTATTTATAACCCGCGCCATAACCCTGCTGTTTCATCATTTTGGTTGGGGCATTGCGCAAATGTAGCGGAACCGGTAAATGTGAGGTTTTTTCAGCGGCTGCCAGCGCGGCATCAATCGCCAGATAGGTGCTATTACTTTTGGCACTGGTGGCGAGATATACTGCGGTTTGCCCCAGAATAATCCGGCATTCGGGATAGCCAATCGCCTGCACCGCCCGGAAGCATTCACCCGCCAGCAACAGGGCATTCGGGTTGGCATTGCCAATGTCTTCACTGGCCAGAATCAGCATACGGCGTGCAATAAATACCGGATCTTCACCACCCTTAATCATGCGTGCCATCCAGTAGAGCGCAGCATCCGGGTCACTACCACGCATGGATTTAATAAACGCCGACACAATGTCATAGTGCTGCTCGCCACTTTTGTCATAGCGGGCAATATTTTGCTGGGCGCTGTTAATCACCAGATCATTGTCAATAATAATCGGTTCAATGGCTTGCGTGCTGATCACCAGTTCCAGCAGATTCAGCAGCTTACGCGCATCCCCGGCTGCCAGTTGCAGCAGGGCATCAGTTTGCTTTAGCTCAATATTTTTTTCTTTTAAAAACGCATCCTGTGTGAGTGCCCGCTGGATCACCTGCAATTGTTCTTCAACCGTTAGCGATTCCAGCACATAGACCTGACAGCGCGACAGCAAGGCACTGTTCACTTCAAACGACGGGTTTTCAGTAGTCGCGCCAATCAAGGTAATTTTGCCTTTTTCCACCGCCGCCAGCAGTGCATCCTGCTGCGACTTGTTAAAGCGGTGGATTTCATCAATAAACACCACAGGCGTGCTGAGTTCGCTGCCCTGACCAATTAGCTCGCGCAATTCCTTTACGCCCGTACTAATGGCCGACAGGCTAATAAATGGCCGGTCTACCGCTTCGGCCAGCAATAAAGCCAGCGTGGTTTTGCCCACCCCCGGCGGCCCCCAGAAAATCATGGACGGTAAATTGCCCTGATCAATCATCTTGCGCAAGGGCGCCTGTTCGCTCAGCAGGTGTTGCTGGCCGATCACTTCAGACAATTGGCGGGGGCGGATACGTTCGGGCAGGGGAATAGCTGGATTCATAATTGTCATTTGAATGAATTTATAGTCAATCATAACCAATTTTAAAGGGCTGTCAGTGATTGCCTGCTAGAAATGATGATGAGTTGCGTAGAGTTTAAGTATCTGGTTTTAAAAAGAACTAAAGGATACATGCCTTTAAGGGTGCTGAATCCGGTACAGTTTCACGGCAATCAGGGTAAGTGCCAGCCAGAACAAATAGGACACCGCAAAGCTGCTGGGTACAAACTCATCCAGATGAACAAACAAAACAACCAGGGGATTGATGGACACGCTACCCACTGGCGAGATGACTCCATCGACTAAAAATGGCATGGGAAACCCGGCAGCCACGACTGGGCAGCCTTGCTCACAGCCCATGATTTCGGGACGCACGACCTGAGCTTGTGCCGGAACCAGCAGGGACAAATAAGTCAGGATCAGTGCAACCAGCATCCAGCGGATAAATTTGATTTTTTTCATATTGGTGTTCATGCTAGAAACGCTAAAACAAGCTTAACTATTATCAGTACAGGCAGTGAAATCAAGCAGATCAATATATTCAAATTGTGTTTAATATAAACGTAGAACCAAAATATGAAATAGGGATATTAATCACGCCACTGGTGATTTTCTCAAGACTACCCTATTGAAGGTGATTTAATTGAAAACTACGACATGAATCTAGCGCACCCAGCGCACCACATATTCCTCAATGTCATCAGGGTCAATATCGTGCTCAGAAATACAGCGCCCAGCCGCAGACTTTTTGGCAGGAATATCTGATTGTGCCTTGCCGGTCATTAACGGATGCCAGTCCGGCAAGTCCAGCCCCAGTTGCACGCGCTTGTAGCCACATGTCTTGGGCAGCCAGTTGAGTTGTGGCACCAGTTCTGGGGTGAGTTGTAGGCAGTCCGGCACAAACTGCTTGCGGTTGGCGTAGTTGCTGCACTGCGCCGTTTTTGTATCCAGTAGCTGGCAAGCCACTTTGGTATAGACCACTTGTCCGCTGTCTTCATCTTCCAGCTTGACCAAGCAGCATAATCCACAGCCATCACACAGGGCTTCCCATTCGGCAGCGTTTAACTGCGCAAGCGAATAATGCTTCCAGAATTGCGGGCGAAGTAGGGACATGGCTGGTACTAAAAAACAAGTGGCAAGTTGAAGGCACAGTATAACATAGCCCTCATGCAGCCCGTTTAATCGTATGGGTCAAGCACGCAGCACTTGCCCGCTGACAATATCCCTGATTTTGCTGGGCGCAGTACTTTGACCCAGTGGCCCATCCAGTATCGCCAGTTGCTCACCAAAATAATTTACAATCTCTGTGCTGTTTTTGGCGGGTGGCAGTCCAGCCGGATTGGCACTGGTGGACACAATCGCCCCACCAAAGCCCTCACACAACTGGCGTACCAATGGATGCGTGGTCACCCGAATGGCCACCCGGTTATGGTGGCCGCTAATCCATGTAGGTACGGCATGCGTTAACGGCACTAGCCAGGTGCTGGCCTGCTCTTGTTCAGTAATATCCCAGGATTGCTGCATCTGGGCAATTTGCGCTGCACTCAAACCTGTCAGAAACGGTTCAACCTGTTTAAGGCTGGCCGCAATCAAAATCACACCTTTTTCGATAGGACGGTTTTTCAGCTGTAGAATTTGCTCAAAGGCTTGCTGGTTATAGGGATCACAGCCCAGCCCCCAGACGGCTTCAGTGGGATAAGCCAGCACCTGTCCACTGTGAAGGGTTTGAATCGCCTGCGAGAGATCAAGCTGCATGATACGTACCTTGCTTATTTTAATGGGAGCTATTTTAAATAAGTCTGGCTATAAAAGATAAGATGGTGCGTGCAGAATTTAAAGCGGTTTTCGTTGGTGTATCACCTTTTTATATAGAAGCGTGCAAAGACGCTCTACAGGCATTACTCAATATAAAACATTAGCTTAAAAATCTATTGACGGCAGCGTAGGTACAAACCGCCTTGCTGTACCGCAAAGCCCAGTAGCTCCAGTTCCATCAGATGACTGGTGAGCGTGGCCACATCAATCGCGATGCGGTCTACCAGATCGTCCAGACTGATGCCTACCCAGTCCAGTGTCTGATAAACCGGTTGTAAATGCGCTGAAACTTCTAGAGCAGGCGCTAAAGCAACTGAAGCAGGGTCAACTGAACCAGCGGATTTAGCTTTATGCTGTGCGGACGCCTGGCTGGCCACGGTATGAGCTTCGGGCGCAATAATTTGCTGGGGCAGGTTTTGCGCGTGCTGTTGCTCCTGCAGGTGCCAGCGACGTGGCAAGTCCAGTTCATCCACGATTTGTTGCGGGTCATCGACCAATAAGGCACCGTCCCGAATCAGCTGATGGCAGCCCCGGCTTTGTTCATTGTAAATATGGCCGGGCACTGCAAAGACCTGCCGATTTTGCTCCAGTGCATTTTGCGCCGTAATCAGCGAACCACTTTTTAGCGCGGCTTCCACCACCAGCACACCCAGTGATAGACCGCTCACAATGCGGTTACGGCGTGGAAAATGATATTCACGGGCTGCAGTGTTGGGCATAAATTCAGAAATCACTGCCCCGCCAGAGGCTATAATTTTCCAGTACAGGGGCTGATTGGCACTGGGATAGCACAGGTTGACGCCTGTTCCCATCACGGCAATGGTCTGGCCCTGACCAGCCTGCAAGGCACCCTGATGCGCACTGGCATCAATGCCATGCGCCAGACCACTGGTGAGCACAAAGCCCTGTTGTGCCAAAGCCTGTGCAAACTGGGCGGCAATCTGGTAACCACTCTGGCTGGGCTTACGGCTACCCACCATGGCAATTTGCGGCTGATTGAGCGCATGAATACTGCCGCGTACAAACAAAAACGGGGGCGGGTCAGGAATATGCTTGAGTTGCTTGGGATAATGCAGATCATTTAGCGCAATGACATGATCCTGCGCATGATCAAGACTTTTAATCGCCTGTTCAAACTGGCTGGCCAGCGCCGGGTTTTGCTGCCAGTCCTGCAGTTTCTTGGCATGGGCATGATGTAGCCGCAAGGATTGCCACGCGGTGGTAGAAGCCCGCAAGGCTTGATCAGCGCTGCCAAAATGTGCCATAAGCGCCGTAAAGGCGCTTACAGAATGCTGAACCACAAACCACAGGGCCAGCTCATCAACCAGTCGTTGCGACCAGTGAATAGCCATATAAAGACCCTGAATTAAAGCTGGTCGTTAATATCGCCCAATGGAGAGCGAATTTCGTCTTCCACCTTAATCGGCAGATCACTTTCCAGCACAATGGCATAACTGACGCGATTAAATGTACGGAAAATCATGGCCATGCCGATGCGCTCGCTGGGGAGCTGAACTTTCTCACCGGTTTTGGGGTCAGTGGTCACCTGGCCACGCTGATAGATGGCAAATACTTGTCCCGGTACTGCACCATCAGCCGTCCCCCGGTCAAGTGCAACCACACTGTTTTTGGCCGCAGAGCTAATGGAATCCAGAATGCGAATGACTTTACCGCCACTGGCCACCTGATCCGGCTGGGTGGGATAGAATGCATTGGGCAGCGGAGTGGTGTCCTCAAGCATGACACGGTCGCCCTTGCGCACTTCACCATCAAAACTACGGGTTAGTTCAATGGTGGCAATATCCCCGTTTAAGGCCGTAATGGTGCCGGAAGCCACCTGACGCAGTTCACGTCCCAGGTTATCAACCACTTTGTTACGAACGGTCACCAGATAATCAGCGCCCTCGCGGTACACGCCATATTGCTGGCCAATGACCAGGCCCTGACCACGAACATAAACCGACTGGCCAACAGCAGCAATCACCCGGTTATCGCGATTCCCCAGAATATAAGGCGTACCTTCAATATCTTCCACATTCACCACACGGCTGTGCCTGAGCCATTGCTGGATGCTGGACAGGGGAATGACAGGAATGGCCAGATCCAGCGGTAATATGCGAATACGCGGGTCAAGCCTGACACTGCCATTCATGCGGCGTTCAATTCCGGCACAGCCATCGCCTTCATCACGGCCCACCACAGTACGGCCATTAATCAGACAGATCAGCAGACGGTCACCCGGATAAATCCAGTGCGGATTTTTGACATGGCGGTTCACGGCCCAGATTTCCGGCCAGCGCCATGGCTTGCTTAAATAACGGCCAGCAATATCCCACAGGGTATCGCCTTTTTTAACAATATAAACACTGGGAGCATCGACACGCAGGCTGGGTGGTGTGCGATTGGGTGAATCAGCAAAAGCAAAATTCGGGATTGCAAAGGCAACACCAACGGCCAAGGAAAGCGCCAGTAATCTACTTGTGATTTTGCCAGTAGTTTTGGCAATGTGATGCTGAGTGGCAGCAGGTTGTTGTGATGTTTTCATGTGCTTGTTAGAGGCCATATTCATGAACAATACTGTTCTCATTATGATAATCCCTAATACTGAGCGATGTACTTTGCGCTATACTATCATACTGTAAGCATAGCCCAATGAAGCGCTCCCCCCGTGACTGGTTTACAATAAGCGTTTATTGAAGCGAAGTCCAGCCGCTTTAACCTGAGAATGAGTACTGCATGGCACTTTTACCAATTTTAAATTTTCCGGATCCACGTTTGCGCACCAAGGCCAAACAGGTTGAAGTGGTTGACGACCAGATCCGCACACTGGCTGCCGACATGCTGGAAACCATGTATGCGGCGCCGGGCATTGGACTGGCTGCTTCACAGGTAGACCGTCATATCCAGCTGATTGTGATGGACCTGTCGGAAGAAAAAAACCAGCCGATGGTATTTATTAATCCCAGGATTACCCCGCTGACCGAAGACACCCAGCCGTATGAAGAAGGCTGTCTGTCGGTGCCGCAGATTTTTGACAAGGTTGAACGTCCGGCCCGGGTGAAAATTGAGGCGCTGGATCTGGACGGCAAGACTTTTACACTGGAAGCTGATGGCTTGCTGGCGGTATGTATTCAGCATGAAATGGATCATCTGGATGGCAAGTTGTTTGTGGATTATCTGTCGCCCTTAAAACGCCAGCGTATCCGTGAAAAAATTGCCAAGGCTGAACGCATCCGTGAAAAAGAAAGAGTAAAGGTGCGTCGCTAGCACTTTTTCCGGTTTAAGTAATATTTAAAACAAGCGCTGCTGTATAGATAGGTTTATAGGGCAGCGCTTTTTAATGCATAAATTTTCATTTTTATAACTCCAATAAAATCACCTGTAATCTGTTTTTATTAGCTTAGTGCATTATTCTAACTACTAGACTTTTTTCATAAGTTGTACCAACTCGCCTTCGGCAGGCTCAGGCAGCGTTGGTTGAGCTTGTCGAAACCAGACTTATGCAAGAGATCTACTGTTAAATCAACTTATTAAGCACCAATTAAGCTCTGCCATATAGCCGCTTGCGGTAAAATGCTATATTGCCTGTAGCCATAACCAAGGCTAGCCTATTCACGCACTGCATCAGAAGCCATGCTATGAAAAAGAAACGCTATGAAAAACTGGCTGATGACATTGCCGAATTAATTCATATAGGCGTACTTCAGGCGGGTGAGCGCGCACCTTCCATACGCAGTGCCTGTGCTTCATGGGATGTCAGCCCGGCTACGGTGTTTAAAGCATATTATTTGCTGGAAAGCCGGGGCTTGATTCAGGCACGGGCAAAGTCCGGCTATTATGTGCTGCCCCAATCTAAAGCCACAGTGTTTACCTCTAATGCAGTGACCACGCCATCCGAAAAAAGCGCTGTGGCTATGAATACCCCAACCATTGTGCAAGTCAGTGATCTGGTATTTTCACTACTGGAATCTGTGCGTGACCGCAGGATTGTGCCACTGGGTTCAGCCTTTCCAGACCCGGCGCTATTTCCGGTACAACGGCTGGCCAAGTCGGCTGCGCATGTCTTGCGCTTTGTGCAGCCAGAAACGCTGGTGACAGATATGCCGCTTGGGGTGCTGGAGTTGCGCCGGCAAATTGCCCAGCGTTATGCACTGGCGGATGTATTGCTTTCGCCAGATGAGGTCATGATTACGACCGGAGCGATGGAAGCATTAAATTTATGTTTGCAAGCCGTGACCAGACCCGGTGATTATGTGGCGATTGAATCCCCAGCATTTTATGCCAGCTTGCAGGTGCTGGAACGCTTGCAGCTTAAAGCAGTAGAAATTCCGGTGGGTGCGCAAGGCATGGATATTGATTTGCTGCAACAGGCACTGGCGCAATATCCGGTCAAAGCCTGCTGGTTGATGAGCAGCTTTCAAAATCCTACAGGTGCCAGCCTGAGTGATGTCAAAAAACAACAACTGGTTGAGTTGCTTACCGCGCAGCACATTCCTTTAATTGAAGATGATGTCTATCACGAATTGTATTTTGGCAATGTTGCGCCCAGGCCTGCCAAACATTTTGACCATGACGGCTGGGTGATGCATTGTTCGTCATTTTCCAAATGTCTGGCGCCGGGTTATCGGGTGGGCTGGGTGAGTGCCGGGCGCTTTAGCCAGCAGGTGCAGCGCCTAAAACTGATGACCACCATTTCGCCATCTATTCCGGCGCAGGCCGCACTGGCGGATTATTTGCAGCATGGCGGTTATGATCGCCATTTGCGCAAGTTGCGCCAGCATTTACAGCAGCAGTATCAGGCCATGGTTCAGGCGATTCAGCGTCATTTTCCAGCAGATACGCAAATTTCTGCACCAGACGGTGGCTATTTTTTATGGCTAACCTTAAATCCGGCGATTAATAGCTTAAGCCTGTTTCAGCAGGCATTGGCAGCGGGAATCAGCATTGCGCCGGGGCCAATGTTTTCAGCCAGCCAGCAGTTTGCCAATTGTATAAGGTTAAATTATGGTGCAGTAAAGCTTGAAGAGATTGAGCCTGCGATTCAACGGTTAGCAGGGTTAATTAATGCTGCGGAATAATAGTTTGAAACTGGATTTTTAAAATGACTACGGATACTGGAAATTAGAGGCTAACAATTAGAATTGGCGATGTAATTGTAAAGTGCTATCCAGTGCAATGAACTTTACGGAGTTTGATCGCATTTAGTAAATGAAGATCGTTTTCAAATTACCTGTAATATTAAAAAGATTGCTAGAAAGCTTGATTTTGGAAAGTATGAATGTATGAAGATATCTGGGTTTTTATGGCACCTGGAGCAACATTTGCTTCAGGGACTTTTAAAGAACTTAAAATCGCTGAAGAATGGATAGAAAGACATAAATTAACAGGTGTTTTGACTAAATACCCTGTGAACGTAGGAGTTTATGATTGGGCCATTGAGATGGGTAAATTTAGGCCAAAACCTAAAAAAGAAATTGACTCAAAATTTATAGGGCAATTTACAACGGCTTTGATGAGCCATCATCATTATGAAGATGGTATTTGTGTGGGATAACATTTTCTATCAGCTTAATTATAGAGGTAATTAGTGGAAAAACCTAAGCCAAGTGATAAAATTTATGGCAATGAAGCATGAGTCAAAAAATCACTTACCTCGACCCATGCCTAAAATGCTCCTTATTATCTGATACTCAGCTTAACGCCAATTGATACCAAATTTACTTCCGATTCCGTCCATACGCATCATGGCTTGATACCCATTCATTCGACACAATCGCTGAAGCCAGTGAAAGCTCACCACATAGCACGGTGGCAGCAATAATTTCTGCCAGCTTATATGCCTTGCCAGCGCCATAGCAATCCATGGCTTGCAGGCATTCGCGCTGGGTGGGCAGGCCGGTACCACCACCATAAGTCGCCACAATCAGGGATGGAATGGTGACTGACATATAATAATCGCCATTGTCCTTGAGTTCGGTATAAACAAAACCGGCACTGGATTCGGCCACATTGGCAATATCCTGCCCACAGGCTAGAAACACTGCCGCCACGCCGTTGGCAAAGTGCGCGCCATTACTGACTGAACCACACATGAATGCACCCAGATTGGACAGGCCACGCTGATGCATTAAATCCTCAGCGGTACAGTGCATGATTGGCTGAAACAGTTCGGCTGGAATGGTGATTTCCGCCACCACGCGCTTGCCACGACTGTGCAGGTTGTTTACTGCCGAGTGTTTTTTGTCAGTATCAAAGTTGGCTGCCAGCGTAAAGTGCTCTAAACCGGGTGGTTGCTGCGCCAGAATCCACTGGCAGGCCGCGTGGGTGGCTTTGGATACCATGTTTTGCCCGGCAGCATCGCCTGTGGTCATGTTAAAGCGCAACCAGCGCATCTTGCTGGCGGCATATTGTTCAATGTCGCGCAGCTTGCCGCTGCGAGTAGTGGTTTCGGCAGCGGCTTTGATCTCTGAAAAATGGGCATCGACCCACTGACCAAAATCGCGGGCGGCACGGGCATCCTTAAATACAAATACGGGCGCACGCTGCATGGCATTGTCAATTACGGTGGTGGTAATGCCACCCGCTGCACGGGTCAGGCTCATGCCACGGCTATAACTGGCCACCAGTGTGCCTTCAGTGGTGGCCATTGGCACATAAAACTCGCCTTGCGCATGTTCGCCATGCACCAGTAATGGCCCGGCAAAACCCATTGGCACCTGCACAATGCCGCTAAAGCCTTCAATATTGCCGGGTAGGGCTTCGGGTGGAATAGAGTATTGTCCGGTGTGATGCAACGCATGGCCGCTGTTATTTTCAACCACAGTACGGCGTGCGGCAGCCATGTCATGCGTGTAATCATTGCTTTTATTGCGTGGCAGTTTTTCCAGCGCCATGTGGTTATCCTTAATTTTTAATCAGTGGCTCAATGCATAAACCCGGTTATAAGCCATGTACCCTGCACAGGCAAGCGGCTTTTAACGTAAAATCAGTAAGGCCCCAGTCGTCATAAAGTTGCGATGTTTGCTGGGGCCTTTTAATGTTTACTGATAGGCAAACTGGGCAAAGAAGCGGAATGCCCCGGCAATTGCACCCATGGCCAGCACGCCCAGCACCCACAAGCCTACAAACCATAACAGTTGACGTGCTTTGCCCTGTGCCGGAGCAGGCTTGCTTTCAGGGACTTGCTTACCTGGATTCATGGCATACTCCTCATTATGTTAAGTTAATGATAGCCTTCGCTGCCCACATGGATTTTGCCGCGAAATACCCAATACGACAGCGCGGTATAGGCCAGAATAATCGGAATTAAAATTGCTGCGCCTACCAGTGTAAACGCCTGACTGCTACGCGGTGCCGCGGCATCCCAGATGGTAATGTGGGGTGGAATAATCATTGGCCACAAACTAATGATAAAACCGCTAAACGCAATGAAAAACATGAGCAGGGCGTAAATAAATGGTCTGGCCTGCTGCTGTTTCTGGCAGGCACGCCAGATCGCATAGGTACACCACAGCACTAAAATAGGCACAGGCAGGAAGTAAAAAAACTGCGGCATGCTAAACCAGCGTTCGGCAATGGTGGGATTGTTGAGTGGTGTCCACAGGCTGACAATGCCAAAAATCACCAATAACGCCAGTCCCAGCTTGGGCATCAGGCGGTACATTTCCTGTTGCAAGTCATGACTGGTTTTCAGGATCAGCCAGCCACAGCCCAGTGCTGCATACGCCACCAGCACGCCAATTCCGGTAAACACAGAAAACGGGCTTAGCCAGTCAAACGCGCCGCCAGCAAAACGCTGGTCAACAATGGTAATGCCCTGAATGTAAGCACCCAGGATGATGCCTTGCAGCATGGCAGTGGCAATGGAACCGCCAATAAAGGCCATGTCCCACAAATGCTTGGTGCGGTTGGCCTTAAAGCGGATTTCAAAGGCAACACCACGGAAAATCAGCGCCACCACCATTAAAATAATGGGCAGGTATAGCGCTGACAGCACCGCTGAATACACCAGTGGAAATGCAGCAAACAAGCCCGCACCGCCCAGCACCATCCAGGTTTCATTGCCATCCCAGACCGGAGCTACGGTGTTCATCATGACATCGCGTTCCGGCTGCTGGGGAAAAAACGGAAACAGGATGCCAATGCCCAGATCAAAGCCATCCATCACCACATACATCAGCACGCCAAAGGCAATAATGCCAGCCCAGACCAGTGATAAATCCAGCATGATTAGCGCTCCTCATCTGATGGCAGTTTGCGGGGGTCAGTGTTGTCGGTAGTGTTGTTAGCACCTGTTGAGGCGTCAGGTGCTGAGGGACGCGGGGAGGGATTGTCAACTGGTGCCTCATCGGCAGCAGTTACCGGACGCATCGGGGTTTTAAACTGACCAGGGCCGCCGGTTTGCTGATCCTGTGCCAGTGGCTGCGGCCCTTGGTTGAGCAGTTTTAGCATGTAATAAATACCCACGCCAAATACCACACAATACACCACCACAAAAATAATCAGGGTCAGGCCCACTTGCTCGGCACTCACCGGCGATAGCGCATCCCTGGTTCGCAACACGCCATATACTACCCATGGCTGGCGACCCACTTCGGTGGTAATCCAGCCTGCCAGCAGACTTACAAAACCGCTGCCGCCCATCAAAAAGGCAAACCGATGGAAATTCCGGCTGTCATACAGGCGATTTTTGAGGCGTAAATACAGGCTAATAAACCCGAGCAAAATCATCAGCAGGCCAACACCCACCATGATCCGGAAACTCCAGAACACAATCAGGCTGTTGGGGCGATCTTCGGGGGCAAATTCTTTTAAACCTTTGATTTCGCCTTCTAAGGAGTGTGCCAGCAGCAAACTGCCCAGATAAGGCACACCGATGGCATATCTGGTTTCTTCTGCCTGCATATCTGGAATGCCAAACAGCAGCAATTCCATCGGTTCATGCTTGTTGGTTTCCCAATGCCCTTCAATGGCAGCCAGTTTGGCCGGTTGGTGTTCAAGGGTATTTAAGCCATGCTGGTCACCAATGATGGCCTGCAACGGGGCAAGCACTGCAATTAGCCACAGCGCCATGGAAAAGGTTTTTTTAATCAGGGCATCACGGCGGCCCTTAAGCAAATGCCAGCCACCCGCACCAGCCACCAGTAAGGCAGCAACCAGAAAAGCTGCTACCACCATGTGCGCGAGACGGTAGGGGAAGGACGGGTTAAAAATAATCGCCATCCAGTCCACCGGGACAATGCGGCCACCTTCGATGGCAAAACCCTGCGGTGTTTGCATCCAGCTGTTACTGGACAAAATCCAGAAGGTGGAAATACAGGTGCCTACCGCCACCATCAGCGTGGCAAAAAAGTGCAGCTTTGGCCCCACCTTGTTCCAGCCAAACAGCATGATGCCCAGAAAACCGGCTTCCAGAAAAAAGGCGGTCATCACTTCATAGGTCAGCAAAGGGCCAGTGACTGCCCCGGCAAAGCGGGAAAACTCGCTCCAGTTGGTGCCAAACTGGTAACTCATTACCACCCCGGACACCACGCCCATGCCAAATGCCACGGCAAAAATCTTGATCCAGAAAAAATACAGATCACGATAGACAGGATTTTTGGTTCTCAGCCACGAGGCTTCTAGCACGGCCAGAAAACTGGCCAGTCCAATGGAAATGGCCGGAAAGATAATATGAAAGGATACGGTAAAGGCAAACTGTATCCGCGCCAGCTCAAGCGCCGTTAGGCCTAAAGTCATGCTGCCTCCGCAATGCTAAAGATCAATTCATCAAGACCAGGATATAAAAATCAAAAATACAGATTGAAATAAAAATTACAGTATTTGTATTTCAATCCATACCGCACACTAAAATAATCAGGCTGGTGTGCACTGAATATTTAAACCATGCCTGTTTAAATGATGTTTAACCGATTTATTAAAATCAGGCTGTTAATTTTTGTTTTGTATCATTTGATTATATAAGTGGGTTGGTGAATAAACAGAATCAGCTGATATAAATAAAAGCAGATCAGTTTTAAATTGATTAAATTAAAACCGTTTAAAAATAGACAAATTTTTTTTTGAGGTTAAACTAGGCTCACTTGATAAATCATGAGATGGTCGTGCAGCGACAACATGTCGGCTTAATACTGGGTTTAATAGCCTGGTGTATGCAGCTGGTGGTTTTTGTCCAGCCATTTTTACCGGGTCATAGCGTACCTGGTTTTGGTGTTTGTCAGATCATTATCGATGCGTTTGGCTCCTCTCTTTCTGGACAGGCTGCTTCCCACGCGCAAGGTCAGTCGCATAGCCAATCCGGGAATGTGTTGGCTGTTCAAGCTCAGCAATCTCAATACCGTCAGCTTCAATATCATCAGTCTCAACAGCGCCAGTCATTTCAGCATGATTCGCCTCCACATCAGCATGCAATGGCTGATGCGATGGCTGGGTCAGCAGCGCCAGTCCACACGGTAGACCATCACTTTAGCCATTTGTCCTGTGGCTTTTGTACGCTGTATGGGCATGCCATTCCACCGCCTGATTTGCAGCCTTTCTGGTCTGCTGCTGCCTTAACGGTTTACGTCACTTTACCGCGCTTTTACTATGCTGCGATTCCTGCCTTAACACCTGATTATATTACTCCGCAAAGTCGCGCCCCGCCGCCTGATTATATTGCCTAGCGGTATCACTAAAATTTTATTTAAATAAACTGCTTTTTATAATGAATATAAAAGGTGTGGTGATTATTTATTAAAATTTTATAACTCAAAATTATTGGTTAATATATTCTGGATTAATGATGACTCATTTTAATCAGCCGAGCAGCACTATATCTTTATCAAATTCGATAGTTTTAAATAACCCTGCTTTAAAACTGTCAACCATGGCATTATCAGTGGCCTGTATTGTCTATACAGGATTTCATGGCAATCTGGCCCATGCCGAAACCTCACCTGCGGCTACAGATAATGTGGTCACACTGCCGTCTGAACTGCCATCTGATCAGGTTGCTGCGTCTGACGAACGGAGCAGTACGATGTCATCTGCGGCCATTCCAGACTGCCATCACGAAAGTATGCACAGCGGGCGTACGGGTCAAAACTGTGAGCTGGCCCCGATTGTGGTGACGGCCAGCAATCCGCAAAACAGTCAGGCGTACCTGATTCAGGCTGATCCCAAGCAGCCGATTCAGCCCGTACCTGCCACCGATGGCGCCGATTATCTCAAGCACATTGCCGGTTTTAATGCCATTCGTAATGGCGGCACCAATGGTGACCCGGTGTTTCGGGGTATGTTTGGCTCACGCCTGAAAATATTAACCAATGGCAGCGAAATGCTGGGTGCTTGTCCGGCACGGATGGACGCGCCAACTTCCTATATTTCCCCGCAAAACTTTGATGAAATTACCGTGGTTAAAGGCCCGCAAACTGTCTTGTTTGGTGCGGCTTCAGCGGCCACCGTGAATTTTGCTCGTATACCGGAACGCCTTACAGGGGACACTATCACTGGGCAGGCCAGCGCCACCGCTGCATCCAACCAGCGCTTTGACAATGACTTTGAAACCATTTTGGGCAACCAGCAGGGTTCTATTCGCCTGAATGCCAACACCTCACGGTCGGATGACTACAAGGATGGCAATGGTAAAAAAGTGCCGGCCCAGTGGCGCAAGTGGAATGCAGACCTGAGTGCCACTTACACACCCACCGATGACAGCTGGATTGAACTGAGCGCGGGCAAGGGCGATGGCGAAGCTCGTTATGCAGGCCGCAGCATGGATGGCAGCCAGTTTTTACGTGAAAGTGTGGGCGTGCGTTTTGCCCAGAACAACCTGTTGCCGTGGCTGCAAAAGCTGGAAGGGCAGGTCAACTATAACAATGCCGACCATGTGATGGACAATTTTACCTTGCGCACACCCAGCCCCATGGATATGGGCGGTGAGCATGAGCATACTTCTGGTGTCATGGATGGCATGGACGGCATGGATGATTCAGATGGCATGGGCAATATGGATTCGGCCATGGCCATGGAATTGGCGCGCAAAACCATCAGTGGCCGTCTGGCGGTTACCCTGAACTGGCTGGATTACACCCTGGTGAGCGGTCTGGATGCCAGCCACAGCGAACACAAGGGTCGTATGGGCGGACAATATACCTATAAAGATGCAGTATGGGACAAGGATGCCGAGTTTGAACAAACCGGAATTTTTGCCGAACTCAGCAAACCATTGGGTGAAACCCGCAAAATTATTACCGGCCTGCGCATCGACCAGCATGAGGTCAAATATCTGGCTCGTGATGCCGCCACCAATGCCTATCCCACACCTTATGGCAAAACCCGTCGTGAAACCCTGCCCAGCGGATTTATCCGGCTGGAAAACAGCTGGCCTGATCAAAACCTGAATGGCTATGTGGGCGTGGGGCATGTTGAACGCATGCCGGATTACTGGGAGCTGTTTAGCCCGGTACATAGCGGCAGCACTAGTGCCTTTTTGGGCGTTAAGCCGGAACAAACCACGCAGCTGGACTTGGGCTTAACCCATCGTGCCGGGCCATGGTCAAGCTGGATTTCTGCCTATGCTGGCCGGATTAACAACTTTATCCTGATCAGCTATCACCAGCATGCAGGCCATGCAGGCAAGAGTGCTGGGGCTAAAAATATTGATGCCAGCATTGCCGGTGCAGAAGCCGGAACAAGTTATCAATTCACGGATAACCTAATTGCCGACCTGAATGTGGCGTATGGCTGGGGCCGTAACGAGACTGACAACCGGCCGTTGCCACAAATTGCCCCGCTGGATGCCCGCATTGGACTGACCTACCAGCAGGAGCAGTTAAGTGTCGGCGCCTTGCTGCGTCTGGTAGACCGGCAGGATCGGGTGGCGCTCAATCAGGGCAATATTGTGGGCTATGACCTCGGCAAAAGTAGCGGTTTTGGGGTGTTTTCCGTTAATGCCGCCTATCAGTTTAATCCCCTGCTGAACCTAAGCATTGGCGTGGATAACCTGCTCGATAAAGCCTATAGCGAACACCTGAACCGTGCAGGTAATTCAGCCTTTGGTTATGCCGCTACCGAAATCATCAACGAAATGGGGAGAAACTTCTGGGCAAAGGTAACAATTAAGTATTAATTGCTGCCGTGTCATCAGCTTGTCCCAAAAAATAAATAAACTGGCAGGATACCGCCAAAGTATTGAAACGGTGCAGGGAAGGCACCGTTTTTGCCCCTGTAAAAGCAGCGGAAAAATGCTGTTAAAAATGCCTGAAAATTGCTGGCCAAAGGTCTTGTAACGCTGCATAAATACAGGCAAAATCCGCGCTTTACAGGCTGTGTTCTAAAACACTTGAGGCAGCGTGTTAAGATAGTTAAATGATTCGTTAGTACTGTGTTGTTTTACTTGAACCTTTTCAGTAAACCCGACATAGTAAAAACTCTTCGCGGCCTAACCATTGGCTACTTTTTGTTTTTCTAATCGCCGAGTTAAATGCCCATGCGCCTTGAAAACTACTGTTCACCCGAAGAATGGGAAAAAATTCAGGAATTCTCCAAAGACAAGGAGACTCCATTCCTGGTGGTGGACCTGGAAGTTATTCGCCAAAAATATCAGGAACTGGCGACCTGTTTTCCGACTGCCAAAGTGCATTATGCCCTGAAGGCAAATCCGGGCGCTCCAGTGGTTAACCTGCTGCGTGAACTGGGTTCAAATTTTGATATTGCCTCCATTTTTGAACTCAACCGCGTACTGGAATGTGGTGTAGAGCCAGACCGTATTTCCTACGGCAACACCATCAAAAAAGCCGCGCATGTGAAGTATGCCTATGACAAGGGCGTGCGCCTGTTTGCCACCGATTCCAAGGCGGATTTGCAAAATATTGCAGATCAGGCGCCGGGCTCCAAGATTTTTGTGCGTATTCTGGTAGAAGGCGGTGAAACGGCTGAGTGGCCATTGTCACGCAAGTTTGGCTGCCACCCGGACATGGCGATTGACCTGTTGGTACAGGCCAAAAATCTGGGTCTGGTGCCTTATGGCATTTCATTCCATGTGGGCAGTCAGCAAAAAGACATCGCGGTATGGGATGCTGCCTTGTCCAAAGTTAAATACATGTTTGACTGGATGAAGTTTGAAGAAGGCGTTTCCCTCAAAATGATTAATATGGGCGGTGGTTTCCCAGCCAACTATATTTCTGAGGTTAACCCGATCCAGATTTATGCTGAAGAAATCTTGCGTTACCTGCATGATGACCACGGTGATGACCTGCCGGAGATTATTCTGGAACCGGGTCGTTCGCTGGTGGGTGAATCAGGTGTGCTGGTGTCTGAAGTGGTACTGATTTCGCGCAAATCCCGTACTGACTTGAACCGCTGGGTGTATCTGGATGTTGGTCTGTTCCAGGGCTTGATTGAAACACTGGGCGAAGCGATTAAATATCCAATTTATACGCCAAAAATGGAAGAAAAAGTTCAGGAAGGTACTGTGGTACTGGCTGGCCCAACCTGTGATTCTACCGATATCATGTATGAAAACTCGCACTACCAATTGCCATTGAATCTGGCAGTGGGTGACCGGGTTTACTGGTTAACCACAGGTGCTTATACCAATTCGTATTCTTCGGTTGAGTTTAATGGCTTTCCGCCTTTAGCTACTTATTATCTGGATTGATTTCCTGGAATGTTAAAAAGCCGTGTCGATTGATGCGGCTTTTTTATGGAGATTTTTTATTCAATGTTTTAATCAATTATAAAAATTAAAGTATTTACTCTAAAAAAGTAGCATAATTAAAATTCTAATAATAAGGAAAGGATGCAACATGACTCAGTCGGTCTATGATTTTGTCATTATCGGTGGTGGTTCAGCAGGCTGCGTGCTGGCTGGCCGCCTCTCGGAAGACCCCAATGTGTCGGTGTGCCTGCTGGAAGCCGGTGGCAATGGCAACAACTGGATGGTCAACACGCCTGCTGCTGCGGTGCTCAGTATTCCCACGCGCCTGAACAACTGGGCCTTTGAAACCATTGCTCAGCCCGGCTTGAATGGCCGTAAGGGTTATCAGCCACGTGGTAAGGGACTGGGCGGCTGCTCGGCCATTAATGCCATGGTATATGTGCGTGGTCACCGCGATGACTACGACCAGTGGGCAGCACTGGGCAATACCGGCTGGTCATACGATGAAGTATTACCCTACTTTAAAAAATCCGAGCACAACGAGCGCATTAATAACGAATACCACGGCCAGCATGGGCCATTGAATGTGTGCGACCTGCAAACTGACAATCCCCTGCAGCAAACCTACTTGCAGGCTGCCGAGCAGGCTGGTTATCCCTTAAATGATGACTTTAATGGCGCTACGCAGGAAGGGCTGGGCGTGTATCAGGTGACCCAGAAAAATGGGGAACGCTGGAGTGCTGCCCGTGCTTATTTACTGCCGCATCTGGGCCAGCGTCCCAACCTGCACGTGATTACGCAAGCTTCGGCTACCCGCATTTTAATTGAAAACAACCGCGCCACTGGGGTTGAATACCGCCAGCAGAAAAAACTGCATACCGTGCAGGCGCGCTGTGAAGTGCTGCTATCGGCCGGGGCATTTCAGTCGCCACAAATCCTGATGCTATCCGGGATTGGCGCGCGTGCCGAACTGGAGCAGCATGGCATCAAGGTTATTAAGGATTTGCCAGGTGTGGGCAAAAACCTGCACGACCACCCCGACTTTATTTTTGGCTATAAGGTCAAACTGATTGGCGGCACATTTGGCCTGTCACCTGCTGGCACGTTTGACCTGATGAAACAATTGCGTTTGTATCGCAGCAATCGCCGTGGCCTGATTTCCACCAATTTTGCCGAGTGTGGCGGCTTCTTAAAAACCCGGCCGGAGCTGGACAAGCCCAACCTGCAACTGCATTTTGTGGTGGCGCTGGTGGATAACCATGCACGCACCATGCATGGCGGTCATGGCATTTCCTGTCATGTCTGTCTGCTCAATCCACGCAGTCGCGGTTCGGTGAAAATTAGCGGACCAAGCATCGATGATCCGATCCTGATTGACTTCAAGTTTCTGGAAGATGAACAGGACATGCAGGACATGGTGGATGGTTTCAAGGTCACCAAAAAACTGATGGATGCCCCGGCATTTGCCCCCATCATCAAGCAGGATATTTTTTCCGGCCATGTGAAAACCGATGATGACATTCGTGCGCTGTTACGCCAGCGGGTTGATACCGTGTATCATCCGGTAGGCAGCTGCAAGATGGGTATTGACGGCATGGCAGTGGTTGATCCTGAGCTGAAAGTATACGGCATTGAAGGCCTGCGCGTGGTAGATGCCTCGGTAATGCCAAACGTAGTGAATGGCAATACCAATGCACCAACCATCATGATTGCAGAAAAAGCCGTGGACATGATTCGGGCAAGCCATCAGGCAACATTTGCTGAGGATGCGGATAAGGTGAGTATTGCTGAAGTGGTGTATGCCTGATGATTGAGATATGACCATTATGGTTATAAGCCATGCTATTGACCGGGTATTCAATACCTTAATAATTTAGCTCCCGGTCAATAGAGTTATGCGAATGTCATAGAATAAAAATTGTACGATTCCTAATCAACAATACAATTCATGCTAAAATGAGCGGTTCTCACGTTTGCTTTATTTCTTTGCCTGGAAAATGGCAGCCTGTTTAGCAAGCCCGTTTTACTGCGCAAGTCCAATTTGCCGTTCAAAGAGCCGCCAGCATGTCTACCGCTTATAAAGATATTGATACCCCAACCCGGTTGTTTGATTACAACAAGCATTGGGCATCATGTTTTGAGCCTGCCCCGTTTTTGCCGATGTCACGTCTTGAGATGGATGCATTGGGCTGGGATGCGTGCGACTTTATTATCATTTGTGGTGATGCCTATGTGGATCATCCGTCATTTTGTTCGGGCATTATTGGGCGGACGTTAGAAGCGCAAGGCTTTCGGGTAGGCATTATTGCCCAGCCGGACTGGACATCAGCCGAGGCCTTCAAGGCACTGGGCAAGCCAGTGTATGCCTATGGTGTTACTGCTGGCAACATGGATTCCATGATCAACCGCTATACGGCTGACCGCAAGATTCGTTCGGATGATGCCTATTCACCGGGCAATGTACCTAACAAGCGCCCAGATCGGGCGGCAATTGTCTATTCGCAGCGTTGCCGCGAGGCTTATCCTGATGTGCCTGTATTGCTGGGCGGGATTGAAGGCAGTCTGCGACGCATTGCGCATTATGATTACTGGTCGGACAAGGTGCGCCGCTCCATTTTGATGGATGCCAAGGCCGATTTATTGATGTATGGCAATGGTGAACGTTCCATTGTTGAGGTGCTACATCGCTTGGCCAAGGGCGAGAACATCAAGGACATTACCGATGTGCGCGGTACGGCATTTATTTTGAATAAAAACGGCAAGCAGGCCAAGAAAGACTTTATTGAAATTGCCAGTAATGACGTAGATAGCATTGGCCGCGTTGACCCGATTATTAACCCGTATGTGATGACGGAAGACCTTGCTGGTTGCGACCTGGAAAATGGAAAAGGGGAGCAAAAGAAGGATTCTGTGAGCCAGTATCAGGGGTTTACCAAAGAACCAGTGGCGAATCCCATTGTGCGTGAAGGCACGCAACTTGATGCCGATACGCAAATTGTGCAACTTAAAGCAGCGCCCAGCAAAGCCATTAAGCATAAGCTACCACCGCGTGAGCTGTCGGTGATTCGCCTGCCGGATTTTGAGCAGGTCGCCAATGACCCCGTGCTCTATGCACATGCTAATCGCATTTTGCATCTGGAAACCAATCCCGGCAATGCCCGTGCCTTGGTACAACGGCATGGTGACCGCGATGTATGGATCAATCCACCGCCGATTCCACTCACCACTGAAGAAATGGATTACGTGTTTGACATGCCTTATGCGCGTTTGCCGCATCCGGCCTATGGCGATGCCCGCATTCCGGCGTTTGACATGATCAAGTTTTCGGTCAACATCATGCGTGGCTGTTTTGGCGGTTGCACCTTTTGTTCGATTACCGAGCATGAAGGCCGTATTATCCAGAACCGTTCGGAAGAATCCATTTTACGGGAAGTGGAAAAAATCCGTGACACCGCACCGCAGTTTACTGGCGTGATTTCCGATTTGGGTGGCCCAACCGCCAATATGTACCGGTTGGCCTGTAAAGACCCGCAAATTGAAAAAAACTGCCGCAAGCCATCCTGTGTATATCCAGGTGTGTGTGATAACCTGCATACCGATCATGCACCACTCACCCAGCTTTACCGTAAGGCACGCGCCATTAAAGGCATCAAGAAAATCCTGATTGGTTCCGGCCTGCGCTATGATTTGGCAGTATTGAATCCTGAATATGTGCGTGAACTGGTGACCCATCATGTGGGGGGTTATCTTAAAATTGCGCCGGAACATACCGAAGAAAATGCCCTATCCAAAATGATGAAACCGGGCATTGGCACGTATGACCGCTTTAAGCAAATGTTTGACCGCTTTAGCAAGGAAGCCGGCAAGGAACAATACCTGATTCCGTATTTTATTGCCGCGCATCCGGGCACCACCGACTACGACATGATGAACCTGGCCATCTGGCTGAAGAAAAACGGGTTCCGTGCCGATCAGGTACAGACCTTTTATCCAAGTCCAATGGCAACCGCCACCACCATGTACCACACCTTAAAGAATCCGCTGCGCAAGGTATCGCGCCATTCTGAAACCGTGGATATTGTGAAAGGTGAAAAACGCCGCCGCTTACACAAGGCGTTCTTGCGTTATCATGATCCTAACAACTGGCCATTGTTGCGTGAAGCCCTAAAAAGCATGGGCCGCAGTGACCTGATTGGCAACAGCAAGCAGCACCTCATTCCGACCTATCAGCCGCAAGGTACGGAAGGCGAATACAACTCAGCCCGTAAGAAAAACTCCAGTGTGGCAGGCGATTCGCAAAAGCGCAGTCATTCCCAGCCACGTAGTACGCCATCAAGCCAAACTAAGCGTCCCCAAAAGGGCCAGATCCTGACCCAGCATACGGGTCTGCCACCGCGCGAGCAAAAAGACAGGGATCAGGATCATAAAACCCGTCCGGCCAGAACCAAGCAAAGAGCGCGTTAATTTCCAGCACAAATCTAAAAAAGGACTCCAATGAGTCCTTTTTTACGGTCTGGTTTTAGGAGTTGGGCGCAAAAGCCGCCTGAAAGCTGGGACGCTGTTTCAGGTTATCGGTATAGCGTAAAATGACGGGATGCGGTTCAAGGCGCTGAAAGCTAAGCATATACATTAGATGTGAGCCAACAAACACATCAGCAGCAGTAAATTGCTCGCCACACAAATAGGGATTTGCTTCACTTAAGCCACTGATTAACGCATGCAAGGCGGTTTCATAGTTACCATAACCGACAAAACCTTCCTGCTCTTTGGAGGGTGTGGCGCCCAGGACCTGATCAGTGGTGGCCATTGACCACGGGCCAGCCACCATAAACAGCCAGCGATAATACAGGCCGCGCTTGGGATCATTCAGTGCAGGGGCCAGCCCTTTGTCGGCATATTTATCCGCCAGATAGGCACAAATGGCCGCTAATTCATAAATGACCACCTCGCCATCCACCAGCGCGGGTACTTTACCAAACGGGTTAATTGCCAGATATTCAGGCGCTTTCATGCTGGTGCCATATTCCAGTTGCACCCGCTCACAATCAATTCCCAGCTCTGCCAGCATAATGTCAACCACACGGCTACGTGATTCTGGATGGGTATAAAATGTCATTTGACTCATTGTTGGTTTTCCTTGCTGTTGTTGTCTGTCCTGCATCATAAGCTGTCGTTGTGTCAGTTTCTGTCAGCAGTGATGGTAATGCGCTGGCTGATGCACCATTGTTGAAATAACTGTTTTTTATACGATGGATAATATTCATCAATCACTTTGCAGGCCTGTACCCGATCCAGCCGGAAATGCCGGAAATCACCGCGCAGCTCACACCAGGCGGCCAGGATCATCTTGTCGTTAAAATAACCAATAGTAAATGGCCAGACCATGCGCTCCCCTTGCTGTCCGGCTTCATTTTCATAACTAATGTGCAGCTTTTTTTGCTGGCGCGTGGCCAGCCGGATGCAGGCCACAATGTCCTGATTCACCGGCAACCATTGATTGATGGCATACAGCGTGGTTTGCTCAAACAGGCGCTGCTGCGGTTCAGGCAAGATAGCTTGCAGTTTAGCCAGAATGGACGTTGCGGCCTGTTTCAACGGATCATCCGGTAAATGGGCCACCCAGCGCGTACCCAGAATCAGGGCTTCAATTTCGTTTTCAGTCCACATCATCGGCGGCAGGAAAAAACCGGTTTGTAGCTGAAAGCCCAGGCCTGCTTCGCCAGCAATATTGGCGCCCTGATGTTTAAGTGTTTCAATATCGCGGTAAATGGTGCGCACGCTTACATCCAGCCGATGAGCCAGCGTTTCCGCAGTGACCGGAAAGTGATGTTCCCGCAGCAATTGAAGAAGTTGAAGCAGGCGCTGGCTACGGTTCATGGTCTGTATACAGGGGCAAAGAATAAAATTGAATAGTTATAGCATTGTTTTCTAAGAATTTAGAAGGCTATTCTGATGTATTGGCAATCCCATAATTAAGGCTATTACCGCTGGACAGTTGCTTATGGATAATAAATCAACCTGCCATAAAAATGAAAAAATCCCAATAGGGATGTAGAAAAATGCGTTTGGGATTTTAATCTGAATCTGGTGATTGCGTGTAGTAATCGATAAAAATTTAGCCAGTTTTTTAATGATTCAACATAATTTAAAACCAGCTTACGCACTAGGCTAGGGCACAAGTGGTAAGGCTGGTTAATTGCGCCTGATAAAACTTCTGGCGTTGCTGCAGTTCCTGAATGCGCTGCTGTAGCGTATGGCGTGATGCCTGCTGATGGAATTCATTCAGCTTTTTATTAAGTATACGGATTTCCTGCACACAGCGGACTTGCAGCTTATACAGTCGTTCCCGATACACTTCCGGATTTTCAGCCTTGGCCAATTGGCTGCTCACATCAATACTCATGATTTCACCTCTTGAATGATCACAGGGTTTTTTGAGCCTTATTTTTAGCAAAGGCATATGACGGTCTGGTGACAGCTTGCAAAATCAGTCCAGAAATTGCGCACTGAAATGTAAAAAAATATCACCAGCCAGTTGCCCAATTTCAACCAAGCCCGTACAGCCGCCTGCATGAATTGCGTCACAATCAACTTAGTGAACGTCCAGTATTGCCGGGAGATTGCCCATGATGCATGCCAACAGATCAGCCAGCACTGCACAAGCTGCCAAGTCCGGCAAAAATCAGGTGCCACGCCGTGCTGCGCGGGTACACTCAAACAGCTTTGATTACAGTCTGGATTTTAAGCAAATTGATTTTCGCCAGCATCCTGAACTGTACCGGGTAGGCCGGGGTGAGCAGGGCGTGTTACTGGTGGAACCATATAAGTCAGAGATTTTGCCGCATTGGCGTTTTGCCGATGAGGACAAGGCACGGCTGAGCAGTGAAAAGATCTTTGAGCTGTTTTTAAATTATCTGGACAATGATGACTTTGTTGGGGCCGACATGGCGCGCAAGTTCCTGCAAATGGGTTACACCCGGGCGCGGCGTTATGCCAACCACAAAGGCGGCAAAAAATATGATGGCCCGGTACCGGATGATAAAAAAGGCTTAAGTGGGGCGCATGGCCGTGATGAATTGCCACGCACCCCGGAAGACCCAGTCAAGGCTGCGGCTGCGCGAATTTTTAAGGCCAAGTGGGATGAAGCCAAAGTACATCCGCGTTATCTTGCGCTTAAGCAGCAATTTGAGCAGCAGGTGCAGTCAGGCACTTTCAATGGCAAGGCCTGAAAAACAGGGCTGTGCTTTTGCTGTATTAATGGGCAGGGCTGAAAAAATCTGGTGCAGGCTGGTGATATTACCTTAATCCTGCTCCTGAAAATGCATTGTTAAAAAAAGCCGTTAAGCGTTAGGGAGCAGATTGAATTCTTAAGCCTGAGTGCATTGTCCGGCGGGTCCTTAAGTTTGGCTTACTTATTGCTTTAGGGTAATGAGTCCAATAAGGAAAGAGGGATACCCGGTTTTGCGGCCCGGTAAGCCTTTTGATGCCAGCCATGCTTGAGGAAACAATAGAATGAAAAACAGTTTTGGGCACAATGATTATGTGAATGCGGAATTTTTTTCACTGGCCAGCCAGTTGTATGTGCGCTTACGCCGTCAGCAGGGGCGGGTAATTGACAGTGTATATATGACCCAGAATCAGGATTATGCACTGGAAATCCTGCGGCTGGCGCGGATTGATGCCGATGCCGATATGGCAGGATTGATCCAGCGTATTGAGCGGTTCGTTCCGGCTGCGGTCACTGAAATTCCCGTATTACAGGAAAGAGTGAGTCGTGCTACTGAACAGGGCAGCAGTGCCTCAAGCGTGTATTTCTCTGCTGGAAGTGAAGACAAATATGCACAGCAGGAAGTACCGCATCATTATATTGGCGCGTTGCGTTAAGCCTGTAACCCCATAATTATAATGCTGGCTTAGGATGATTCAGGCAATCCTACTTCGGCTTGTTCCTGCCGTTTGCATTGTTTGTCTTCCGGCTCAAGCTGCCAGAAAATCCAGGTGGCAGCCATGGTCATGGCGCCCATACAAATAAAGGTGGCATGGAAAGCACTCAGCACATTGGCTTGAGAGTGCAGGGTTTGATAATGCGCGGTAAAACCGGACAGGATTGCCCCGGCTGCTGCTACCCCCAGACTCATGGACAGCATCATAATCATTGAAAGCAGGCTATTGCCGCTACTGGCATGGCGCTGTTCCAGATCTTTCAGGGTGAGAGTATTCATGGCGGTAAACTGCACCGAGTTAAACATGCCAAATACAAAGAAATGTA
This sequence comes from Alkanindiges illinoisensis, assembly GCF_004377485.1. GTDB lineage: Bacteria > Pseudomonadota > Gammaproteobacteria > Pseudomonadales > Moraxellaceae > Alkanindiges > Alkanindiges illinoisensis_A. The sequence continues at coordinate 50,257 of NZ_SNTY01000067.1, forward strand.
TGGCTTTTAACCAGGTGGGCTGGTCGGCAGGAATCAGCGCAAAACTGGCAATGCCCAGACCTACAATTAACGTGTTGCTGACCAGCACGCGCCGGTAGCCAATGCGCTGGATTAACGGCGTGATAATCCGCTTAACCGTCATGGCACCCAGAATCAGCGGCATCATCATCAGGCCTGCCTCTACCGGGCTATAGCCCAGTGCCAGTTGCAGCATCAGCGGCATTAAAAAAGGAATGGAACCACCGCCAAGCCGGGCAAACAGGTTGCCAAAAATACCAATACTAAAGGTGCGGTTTTGAAACAAATCAGCCCGAAACAGCGCATTGCTGTGCTTATGCGCATGAAAGCCATAACCGACCACGGCGGCAATACCCATGATCAGCAAAATAAGCATCACGGCCACCATGCTATGATCGGACAGGCCATCCAGTGCCAGCGACAAACACACCATACCGACTACCAGCAACACATAGCCACTTATATCAAAGCTGGGGACAGCCGGATTTTTTAATACCGGCATCACGCGCAGGGTTAACAGTGCCCCAATGATGCCAATGGGCAGGTTAATCAAGAAAATCCAGTGCCAGCTGGCCACTTCCACCAGCCAGCCGCCCAGTGCCGGGCCAACCAGTGGGCCAATCAACCCCGGAATGGTAATAAAGCTCATGGCTGCCAGAAACTGGGGTCGCGGCACAATCCGCAAAATGGCCAGCCGCCCAACGGGCAGCAGCATGGCACCGCCCACGCCCTGTAATACCCGCGCCGCAATCAGCTGGTTCAGGTTTTGCGACAGGGCACAAAATAACGATGCCAGCGAAAAAATCACAATGGCACCCAAAAAGGCATAGCGGATGCCAATACGGTCTGCCAGCCAGCCACTGGCCGGAATCACTGCTGCCACCGACAATACATAGGCCACCACCACGGATTGCATTTGCAGCGGACTTTCCCCTAAATTCTGTGCAATGCTGGGCAGGGCAGTATTTACAATCGTGGAATCCAGCGACTGCATAAAAAAGCCCAGCGCCACCAGCCACAGCAGGGTTTTATAATCAGGATCAACCTTGATTGGCGACTGCACTGGCTGACTCGAAGATGCGGCAGGAATAGAATTGGCCACAAGCGACCTCACAGGCAACAGGCTGAAGCAAAGCCAGCTCAAATCAAACGAAATAAAAAGCCAAGAACAATAGGGGCAGCGATGTCTCATAAGAAATAGGCCCCATAGCAGCTAGCCACAGTGTAAAGCTTAGGACTGATCTGGGCTGTAACAAGCTGTTGTATGATGATAAGTTTTGCTTGTTTGATTAAAGCCTGACTAAAAAACCTGACCTGCCTGACCTGTGCTGTCTCTTGCAAAACTAAAGTACAATCAGCCCAGTGTTGGATTGAACCGAGAGAGAAATGACCCCGGCCTGCCGCCTGCTGAACCAGCAGAAAATCAGCTACAGCATCCATGAGTATGAGCACGACCCCGCCTGTAGTAACTTTGGACTGGAAGCCGCCCAGAAACTCAACCTGCCGCTGGAACAGGTGTTTAAAACCCTGCTGGTGACGGATGACAAACAGTTTTATGTCACCATCTTGCTAGTCAGCCATACCTTGAACCTGAAAAAAGCGGCACAGACACTGGCTTGTAAAAAACTGCATCTGGCTGATATCAAGGATGCCGAACGCATCACGGGTTATCTGGTGGGTGGCATTAGTCCGGTAGGCCAGAAGAAACGCCTGACCGCCCTGATTGATGCCTCGGCGCAGTCATTGGCAGTCATGTATGTCAGTGGCGGGCGACGCGGGCTGGATATTGGTTTAAAACCACAGGATTTGGCAGCCGTCATTCAGGCGCGGTTTGCTGATATTCTGGATGAGCATTAATATCCTTTGATGGTTAGTGAGCTTGTCGAACTACAGACTCAGGAGCCGTGTCAAACCACAGTTGCTGAGCTTGTTAAACAATAGGCTTAGAAAAGGATCAAACCCTAATTTTGCAAGCCTTTTACTCAAGGAAAATTCCAATTGAACTTAAAAAAATATTACTGGGCTTACTTTGGCCTTTATATTCTGTTGAATGTAGTTTTATTGGCAATCAGCTTTTTTATTGATTTTGGCAGTAGCCTGTCGTTTTTAACGGCTTTTATGGCTGCGATTACTACCGGGCAACTGTTTGTTAAAGACCAATTCAGGGCGCCCAATCCCGCTGAAAAAAAGCGGCTGCTCTGGGCATCACTGGCCATTAGCTGGGGCAGTTCACTGGTGCTCACGCTGGTTGCACTGGCATTCATGGCATGGGCTGGCGAAAATATGGCATTCTTAAGTCAAACCCTAAGCTCGGGCATTGGACTTGTCATTATCCTGATTGTGTTGGTTATTTTATTCTTAATCAGCTATGCCATGATCAGTTGGGCCTACGGCGGTATGGCACGCATGCTTGCGGTTAAAATCAAAAAAAGCTGATGCTAGGCGAGCGCATGCCATTTTAAACCTGAGTTACGGCTATACATGCTCGGTTTGTAGGCTGCCGGGTTGCTGCGTGGCAAGCTGGATGGCCTGCATCACTTCCTCGACGGTCTGGCATACCACCACCTTGGCACAATGTTCAGGGCTTAAAAATCCTTCATTCACCGCATGCGCCAATTGGTCAATCAGTCCCTGATAATAGTTTTGCACATTAAACAGCACGATGGGCTTGCTGTGCTGTGCCAGTTGCCCCCACGTTGCAACTTCCAGGATTTCCTCAAACGTGCCAAGGCCACCGGGCAAGGCAACAAAAGCACTGGCACGCTCTGCCATCATGGCCTTGCGCTCGTGCATGGTGTTCACCACATACAATTCGGTGAGTGTGGCATGGGCAATTTCATTTTGCAGTAAAAATGCCGGGATCACACCTACGACTTCACCACCCTGCGCCAGCACAGTATCGGCCACCTGACCCATCAGGCCAATACTGGCGCCACCGTAGACCACCCCCAGATTGTTTTGGGCCAGCCGTTGTGCCAGTAAAATGGCCTGTTCACGGTAAATCGGCTTGTTGCCTGCACGTGAGCCACAATACAAGGCCACTAAGGGTATGGTGGTTTTCAGGCTCATGGCATGGCCAGATGTTTTAGTATTAGGTTTTTCAGTTTGTGTATTAGAAGATAAGCCAGTATGGGGCTTGGCATAAGGCTCAGTATTGGAATTTGAGCCGAGATAGGAAGACGCTGCTTGATTCATTATTTCTCATGATCCATTCGTAGGAATGACTAGTGCCTTAAATAAGCACTGTCATAGTAGTAAATTTTGCAAGGATTATAATGGCCCGCCCAGTGTTCATATGGCCTTGCTTTTCCATGACGGATAGCCATAACAGGCACGGCTTATAGCGTAATAATAGCGGGTAATTGTGCAATTTTTGAGTGGCGCTTTGCGTGCTTTTGCAGCATTTTACAGGGCTTTATTTGTTGTATTGCTACGATTCGTCAATTGGTCATCAATTGGGTGTAACATAATGCGCTTAAGCATTTGCTGGCTTGCTTTTATTTGCTGATTCTATAATGAATAGCCTGCTGATTTTAAACATATGCTATTTGGTTGGGCTTGAATTTTCTTTATAACAAAATGCTTTAAAAAAAGGATTAAACCTACAAACCATAAGTTACTTATCTTTTAAAGACTTCTTAATCAACTTTCCATAATAGCCAGGCACTTTAAGCCAGCCGGGCACTCACCAGCACATAATGAACCAGTCCGTACTTTGCCAGAAAAGCACACAGCCGGGCAGTCATTTTAATTTTAAGCCAGTCTGCTTTTGCAGCCAGTATGAGTGTGTTTGGCGCGTTGAGTTGCTCAATATAGCGAGCAAATCCTGTAAAAACTTCAGCATCAAGTACTTGCAGGCGGATGTCGGTAAAGCCTGCTTGCTGTAAGGTTGTTTTGATCTCATCATTTTTCAGCAGGTTTTGCGCGGGCACATAGGCCAGATTGAGCAGCTTTAGCGTGAGGATTTGATTTAAAAGCGAGGCTTGTGACCAGTCATTACTTTTGCTTAAGGTAGTAAAGGCAATTCGCCCTTGTGGTTTAAGCGCAGCCATGTTCACGGCCAGAAAATCACAAAAATGGGCGTGGTAGGCGGCATCCACACAAACTACCGCATCAAAAGCATGGTTTAACGCATTGTCCGGTAGCGGCAACTGGTCAAATGCGGCCTGATAAATCCCATTAAGCTGTGGCAAGTTTGCTGCCTGTATGCGTGCAATGCAGGCAGGCTGGATTTCAAACGCGCTCAGGTGCTGAGTGCCAAACTGCTTTGTCCAGTACACCAAGCTGGCACCTTGCCCACAGCCCAGATCAAGTACATGGTCATTGGGTTGCAGGTCAGCTGCCAGCCCAACCTGTTGCGCCAGTTGTGTACAGGCAACCTGATACGGACTGGTTTTAAAATCAGTGGTTTTAAGATCCGGGATATTGTGCCAAAAGCCCAGATTACTCCAGGCCAGCAGGTTCGGGTCACCCAACAGCGTGCTGGCAATGGCAAAGCGGTGCTTTAATTGCTGATGGCGTGATAAAACGGGTAGCCATTGTTTAAGCTGCTTGGCAAGGACAGGTTTGAATGTGTTTTTCATGGATGGGCCTGTCAGCGTGCCAAGCCCTGCGTTTGCACCAGTAATGGCGCTTTACCGGCAAAAGCTGCCCTAACGCCCAATTGGTTGGCCACCCACATAGCGGAAGTCACCGCAGATTCCAGAATGGGCAAACCTTCACACGACCATGAACCGCAAAAGAATACGCGCTGGCCGGGCTGCTGTTGCAACTGCCGCAACTGGCGCAGCAGTCTTGTGGTGTGTTGATCGACAATGGCGCGGGTGAGCTTAACCCGTGAAATCACCAGCTCGGGTTTGGGCTCAAATACCGGATTCCAGGTTTGAAATACTGGCGGCTTGCCCACCAGCGTAGGTTCAATGGCATTAATCCAGATGCTGAACATTTGCTGGCTAAACTGCCGGTTCATGCTGTAGTTAAGTACTGTCCAGTCCTTGCGCTGAACAGGCATAAAACGGGTATCACGGTGAATCACCAGTTCGCCACAATCAAACTGAAACTGTTTTAAAATTGCCAGCTCAGGCGCAAACTGCTGTACATCCACAAAATCCATTTGGGTGGTGGGCGTGGCCACAATTACATAATCATACAGGCCCTGTTCACCACGTACATTGCGCACCAGCACCTGCTGGCCCTGTTGCTGCACTTGTTCCACTTTGGCGCCACTAATGCTGGGCATATCCTTAATTAACGCATTCACCAGCGCTGGTGTGCCACCCTGCATGCGCAGCAACGGTTCGCCATCCAGCAGTTTTTCCAAAAACGCCAGCAAAGGCTTGGCTGGCCAGCGGGCAGTATGTTGTGGTTCACAGGTGCAAATGGTATTGATCACTGGCAGTACTGTGCCATACCAGAATAGCGGGTCAAAATTGTGCAAGCTGGCAAACTCAGCCAGACTCATGTCCTGATGCGGATGCTGCTTAAACTGCTTAAGGGCTTTTTTAAGTTGAAACAGTCCTTTAACCAGCTTGAGCGTATCGCGGTTAATAAAGCGCAGGCTGGCCGCAGTGGGCAAATTGCCCAGACGGGTGCGCTGGCTTTTAAACCATGGTGTCAGGCGTGGGGAACGGTCAATTTCTCCATCCAGCCAGTTGCATGACATGAAGGTATTCACCCGGAACACGGGCACCTGCATGTGGCTGGCCAAAGCCAGTGTGTTGCGCCACAGTGAGGGATTCATAACCCGTAGTGGAGCATCGACAATGCCGCCATCCAACAGCACCGTATGGCTATCCATGCCGCGCCCCTCTAAGGCTTCATAAATAGTCACCGCAAAGCCGGCCTCTTTCATCAGGCGTGCTGCGGCAAGGCCTGCCATGCCGCTTCCAATGATTGCAACGGTTTTTGTCATGTGGCTTTTTGTCATGTTGAATCGTCAGTTCCAGAGTCAGTGGCATCAGGTAAAACAGGGTGCCACAGTGCCTTAAAACAAGGCGAAAGTCCATGACTGGCATGACATCCATGCCCTGAAGGAAGTGGTCAGGACAACAGCAATTAACCCATAGTTTGGTCAACGGATTCCTTGCAACAAGCAGCCCTACAGCTTAACCCTAACTTAATTTTGAGGATTTATAAGTACATAGCTTTATCATTCACATGATTGGTAACATAATTTAATGAAACCTGTCGGAAAAAACTTAATGAAGCTGGCGTAAATCCTGCTTTATACTGCTATCACTTTTGGTCAGAAATTTTTTCTTATGAGTAGTGGTTGTTGTCCTTTGGCACCCTATAGTCCTGATGACTTATCTCTCCTTACTTCCTGCCGGGCCTGTTATATGATGCTGTCATCCAGCAGGTTCGCAGATTGCCATAACAAGATAGCCACGATGCACTGCATTCAGGAGGCTACAGCATGATGTTTGAATGGATTTCTGACCCGTCCGCCTGGCTTGGCCTTGCCACGCTGGTCATTCTGGAAATTGTGCTGGGTATTGATAACCTGGTGTTTATTGCCATTCTGGCCGAAAAATTACCTCCTGAGCAACGCAACAAGGCACGCCTGATTGGTCTTGGGCTGGCGTTGCTGATGCGCTTTGTGCTGCTGGCGTCCATTGCCTGGATTGTCACCCTCACCGAACCGCTATTCAACGTCATGGGTTACGACTTCTCCGGGCGTGACCTGATCCTGATGTTTGGCGGTGTGTTCCTGTTATTTAAGGGCACCATGGAGTTGCATGAACGGCTGGAAGGCCGACAGGCACCCAAGGAAGGCAATGTAGTGCATGCCGCTTTCTGGGTGGTGATTGCCCAGATCGTGGTGCTGGATGCCGTGTTCTCGCTGGATAGTGTGATTACTGCCGTGGGCATGGTGCAGCATTTGTCCATCATGATGATTGCCGTCACCATTGCCATTGCCATCATGATGCTGGCTTCCAGACCGTTAATGGCATTTGTGTCCAAACACCCAACGGTGGTGATTCTTTGTCTGGGCTTTTTGATGATGATTGGCTTTTCGCTGATTGTCGAAGGCTTTGGCTTTCATATTCCCAAAGGCTATTTGTATGCAGCCATTGGCTTCTCGGTCATTATTGAAGCCTTTAACCAGACTGCACGCCGCAACCGCGAACGCCTGATTACCACCAGTGACCTGCGTGAGCGCACCGCCGATGCCGTCCTGCGCCTGCTGGGTGGCCGCCGTGCTGATGTAGAACCGGTAGAATTGGGTGAAACTGCTGATGTACTGGCCAAGGAATCGCTGGCCAATGAAGTGTTTACCCCGGAAGAAAAGGGCATGATTCATGGCGTGCTCAGCCTTGCTGAACGCCCGGTCAAGTCGATCATGACGCCGCGCCCTGATATTGAATGGATTGATCTGGAAGAAGATGAAGAATCCATTCGCCAGCACATCATGAACATGAATCACTCACGGTTGCTGCTGGCGCGTGACAATCTGGACAATCTGGAAGGGATTGCCCTCAATCACAACCTCCTGAATCACTATCTGGAAACCGGTAAGCTGGGCGTCGAGCAGGCCTTGCGCCAGCCACTGGTGGTGCATGAAAACATCAAGGTACTGAGCCTGATGGAACAGTTACGTCAGGCGCCGCTGCAAATGGCCATTATCCTCAATGAATATGGCTCGATTGAAGGGATTGCCACACCCATTGATATTCTGGAAGCCATTGCCGGTGAATTTCCCGATGAGCATGATAATGACGACTGCGAAGTACAGCTTGAAGATGGCTCGTGGATTGTGGATGGTTCCAGCGACATTCGCCGTGTTTCCCTGTTGACTGACGTGGATCTGGTCGATGATGCCGAGCAATATTCCACGCTGGCAGGTTATTTGTTATTACAGCTGGGTCACTTGCCAGAACAGGGCGAAAAAGTAGTGAGCGATGGTCTGGTGTTTGAAATTATTTCGCTGGATGGCCGCAAGATTGAGAAGGTAAAAATCCAACCTTCTAGCGGCATGGAAGATCTGGCCAACGACCAGTAAGGTACAAACAAAATCCAGTAGGCCTGTTGCTTAGGCCATACTGGGCATTAAATGGCGATGTAGCCAGCGCATGCCTTTTGGCGTAATCAGCACTTGTGAGCGAAATCCGGTTTCACCGGTGCTATGAGTAAACTCTACCGGACGCTGCACCAGTAGCCCGGCATTGAGCTTGTCCTGATAGCCCAGCCAGTGTTTGGCGGGTTTGTAAATCAGCTTTAAGGCATGCAATTGTTGAATAAAGGCCTTGGGTGCGATGCCAAAATACTTGGCAGCCTCGGTTAAACAAATGGAGCGATCAATCAAAGCCTGCTTTTCCTGCTGAAACAGGGTGAGCTGACGATAATAATCACCATTGGGTAAACTCGACATGAAAAACCTCGTTTGGTTGAAAAAACATTATGCAATTACTGCCTTGACCGAGCACTTCAGACAACGCAATCCGCATTAAGTTCTTTATATATTAGGGTGTTTAAAAAATAATCAAGCTAATAGCCGTGAGTTAATAATCATAAAAATCAAAGGCATAAACTTAAAATAGCAGTTAAAAAGTTACTACTAAATAGGTGTGGCATAATAAAATTAAATTAGAGAAACTACAAAACAGCTAAGGTAATTTTAGTAAATTTTTATAATCCTCAGCAGCTGAGAAAACCTAATTCAAGCAATAACTTAAGCTGAGTAATGACATGACAAATCACTATAGCCGAATGGTCTATGTCAGTAAGGCCACTTTTAAACCCTTTCAGGCAAGCCATAGTAATGACAGGGTTTTAATAAAGAACTTATTAAGATCCTAAGTCAAATATATCAATTCGTGTCTTTTGGTTAGAGAACTGCAAAGTAGGCCGCCATCTTTAGAAAATCTGTATAGGATGAAAGTCTGGACGATATGGAGAATTAACCATGAGTGAACAAACGCCAGATCAACTCATCCGTATGACGTATACTAGTAAAGCAACGTTCACACCACTTAATGATAAAAAAGAAGGTTACGATAGAAATATTATCAATATCTTAACCACTTCACGCCGCCAAAACCGAAAAAATAAGCTAGTGGGTGCGCTATACTTTGGTAATGGTTATTTTTTTCAATGTTTAGAAGGTGCCAAGCAACATATTGATGCGTTATATGCCAAGCTGGAAAAGGATGAGCGTCATACTGAGCTAAAGGTATTATCACTTGAGCCGATTGAAAAATTTGCTTTCTCATCTTGGGAAATGAAATATGCAGCTATTGATCAAGACGTACCCTCCTTTTTAAAAAGCTATGGATTAGACAAGTTTGACCCCTATCATTTTACGCCAGAAATGACGGCTGAGTTAATCCATATACTGCAAAGTGCTAATGAAGGTATGGCAGAGGCCTAGTTAAAAAACTGATAAGACAGTCGACTCAACGAACAATATACGCCTTACCATGACCATATTCTGGCTTAAATAAAGTGCGGGCTTTTGCCTGATGGCAGGTTTGCGCGAAAGCCCGTAAAATTTACGTTTTGCATTCACAGGTGTGGATATGGCGCTTGAATGGGCTTTAGCCTTTATTGGGCTGGGAGCATTTGCCGGTTTTATGGCAGGCTTGCTGGGGGTGGGCGGTGGCGGCATTATGGTGCCATTGCTCACCACCATTTTTCTGGCCATGAGCATTGAACCGGTTAATGGGTGCATCTGGCATTGGGCACTTCCATGGCCACCATTGTCACCACCTCGTTTTCCAGTATGCGTGCGCACCATGCCAACGGCGCAGTGCTGTGGGACATCGTCAAGCGTATGGCACTGGCAGTGATTGCAGGGACGTTTCTGGCAACTTTCATAGCCGCGCAAATTCCATCATTATACCTTGCCATATTCTTTGCATTGTTTATGGGCTATGTGTCCATTCAAATGTTTTTAAACAAGAAACCCAGCCCCAGCCATAAGCCTGCATCCAGTACCGAGTTGCTGGGTGTCGGGGCAGGAATTGGTGCCATTTCAGCACTGGTGTCAATTGGCGGCGGTTCGCTCACTGTGCCGTATTTAAGCTGGCGCAATGTTGATATTAAAAAAGCCATTGGCACCTCAGCAGCCATGGGTTTGCCGATTTCCTTAGCAGGTGCATGTGGCTATTTACTCAACCATGATGCTGATCTGGCCACAATTCCCTACACCATTGGCTTTGTCTACTGGCCTGCCGTATTGCTGATGTCGATATGCAGTTTCTTTACCGCGCCACTGGGGGCAAAACTGGCGCATCGCTTGCCAGTAGCTACCTTAAAGAAGGTATTTGCCATATCACTGATGCTGCTGAACCTGAAAATGCTAACCGCGTTACTGTAATGGCGTTGTTTTAATCACTTTGTTTTAAGAGATTTTTAATAAGAACTCTATTTAACGCTAAAAGCGCCTTTGCAAAATTAAAAGCCAATAAAAAAGCGGTGACTGTCTCAAATGCTGGCTGAAACAGTACACCGCTTTTTAATCAGGTCTAACCCCGATTTAAGCCTTACAGTCGCATTTCAATGCCCTGATTGGCCAGATATTGCTTGGCTTCCGGAATGGTATGCTGGCCAAAGTGAAAAATGCTGGCCGCCAGAACGGCATCGGCACCGCCCTGCAAAATACCATCAGCCAAATGCTGCAGGTTGCCCACGCCACCTGAGGCAATCACTGGAATATTTACGCTGGCAGTGATTTGCTTCATCAGGCCCAGATCGTAGCCAGCTTTGGTGCCATCAGCATCCATACTGGTCACCAGTAATTCGCCAGCGCCCAGGCCTGCCATTTTAATTGACCATTCCACGGCATCAATGCCAGTGGGCTTGCGGCCACCATGCGTAAAGATTTCCCATTTGTTGTCGCCCACTTTTTTGGCATCAATCGCCACCACAATGCACTGTGCGCCAAAACGTGCCGAGGCTTCACCCACAAACTCTGGAGTAAACACCGCAGCCGAATTAATGCTCACCTTGTCGGCGCCAGCATTGAGCAACTGGCGAATGTCTTCCAGCTTGCGCACGCCACCACCCACGGTTAAGGGCACAAACACGCTGGTCGCCATGCGCTCGACAGTACGGTAAGTGGTATCACGGCCATGATGGGTTGCGGTAATATCCAGAAAAGTGATTTCATCTGCGCCCTGTTCGTTATAGCGCCGCGCCACTTCCACTGGATCGCCAGCATCGCGGATATCTACAAACTGCACGCCTTTGACCACACGGCCGTTATCAACATCAAGGCAGGGAATAATACGTTTGGCCAGCATAGCAAGTTCCAGTCAGGGCAGGAGAGTGGATGAAAGATGAAATACATGAACAGGCACGCACAATAGCGCCATAACACGTTATTCTAGCGCTTGTATTTCAACGGCTATATTCTAGCAAATTTGACAGGCAAAAGCGTGCAGGCAGGGGATTCATGTCAGTTTATACCACGGTGGCACTGGAACAAGTACAACAGCTGGCAGAGCATTACCAGCTAAGGGTCACTGGTCTTATCCCCATTCAAGCCGGGATTGAAAACACCAATTATTTTGTGCAACTGGACACGCCGCAACAGCTGGTACTGACCATTTTTGAGGAAATGAGCCTCAATGACATTCACGAGCTGATTCCGCTGCTTGAGTATCTTAAACAGCAAGGCCTGCCGGTTGCTGCACCACTGAGTGATCAGGCCGGACAGGTCATTCATTTTATCCAAACCAAGCCTGCACAACTGGCACCCCGCCTAATGGGCCAGCCGCCCATGCAACCCACTGTGCGGCAAGTAAGTGAAATGGCAAACACACTGGCCCGGCTGCACCTCACCTTGCGCACTTATCCGCTGCACCGCGACAACAATCATGGACAGGTCTGGTGGCAGCATAGCCGTGATGAACTCATGCCCGGTTTAACGCCAGCAGACCAAGCATTATTAATCCAAAGTTTTGCGCAGTTTGAAGCCGCACAGCAGCAGTATCCGGATCGTCCCTGTGGCCTGATTCACGGTGACTTGTTTCGTGATAACACCCTGTTTGATGGCAATACCCTGACTGGGCTGCTGGACTTTTCTGAACTGGCCTATGATGAGTGGTTACTGGACATTGCCATTTGCCTGAACGATTTTTGCAGCCAGTGGCCGAATGTGTCACTGGATTTAGAAAAAGCGCAGGCATTTATTCAGGCCTATCATCAGGTGCGCCCCTTAACCGGGGATGAGCAGCAGGCCTTGCCGATTTATCTGGCCATGGCTGCTTGCCGTTTCTGGCTATCCCGCCTGCAAATTGCCGCACGTAACCAGTTAGAAGCCCGTAATGGTGAGCATATTTTGCAAAAAGATCCTGCCGAGATGCGTGCCATGCTGGCAGATCGATTACACTCGCCACTTACAATTAGTGGGCTGGAATAAACAGGCATGCGTTATCAGGGACAAGTTATTGAGTGGAATGATGACAAAGGCTATGGCTTTATTCAGCCTTTGAACCCGGGTCAGGGTGAAAATAGAATTTTCCTGCATATTAAGTCATTTTCGCAGCGTGGGCCACGGCCACTGGCAGGTGCACTGCTGGAATATGAAGTGATACAGGATAGCAAGGGCCGACTCAATGCCCAGCGGGTGAGCTATGTACGGCGTCAGTCAGCTCAGACAACTAAGCCGTCTGCAACTGGTCAGAGTAAAGCATGGCGCGGCTGGCTCATCACCTTATATGGCGCTTTTATCATGGCCTTGCAATTAACCCACCAGTTGCCAGTCTGGGCAATTGCAATTCCAGTACTTCTCAGTGGATTGACCTACCTGATTTATGACATGGATAAGAAAGCAGCACAGCAGGGCAAACAGCGTATTCCTGAAAAAAACCTGCATCTGCTGGCACTAATGGGTGGTTGGCCGGGCGCACTGTTAGCACAACAAAAACTGCGGCATAAAAGCGCTAAAACTGAGTTCCAGCAAGTATTCTGGGCAACAGTAATGATGAACTGGGTTTTACTAATTATTCTGAGTATGCCGCTATTTAGGTAGTTGTTTCAGCAATTGTTTTAATAGCTTATTAAAATTAAAGCGCATCTGAAACCCGTATGCGCTTTAAAAAACAAAACTCTTTTTTATGAAATAGCACAATTAAATGTGCTGTTCATCCAGCAGTAATTGTGCCTCACGCAGGTTTAAGCTGCCTTCATAGATGGCACGGCCGGTAATCGCGCCCAGAATACCTTTTTGGCCCTTGAGCGAGCGAATGTCTTCAAGGTTGGTTACACCACCAGAAGCAATAATCGGCAAGCCGCAATAATCGGCCAGTTGCACGGTTTGCTCTACGTTAACGCCCTGCATCATGCCATCACGGGCAATATCGGTGTATACGATGCTGGACACGCCGGCATCAGCAAAGCGCTTGGCCAGATCAGTAGCCTTGATGTCCAAAACATTGGCCCAGCCATCAGTGGCAACCATGCCGTCTTTGGCATCAATCCCAACAATAATATGCCCGGCAAATTCCTTGCAGGCTTGCTCTACAAATTCCGGTTCCTTGGCGGCCTTGGTGCCAATAATCACAAAGGAAACCCCGGCTTCTAGATAATGGCGAATGGTGTCCATGGAGCGAATACCGCCACCAATCTGAATTGGCAATTCAGGGTGTGCGTTGGCAATGGCTTCTACTACATTCTTGTGGATTGGCGTGCCGGCAAATGCGCCATTCAGGTCAACCAGATGCAGGCGGCGTGCACCTTCATTTACCCAGTGTGTTGCAGTAGCCACAGGGTCATCTGAAAATACCGTATCATCTTCCATGCGGCCCTGTTTTAGACGCACGCACTTGCCGTCTTTTAAATCAATTGCTGGAATAATCAACATGGCAAGCTATCCTCAGTATTAAGCAAATGTGATAAGCAAAAATTATCTATCAAAAAATTAAGTAATAGATCTTAAAAAATAAACTGCCTAAAAATCATACAGCAGTTTAAATATTCCATTCCACAAAGTTCTTCAACAGTTGTAACCCAACCGTGTGGCTTTTTTCCGGATGAAACTGCACTGCAAACAAATTATCTTGGCTTAAGGCGCAAGTAAATGGTTGGCCATAGTCACAGGTTGCGGCTGCAATCGCAGGATTTTTAGGTTGCACATAAAAGCTGTGTACAAAATAAAACCGGCTGTCTTGCGCAATATCGCGCCACATGGGGTGAGCAGGGTCAGACTGGTGCACTTCATTCCAGCCCATATGCGGTACTTTTAGGCCAGCCTGATCGGGGAAGCGCAGCACTTCACCTTCAAAAATACCCAGACAGTTCACACCGCCATTTTCCTGTGAATGCTGCATTAAAGCCTGCATCCCCACACAAATGGCCAGTACCGGCTTGTTAAACACCGCCTGTTTTACTGCTTCATCCACGTGTACGGCCTGCATGCCGGCCATACAGTCACGCATGGCCCCCACACCGGGAAACATGATCTTGTCAGCCTGTGCAATTACCTTGGGGTCATTGGTCACATCAACTGTTGCGCCCACAAATTCCAGTGCCTTGGCCGCCGAGTGCAGGTTGCCCATACCATAATCCAGCAAGGCAATACGTGTTCTGGCTTGGCTCATTTACAGGCTACCTTTGGTGGAAGCAATGGTGCCTGCTGCACGCGGGTCCAGCTCACAGGCCATGCGCAGTGCACGGGCAAACGCCTTGAACACGCTTTCAATCTGGTGATGGCTGTTTTTGCCTTTCAGGTTATCAATGTGTAGGGTCATCAGGGCATGGTTGACAAAACCCTGAAAAAATTCAGAAAACAGGTCAACATCAAACGTGCCAATGCGCGCACGGGTAAATGGAATATCCATAAACAAACCGGGACGGCCGGAAATATCCACCACCACACGCGACAGCGCTTCATCCAGCGGTGCGTAAAAATGCCCATAACGGCGGATGCCTTTTTTATCACCTAATGCCTTGGCAAAGGCCTGACCCAGCGTAATACCGCAGTCTTCTACCGTGTGGTGATCATCGATTTCCAGGTCGCCCTTGCACTCAATATCAATATCGAACAAGCCGTGGCGTTTAATTTGGTCAATCATGTGGTCTAAAAAAGGCACACCGGTATTGAGCACCCCTGCACCAGTACCGTCCAGATTGACGCGTGCGCGGATTTGCGTTTCACTGGTATTGCGCACCACTTCACTGACACGTTCTGCCATCGACAAAGCTCCTGAAAAACATTAATTATAACGTATTCTCTGGCAGTAGGGTGAAGCCTTTGGTAGAGTTAATTCATTCAAAAAGACCAGTGGGAGGCTGCTATGCCAATTACCGTTCACGCGTATTCTGAGCTTAACGACGAAAGCCTGCGCTCACAGCTGAGCCGGCTTTATGAAACCAGCCCTGAATTTGGTGATGGCGATGATGCCGTACAACAGCTGGAAACGGCCATGCAGCAGGGTAGCCTGATTTATACGGCTGAGTTTAACCAGAAAATTATTGGTGCTGTGTGGGTCAGCGGGCAGGAGGACACCCGCTTGGTGCATTATGTGGTGGTGCATCCATCCAACCGTGGCCGTGGCGTGGCCGAGCGCCTGATTGAAGGCGTATGCGATGCCGAAGAACAAAAAGGCGTCAAGCATTTCAAACCCGGTTGTGGTGCGATTCACCGCTGCCTGTCGCATTTGGGCAAGATTTAAGCTATAAAGTAACGTTCTGTTTAAAAAAGACACATAAGAACGCTTTTTAAGGAATAGCACTTGACTTGAAGTAGGTATTTCTATTTAATTCACACCCATCGGCGCGATAGCTCAGTCGGTAGAGCAACGGATTGAAAATCCGTGTGTCGGCGGTTCGATCCCGCCTCACGCCACCATATGCGTAAGACCTGCGCTAGTTTGCAGGTCAAAAAACCCCTAAAGTTACAGGCTTTAGGGGTTTTTTATTATGCGTTGTAAGTAAACCAATCATTGGGTTTTTTATAAGGCTTTAGTCTTCACCGGTTAGGCGTTTTTTAATTTTGTGCAAGGTGCTCACTTCAGCCTTGGGATCAACTGGCGGCTTGCGCACCAAGGGTAGCCCTACGCTCACTTCAAGGCCACCATCAGGATGATTGCGCGCATTGACATAACCACCATGCAGCTCAGCAATTCGTTTGACAATCGCCAGGCCCAGTCCGCTGCCTTGTGTAGTTCGGGCACTTTCACCGCGCACGAATGGCTGCATGAGGGATTCGATATCGTCTTCATCCACGCCGCTACCGCTGTCACGTACGGTAATGATGATATAAGCCCCTAACAGGCTGGCAGACAGGTACACAGGTTCTGCGCCATAGCGTTTGGCATTGTTAACCAGATTGCCAATCATGCGCTTAATCGACAGGCTGCGCAGGCAAATTTGTGGTAATAGTTGCGGTTGATAAATAATTTTCAGTGGCTTGAACTGGACAATAATTTCCTGCATCAGGGCATTAATATCGGTAATCTGTTCTTTTTCATCCGAGCCATCGCGCATATAGGAAATAAACTGGCTCAGGATGGCATCCATGTCATCCACGTCATAAATCAGGCCTTGCTGCAAGTCTTCGTCCGGTAACAGCTCGGCAGTCAGGCGAATACGGGTGAGCGGGGTACGCAGGTCATGTGAAATCCCGGCCAGCATGATGGTACGCTCCTGTGCGGCCTGTTGCAGGGTACTAATCATGTGGTTAAAGGCTGAGTTCACCTGACGGATTTCAATCGGGCCGTGATTGGTTTCCAGATAAGGTGCCTTGCCAGTCTGGGTAAAATCGCGGGCGGCATTTTGCAAACGACGTAACGGACGGTTAAGCTGGCGTACCAAAGTTAGAATAATAATTGAGCTAACGAGCGGAATACCCAGTAGCCAGCCTAAAATCAGCTCGGCACTATATTCGGCATAAAAATCCAGGGGTTCGCGGACCCAGGCCTTACCCAGCGATGGATAGTAAATCCAGATTTGTGGGGAAGGCTTAAATTCAAAGTAAACCGTAACGGGTTCATTGAGTTCCCGTGACAGTTCCTTTTCCAGCCGTCCGGTAAAAAACTCGGCAATCAGTTTTTCGCGTGGCGTGGGAAATTCACTGGGTTCACGGATGATTTGCACACCCACGCGCTGTTCCAGCCAGTCATGCAGGTCAAAGGCAAAAGGGTCTTCGGTAACTTGCAGGTCGGTTTGTTCCAGCAGATCCAGCTCAATGGCCAGATAGCGCGCATGCTGGCGGATTTCAGGCAGGTATAAAGTGCGCCAGAAAAATGCCAATGACATGAACAAACTAAAAAATACTACACCAGAAACCAGTACCGTGGTTCGCATGGCGGTGGAGCGTGGCTTAATTTTATCCAGGAACAGTTCCCAGCGGGTACGAGGCCGGGGCTGATAAGGGGATTCCAGCTCAAAAGCCTTTTTTTCGCTATTTTGATGACGCTGGCTAGTAATTTTTTGAGCGTGTTGTGGCAAGATTTGCCATCCTTTTTATAAATTTCCGGATTAAAGCATTAGGATTCAATCCGGAATATTGCCCGGACTTTTAATACTCCGGCTAAGACAGGTCATGCGTTTAACTTATTCTGCACCATCCGGCACAAACACATAGCCTACACCCCAGACAGTCTGGATATAACGGGCACGCGCCGGATTTTCTTCAATCAAGCGGCGCAGGCGTGACACCTGAACATCAATGGAGCGCTCCATGGCTCCCCATTCACGACCGCGCGCCAGATTCATGAGTTTGTCACGGGTCAAGGGTTCACGTGGATGTTGCACCAGTGCTTTTAATACTGCAAATTCACCCGTGGTTAATGTGACCACCTGACCTTCACGGGTGAGCGTGCGAGTGGATAAATCCAATGACCAAGGGCCAAAGCTCACCACTTCAACCTGCTGACTGGGTGCACCCGGAATTTCACGCACTTGACGACGCAGTACCGCGCGGATACGGGCTAGCAGTTCATTAGGATTAAACGGTTTGGGCAGGTAATCATCGGCACCGGCTTCCAGCCCGGCAATACGGTCACTGTCACTGCCACGGGCAGTCAGCATAATAATGGGCGTGTCGATATTGGTGTTACGCAGGCGACGGCAAATGCTGATGCCATCTTCCACCGGCAACATGAAATCCAGCACAATCAGGGAAAATAATTCGCGTTGCAACAGACGATCCATCTGGGTACCGTCGTGTGCAGTCTTAACCACAAAGCCCTTGTCTTCCAGAAAACGCTGTAGCAGGGTACGCAAGCGGACATCATCATCAACGACCAGAATTCGTTCAACCCGGTCTGCTTCAGGGCGTAGGAGTTGCTCTTCTGCAGGCACAACGAGACTCATGTTTGACTCCTTTTTGGATCTGTAGTCCAGATCCGGTAATTTTATAAATGCTGTTAAATGCTGACTGTTAAACAATGAAGTAGTTGCTTACATTTAGGGCAAGATGAGTAAAAATACAAATAAATTCAGGCAATAGATACCAAATATATACAGGTTAATCCACTAAAATCATCATAGTTCCAGATTTTGCAGCAAACCCGTTAAAAAAATGCCAGATTTCAAGTAACTAAATCCAAAATAGCGCTTTTTTATGACATTAAAACAGCCTTGGCAGTTCATGAATAAAATTTAATAAAGCATATTCAATTCAAGAGTACAGGACGTATAATCGCCACTTTCATTTTTGTCGTGGAAACGATGTATGACTGAGCTGGTTCAACAACTGGCAAGCGAGCTTGCGGTTCGTCCTGCCCAAATTGAAGCGACCATTCGCTTGCTGGACGAGGGTGCCAGTGTTCCCTTCATTGCACGTTATCGCAAGGAAGTGACTGAAGGACTGGACGACACCCAGTTACGTCAGCTGGAAGCACGTTTGATTTATTTACGCGACCTAAATGAACGCCGCCAGAAAATTATTGATTCGATCCGCAGTCAGGACAAGCTCAGCGATACCCTGCTGGCACGCCTGAATGCTGCCGATAGCAAAACGGCGCTGGAAGACTTGTACCTGCCGTATCGTCCCAAGCGTACCAGTAAGGCAGCGCTTGCCCGCGAAGCTGGCCTTGAACCCTATGCGCTAAAAATCTGGCAGGAAGACATTGACCCCGAAGCGGCACTGGCTGGTTTTGTTCCTGCAAGTGGCACTGAAGAACGCTATCCTGATGTAGCGAGCCAGCTGGAAGCCATTCAGCATATTCTGGTGGACTTATGGGCAACCCGGCTGGAACTCACCGAACAGCTCAAGCAGGGCTTTGCAGCAACGGCCCAACTGGTCAGCCGTCTGGCCGGTGAAGAAAAGCGCGAAGTGGGCAAGAAATTCCGTGATTATTTTGAATCCAGCGAAAGTCTGGCCAAACTGGCCAATCACCGTTTGCTGGCCATGTTGCGTGGTCGTCAGGAAAATGTGTTGACCCTAAAAGTGGACGGTGAAGATGCCCCACGGTTGGCCGAAATTTTTGCTGATCTGCAACTTAATGAGATGCAGCCAGAATCACGTCAGCAATTTTTAAAACAAACTGGCGAATTGCTATGGCTGGGCAAATTGCGCCCGCATTTTGAACATTCCCTGTTGACAGAAAAGCGTCTGGCTGCCGAAGCCGATGCGATGAAAGTGTTTGCAGAAAACCTGCGCCATTTGTTGCTGGCCGCGCCCGCCGGTGGCCGCTGCACACTGGGTGTTGATCCCGGCATCCGTACCGGTGTTAAGCTGGCAGTCGTCAATAGTGCCGGTGATGTACTGGCACATAGCACCATTTATCCATTTGCCCCAAAAAATGATACCGAAGGTGCACTGGCCGAGCTTGAGCGCCTGTGCCGTGAGCATCAGGTGGATCTGGTGGCAATCGGCAATGGTACAGCCAGCCGTGAAACCGAAAACCTGCTGGGTGAGCTTGCCAAAAAGCATCCTGAATTAAACCTGACCCGCGTCACCGTGAGTGAAGCAGGTGCATCGGTGTATTCGGCCAGTGAACTGGCAGCACAGGAGTTGCCTGAACTGGATGTGAGCATTCGTGGTGCGGTATCCATTGCCCGCCGTTTGCAGGACCCACTGGCCGAGCTGGTGAAGATTGATCCCAAATCCATTGGTGTTGGCCAGTATCAGCATGACGTGAACCAAACCGGGTTGGCGCGTACACTGGATGCAGTGGTAGAAGACTGCGTGAATGCGGTAGGTGTTGATGTGAATACCGCATCGCCTGCCTTGTTGTCACGGATTGCCGGTTTGAATAAAAATATTGCCCAGCAAATTGCGGATTATCGCCGTGAACATGGTGTATTTAACAATCGTCAGCAACTGAAAAAAGTACCGCGTCTGGGTGATCGTACCTTTGAACAGGCGGCAGGCTTTTTACGCATTCAGGATGGTGAAGCGCTGCTGGATCGTTCAGCGGTACATCCGGAAAGCTACCCACTGGTTGAAAAAATTCTGGCCAGATTGGGCAAGAGTCTGGATCAGGTACTGGGCAAAGCGGATGTATTATCCGGTATTAATGCCGAAGAATTTGTGGATGAGCAATACGGCTTGCCCACAGTCCAGGATGTACTAAGTGAATTGTCCAGACCGGGACGTGATCCCCGTCCTGAGTTCCGCATGCCCAAATTCCGTGCGGATATTCAAAGCATGCAGGACTTAAACGACAATCTGGCCAAGAGCACGCTGCTACTGGAAGGTGTAGTGACCAACGTTACCAATTTTGGTGCATTTGTTGATATTGGCGTGCATCAGGATGGCTTGATTCATGTGTCTGAGCTTTCCAGCCAGTTTGTGAATGACCCGCACAAAATTGTTAAACCCGGCCAGATTGTTCAGGTTCGGGTAATGAGTGTGGATGTAGAGCGCAAGCGCATTAGCCTGAGCCTGCGCTTGAATCCGGAAGAAAAGCCGGAGCGTGCACCGCGTTCATTCAACAATGAGCAACGCAAGCAAGCCAAACCTGCAACCAGAAAATCCGGTGAGCATACGCCGAAGCGTCAGGATAGACCATCGGCAAAACCGCATGACAAGGCTGCCAAG
This sequence comes from Alkanindiges illinoisensis, assembly GCF_004377485.1. GTDB lineage: Bacteria > Pseudomonadota > Gammaproteobacteria > Pseudomonadales > Moraxellaceae > Alkanindiges > Alkanindiges illinoisensis_A. The sequence goes on from NZ_SNTY01000067.1 coordinate 71,210, forward strand.
CCCAGTGAACCAAAAATTGGTGGACTGGGTGCCCTGTTGCTACAGGCCGGTGTAAAAAAATCGGGTTAAGCTAAAAACCCGATAACATGATTCAGGGCTAAATAGCCTGATGAAAAGCCGGATACCTTGTCGATGTTATGTCAGGGCATCCGGCTTTTTTCGCTTTAATTTATTGTATTGATTAATAATTAATTGATAAACAGGTCTTTAGCCAGTCTGTCTGCATGTTCTGGCGAACAGGCATAATCAGCTAGATCGGTAATACCTGCCAAGTTAAGGGTTTGTTCATCTAGCAGGCTTTGGCCAGTGATGTGACCACAAGCGCCTGTAATCAGATTATAAACGGCATCAGCCATAATATCCGGCTTGCGGCTCATGTGCTGCGCTGCCTCAGTTCCAATATTCTCACTGACAGCGGCAGTATTAATCAGGGTGGCTGGCCACAGGGTATTGCAGCAAATTCCATCGGCCTTTAATTCTTCAGCCAGTCCCAGGGTAAGCAGGGTCATGCCATATTTTGACAGTGCATAGGGTCCATACAGGCCCAGCCAGTGCGCTGACAAGTTAATGGGTGGGGCAAAACTAATGATATGCGCTTGCGCTGATTGTTTCAGATAGGGGATGGCTGCTTTAGCGGCAATAAAAGTTGCGCGATGATTAATCGATTGAATCAGGTCATATTTTTTAAGATCGGTGTGTTGGATATTGCCTAAATGAATCGCCCCGGCATTGTTAATCAGTACATCCAGCCCGCCAAAATGTTCAGCCGCCTGATCAATGGCCTGGGTAAGCTCTAGTGCATCGCGAACATCAACCTGTAATGGCAAAACCTGTGCACCAAGCTGACGAATTTCTTCAGCAACAGTATAAATTGAGCCGCCCAGCTTTGGGTGTGGTTCAACAGATTTGGCAGCAATCACAATATTGGCCCCAGCCTGTGCACAGCGTAAAGCTACAGCCCGGCCAATGCCCCGGCTGCCCCCGGTAATAAATATTGTGGTGTTGTCCAGTGTTTTCATGGCTTAGCATTCCCTGTGTGATAGATAAAAAATAAGCCTTAGCCTGCGATATAGGCGGGATGGTTTTTTTCAGGCTGAATGACCTTATCACCCCTGCTGCCAAACGTGGCCATATAATTTAACTGGGCCTGCCGCCCACGCCGTTGCTGCCAGCTTTTTAGCACAGGAAGCCGGCGCTGAATACGATAGCCAATAAGGTTTTGTGGAATCAAGAATGCCGGAAACCAGGGCAGCACATATTTGGGCAAGCCCAGTTGCTGCATTTTTTGTGCACTTAGGAACAGGCGGGAAATGCTTAGGTGCTTGTGATAGCTATAATGTCTTTGCAGGGTTTGCCAGCGTTTAAATTCCTTTTGCAGCGGTTCCTGAGCCAAGGCTGACCCAAGGGCCTGACTGGTCCAGTCCGGTGCAGCCTGAGTGAATAAGCTCTGATAAAGCAGGATATGACCATCCCGTTCGCAATCCACCAGCCAGCGTGGATCAACTCCCATTAACCAGCCCAGATATTTCCAGAAATGCATGACAGCTTGTGATTCCTGGCGGGTTGGCACAATGCCTAGACCACGCAAACCCAGCAGAAACAGGCTACAAAAGGCCAGATTGGTTGCTGCCATGTCGATCTGGCAAATCGGCAAACCCCAGTGCTCTGCATTCCACTCCGGTTTGCGGTGCAGGTTACGGCGTACCAGTGCATGAATCAGCCGGACATGGATCGTGGATTTAAAGCCGGCGGAAAACCGTTCCAGACCATGAGGAGCAGTGCAATCCATCCACCATTTACTGGTTTCAGCTAGCCGCTGGGATGCTCCCTTATTCAGTGCCCCGGTCATTACCAGTGCCTGATTAAAGCCTGCCAGTAAATAGCCTCCCATCAGGGCCAGGTCACGCAGCACATAATTGGCATTTAGGCCAACAGAATGCATAAACGCAACAGCCTGCTGCAACTGGGCCTGATCCAGCCATTCGGGTTGGGTTTCCACATGGGCAAAAAATTGTTGCAGAATGTCAGGACAGTCCTTAATTGATACAGTACCTTCATGTAGCGCCTGTTCAAACAGTTGTTTGCGCTGTCGGGTATTGTCCTCAAACAGCCAGTCCACCAGCGCATCCATCAGCGTATCGCCCTGCCACAAGCCGTCAATTAAGTGTTGATATTGCTGTTCAGTCATCATAATTGGCTGTTGCAGTAGTTTTTCCAGCAATGTCACCGCGGGTAAAAAACGGCGCGTGTGCTGAAAGCTTTTTGCCCGCTTGGGCACCGGGCGTGATTCGAGCTTGTTCATCAGAAATACCACGAGCAATAAGAAGTGGCTTTATCATAATGCGAATAATAATTCGTATACAACTCGCATTTATTTTTTAAGAATTTTCTTTATCTATTTACTGTTATTTAATAATTTTATGGAAATAAAAAAGCTGCATGGCAGATAAATACCATGCAGCTTTCGTGTTTGGATTAATCAACTACAGTAAAAAAACCAGATTAAATGCTTTAAAACTGTTTTTTACTAATCGGTTAACTTACCAGTGTTCACCTGGAACCAGACGGGCAAAGGCACGTTGCGCCAGATTCAGCTTGCCTGCTTTTTTGCTCTTACTGTCGCCAACGGCTGCTGTAGAGCTTGGGAACAGCTGATAACCCACTGACATCACAAAGTCATTAAACTTGGGCACCAGTGCATAGCTGACCGCAGCAAAGGTACCCACTTTGGTGGCAATACTCTTTGGCTTCTTGATGATAGCCTTTGCCACCATATCTGCCGCTTGTTCAGGGGACAGGGTAGGCACATATTTATACATTTTGGTGGGCGCAATCATTGGCGTGCGCACCAGTGGCATATAAATAGAGGTTAACTGAATGTTATGCGCATGCACTTCGGCAGACAGGCAGCGGCTAAAGGCATCCAGTGCTGCCTTGGACGCCACATAAGCCGAAAAACGGGTGGCATTGGCCAGCACACCAATCGAGCTGATATTGATAATATGACCGTTTTTACGGTTAATCATGTGAGACAGCACACTTAAAATCAGGCGCACGGCACCAAAATAATTCAGTTGCATGGTGCGCTCAAAGTCATGGAAGCGCTCAACCGATTCTTCCACGGCACGGCGGATTGAACGTCCGGCATTATTCACCAGAATATCAATATGACCGACTTCAGCCAGAATTTTCTGTGCACATTCATCAATTGATGCCATGTCATTGAGATCACAGGGAAATACGGATGCCTTACCGCCTGCCTGTTCAATTTCCTGTTTCACTTCTTCCAGTTTTTCACGGGTGCGTGCTACCAGCAACACGTGAGCACCTGCACCTGCCAATTGCTTGGCAACAGTTAAACCGATACCACTGGAAGCACCAGTAATCAAGGCAACTTTATCCTTAACCACTTTGGGTAACATCTTTTGAATCTGGCTGGCCATATTTAAGTCTCTTTCAAAAAAAGCAATATAAAAAATTCCAGGCATTTATGTAGTTTTGCCTAAATATATAGTATAAAAAATCCAAAAAAAATATATACCTTTCGTCGGATTAAAAATTAACCTTTAAATAATTAAGTAACTGATATAAACTAATTTTAGTTACAAGATCTAGAGTAATTATTCTAAAAAATTGCACAAAAAATAATCGAGCATTTACTCTAGTATTCAAACCACATACATTTTTAATACGTATAAAAAATAAACTACTTAAAACGTCACTTTATATGCGGCCAAGGTGAGGTGTAAAAACCCATTCCCGATAAAATTATGGCATTGCGCAGTTGCTTTACACGAGTTTTGCCAGAAATCCGCTATACTATGCGCCAAATTTGTTTCAATGCTTTTTGTGCAGCGTTTTTATTTTAGCGATTTAAGAGTAGTGAATTGATTTTCACTGCAAAAAAGTAATTTAGGAGTCCTACGTGGCCCAATATATTTATACCATGAACAAGGTATCCAAGCTGGTTCCGCCCAAGCGCGAAATCCTCAAGGATATCTCTTTATCATTTTTTCCGGGTGCCAAGATTGGTGTGCTGGGTCTAAATGGTGCCGGTAAATCAACCTTGCTGAAGATCATGGCAGGCGTTGACAAGGACTTTAACGGTGAAGCGCGTGCCCAGCCCGGCATCAAGATTGGCTATCTGGAGCAGGAACCGCATCTGGACCCTGCCAAGGATGTGCGCGCCAACGTGGAAGATGGCCTGCGCGAGCCGCTGGATGCACTGGCACGTCTGGATGAAGTGTTTGCCGAATACGCTGCCGAAGATGCCGACTTTGATGCATTGGCCAAAGAGCAGGAAAAACTGGAAGCCATTATTCAGACCTGGGATGCCCACAACCTGAATAACCAGATGGAACAAGCTGCTGATGCCTTACGTCTGCCAGCCTGGGATGCTGATGTCAGCAAGCTGTCCGGTGGTGAGCGACGCCGTGTGGCACTATGCCGTTTGCTGCTGTCCAAGCCCGACATGCTGCTCTTGGATGAACCAACCAACCACTTGGATGCTGAATCCGTATCGTGGCTGGAACGCTTCCTTAAAGACTTTGCTGGCACAATTGTGGCCATTACCCACGACCGTTATTTCCTGGACAATGTGGCCGAGTGGATTCTGGAACTGGACCGTGGTCATGGCATTCCCTATCAGGGCAACTACACCAACTGGCTGGAACAAAAAACTGCCCGTTTAGAGCAGGAACAAAAGCAGGAAGAAGCGTTTGCCAAAGCCCTGAAACACGAGCTGGAATGGGTGCGCAAGAATGCCAAGGGTCAGCAGGCCAAATCCAAGGCACGTATTGAACGCTTTGAAGAACTGAACTCGCGTGAATTCCAGCAGCGCAATGAAACCGCTGAAATTTACATTCCACCTGGCCCGCGTTTGGGTAACAAGGTGATTGAAGTTGAGAACATCAGCAAGTCTTTTGGTGACCGTTTGCTGTATGAAGGTCTCACCTTTAGCGTGCCACCCACTGGTATTGTAGGGATCGTTGGCCCCAATGGTGCCGGTAAAACCACCCTGTTCCGCATGATTACCGGTGAAGACAAGCCGGATACTGGATCAGTAAGCGTGGGTGAAAGCGTCAAGGTGGCCTATGTGGGCCAGATGCGCGACACACTTGACCCTAAAAAAACCGTCTGGGAAGAAGTATCTGACGGGCTGGATATTATTACCATTGGTGAGTACTCCACACCGTCACGTGCCTACATTGGCCGCTTTAACTTTAAGGGTCAGGATCAGCAAAAACGCGTTGGCGAGCTGTCCGGTGGTGAGCGTAACCGCTTGCAACTGGCCAAGACCCTACGTCAGGGCGCCAATGTCATCCTGCTTGATGAACCATCTAACGATCTGGACGTTGAAACCTTGCGTGCGCTGGAAGAAGCCATTCAGGTATTCCCCGGTAGCGTGCTGGTGGTGTCGCATGATCGCTGGTTCCTTGACCGGATTGCGACCCATATTCTGGCGTTTGAAGATGAAGGCCCGCAGTGGTTTAATGGCAACTACAGTGAATATGAAGCCTACCGCAAAAAAATGCTGGGTAACGATGCCGGACCAAAGCGTGCCAAGTACAAGAAAATTGGTGGCTAGAACTATCTAGTGACCAGTGTCAGGAAAAGGCGCCCAGTTGCGCCTTTTTTTAAATAACAAACATAAGAGAAAGTTTAATTAGTCTAGAAAAATATTGGGTGTTTACATGATAAATATTAGTTTAATGATAAAAGCGGCTTTACTAAGCATGCTCATGTTAATGGCCAGCCAAATTGCTATGGCACGTGAGTTACTGACCGAAGATCAGCTACGCCAGGTTGCTGAAAATGTGGCGACTAACAATCAATATGGTCAGCCTATTAATTATTTACAACATACTGCTGAGCAGAATAAGGACAATAAACTGCAACGTCATCCAATCGTATTTACAGGACGACAGTCCGCATTACTTAATGGGCAAACTACCCCAGCAATTGTAGCGGAAGAAAATTATTGTGACCGGCTGCTCTCGGGTGCACTCCTGTACTAAAGAGGTTATATGAGGATGGTCTAGTGGGTGGTTAGTATTTCGATAGAGCGCTAGCCTATGCTCAGGTTTTTATGCAACTACAGGTTTATGTAATTAATTATTATATTTATCAGTGAAATGATAAGCGGCGCAAATTTAATCATTGCTTGTTTTATACTCGGTTTAACTGAACTTTAAGGGTGAGACATAAAAATGATTAAGCCGCGAATGATTTACCTGTCTAGTATGGGATTATTGCTGGGTAGCACCCTGTTTTCTTCGATGGGCTATGCAGCCACCGAACTGTCAGACCGTGCCTTGCGCTATGAAACAGAAGCCAATCCAGCTAAGGCCAATGTTGCAGAGGTGCTGGATTGTCCTAAAGACATGCGTGAGGCAGAATGTACCCGGTTGCAATATGAGCGTTATGCCAATCAGACCGATCGTTCTTATAATGAATTCCTGAAAAATGAAACCAATAATCCGCTACGTAATCGGGTTATTAAGCAGCCATTATTAACCCAGCCACTGGACAATCCTAGTGCGCCAGCCGAACCGCGCCCTAATCTGAACAATTTGCGCAATCAACCGCAGACATTACCTGACCGTTTGCCATCAACCAGTATTGGTACACAGCCCTAACCAAAAGCGCACTAGTTGGGCAACTGTGCGCTTATTCGAAGCTTCTAAATAAAGTGTAATATTTGTATAGCTTTTTTAAATATATGCCGCTATAATGCGCCACGCACTTTTTTCCGTTCATCGCCTGAACATTCAATTGATTTACGATTGCGCGTTTACAGTCCTCAGGATGACTATTCTTCGCGCCTCTCATCTCTAGTCAGTCCACACTGACCATCTTTTTCAGGCTGCTGCCGTAAGCTGTTGTGCGTATATTGCATCGTATTTGTAAGCCTAAGCCCACTGACAAGAGTCAGATCTCTGCTTTGCTGCCTGATGCCGATGTCTATTTTATGACTTTATTGGAGCGCCCAACATGGGGCGAGACTCTCTATGAGCAACATTTTTGCTGATTTTCCTTTAGCTGAACAATATCAAAAAGCCCTAACTGATCTGGGCTTCACTGCACCAACCCCTGTGCAGGCTGCAGCTATTCCTGCCGCATTAGACGGTAAAGACCTACTGGTATCTAGCCAGACCGGTAGCGGTAAAACCGTTGCCTTCCTGTTGCCAACCTTAAATCCTCTGGCAACCACCAATCAATTGCAGTCTGCCAAAGACCGCATGAAATCAATCACTGCGCCACAAGTGCTGGTGCTGTGCCCAACCCGTGAATTGGCTCAACAGGTGAGCCAGGATGCAATTGCACTGGTTCGTCATGTGCGTGGCCTGCGCATTGCGACTATTGTTGGCGGCATGCCATTTGGTAAGCAAATTGCCCAGTTAAAAGGCGCTCAGGTTGTGGTAGCAACACCAGGCCGTTTACTGGATCTGGTGAATCGTCGTCAATTGAGCCTGCATGAAGTAGATGCGCTGATTGTTGATGAAGCTGACCGCATGCTGGATCTGGGTTTCTCCGAAGACCTTGAAGCCATTAGTGATCTGGCGGCCAACCGCAAGCAAACCCTGATGTTCTCTGCAACATTTGCTGACCGTATTATTCGTCTTGCTGAAAAGATGATGAACGAGCCTGAGCGTATTGCCATTGAAACTGGTTCAACCACTAACGTGGATATTGAACAAACCCTGCACTGGACAGATGGTTTTGAGCACAAGAAAAAACTGCTGGCGCATTGGTTAAGCGATGAAACCATGGATCAGGCAGTGGTATTTGCCAGCACTCAGGAAGATACGGATATGCTGGCCGAAGAGCTGGCTGAAGCGGGTCATCAGGTTGTAGCACTGCATGGTGCCATGCCACAAACCGTACGTAACCGTCGCATCAAGAGCCTGCGTGATGGCCGTGCACGTGTACTGGTTGCCACTGACGTTGCTGCCCGCGGTCTGGATGTTCCTGGTATTAGCCATGTGATCAACTTTGGCTTACCAATGAAAAACGAAGACTACGTACACCGTATTGGCCGTACTGGCCGTGCAGGCCGTAGTGGTCGTGCGATTACGCTGGCATTGCACCGTGAGCGCGGCAAAATCCGCGGTCTGGAAGAATACCTGAGTGCCCGTCTGGCTGTGACCGAAATTGCGGGTCTTGAGCCAAGCCCACCACCAGAGCGTCCACGTGGTGCTGGCCGTGGGAATGGTAATGGCCGTGGTGGCCGTCCGGGTGGCGGTGGCCGTCGCTTTGAAGGCGAATCCCGTTTTGGTAGTGGCGAGCGTCGTCCGTTCAACCGTGATGGTGGTGATCGTTCAGATAGCCGTCCAGCACGTCCGTTTAACCGTGACGGTGGTGACCAGCGCCGCAGCTTTGGCAATAGCGAAGGTGGCGAGCGTCGTCCGTTCAATCGTGATGGCGGTGATCGTTCAGATAGCCGTCCAGCGCGTCCGTTTAACCGTGACAATGGTGACCAGCGTCGCAGCTTTGGCAATGACGACAATCGTGGTAACCGCGTAGACTATCGTAGTGAACGTCCAGCGCGTTCATTTGGTAACAGCGAAGGCGGTGATCGTCGTCCGTTTAACCGTGACGGTGGTGACCAGCGTCGCAGCTTTGGCAATAGAGAAGGTGGCGAGCGTCGTCCCTTCAACCGTGATGGCGGTGAGCGTCGTTCATTTGGCGGTGATCGTTCAGATAGCCGTCCAGTGCGCCGTGAATTTGGTGGAGAGCGTAGCTTTGGTGCTGAGCATACCCCGAATGTTGAGCGTAAAACTCGCCGTTTTAAAGAACAGGCTTATGCTAACAAGGCACGCGCCAATAACTATGATGACTAAGTTCGTCATGGTTTAATGACCAAATGACCTTATTCTAACCTGCTAATTCATTGTATTGTTTTAGCAGGTTGCCCAAAAAGCCGGTACTATGCCGGCTTTTTTGACATCTGTACTTTGCGTAATTTTTTAATGCGAGCCTGTTGTTAGTCCGATTTTTGCATCTTGTTCATTGTGGCAATACGCTATACTATGCAACAAATAGCAGGGCACAAAATAGCAATGCGTTATCCAGCGGATTGATGAAATTGGTAAAATGCTAACAAGGAAAACAAATGCCTTATCTTTTTGTATTTTTAGTCGGCTTAAATGCGGTTTATTTGGGCTTTCAGCTCTTAAAGGAAAAAGAACCGTCAGTGTTGCCCGAATTTAATATCCAGCAGGCGGAAGTCTACCCGGAAACCATTCAACTGGTGGAAAAGTAATAACTTATTCTTCACTATTTAAGCAGCTTGCTATAAAACAAAAGCACTACGTTCCCTACTTATAGTGCGATATAAAGTATGCTAAAGTTGTTTTTTTAATATTTTGTTACGGATTATTGTGCGCATGGTTAATCCCCAAAATCGGACACAAGATTCGCATACGTTAACCGATGATTCATTAATCGAAGTCAAAGATCTGGTTTTTTACCGGGGTGACCGTCCTATCTATGATGGCGTCAACATGCAGTTCAGGCGTGGGCAGATTACCGGCATTATGGGGCCTTCCGGCACGGGTAAAACCACGCTGCTACGCCTGATTGGCGGGCAACTTGTACCTGACAGTGGAAAAGTGTTATTTGAAGGGCAAAATATTGCCAGCCTTGGCCGTCAGCAACTGTTTAAGGTGCGCGCCCGCATGGGCATGCTGTTTCAAAGTGGCGCCTTATTTACCGACATGACGGTATTTGAGAATGTGGCCTTTCCATTACGGGCGCACACCCGGCTGCCTGAACACCTGATTGCCGAGCTGGTTGGCCTAAAGCTTGAGGCGGTGGGCCTGCGTGGCACTGAACAGCTCATGCCGTCAGAGCTATCCGGTGGTATGAATCGCCGGGTGGCGCTGGCCCGTGCCATTGCGCTGGATCCAGACCTGATTATGTATGATGAGCCCTTTGCCGGACAGGACCCGATTGTGATGGGCGTATTGACCCGTCTGATCCGTGCCCTGCGTGAAGCCCTGGGGCTTACTACCATTATTGTATCGCACGATGTGGATGAAACCCTGTCGATTGCTGACTATGTGTATGTAGTGGCAGAAGGCAAAATCATGGGTGAAGGCACCCCTGAACAGCTAAGAGCCTCGCCATCTGCTTTTGTACAGCAGTTTTTAAATGGCTATGCCGAAGGCCCGGTCGAGTTTCAATATAGCCAAACTCCCTATCTGGCGACATCTCTACTGGGAGAACCGACATGAACGCGGTGCAGCATCTTGGACGTGCCGTCATTGAGCGTATTGAAGGCATTGGAGCAGCGCTGCTATTGTTGCTGCGTACCTTGCTGGCTGTGCCATCGCCCCGGGGTTTTGGCCTGTTCGTCGAGCAAATGTATCGGGTAGGGGTATTGTCCCTGCTGATTATTAGCGTATCCGGCCTGTTCATTGGACTGGTACTGGGCTTGCAGTTGTATTCCATTTTAATTCGGTTTGGCAGTGAGTCGATGCTGGGCACTGGTCTGGCATTAACCTTGTTACGTGAACTGGGACCGGTCGTAGCAGCCCTGCTGTTTGCCGGACGTGCCTGTTCCAGTATCTCAGCAGATATTGGCTCAATGAAAGCCTCTGAACAACTGTCCAGTATGGAAATGATCGGGGTTGATCCGTTACGCCGCATTGTTGCGCCACGCCTGTGGGCAGGTATTGTCAGCTTGCCCTTATTAACCATTATCTTCTCGGCTGTGGGTATTCTGGGCGGCAAGTTTGTTGGCGTGGACTGGCTGGGCGTGGATGAAGGATCGTTCTGGTCCAGCATGCAGGGTTCGGTGAGTTTTGGTGAGGATGTCCTTAACGGCATCATTAAAAGTGTTGTGTTTGCAGTTACCTGTACCTGGATTGCGGTGTATCAGGGCTATGCCTGTGATCCCACGCCAGAGGGCATTGCCACTGCCATTACCCGTACTGTGGTTTATTCGTCCCTGTGTGTGCTGGGACTTGATTTTGTTTTGACTGCGGTCATGTTCGGAGGATTGTCATGAGGACACGAAGCAGTGAACTCACCGTAGGCATTTTTGTGATTGTAGCGGCCATTGCGCTGTTCTTTCTGGCCATGAAAGTTAGTGGACTGTTGGGCAGCAATTATGGAGACACTTATACGCTAACCGCACAATTTAACAATGTGAATGGATTAAAACCGCGTGCTAAGATTACCATCAGTGGCGTTACCATTGGCCGGGTTACGGATATCCATCTGGACCCTAAAACGCTACAGGCTGAAGTTGTTCTGGAAATTGACAGTAACGTCAAAACCATTGATGACGATGCCTATGCCATGGTGGCGACTAACGGAATTCTCGGTGAAAAATACCTGAAAATCGTGCCCGGCGCCGGTGAAAAGTACTATAAGGCAGGCGACAGGATCACCCAGACTCAAGGTTCCATGGACATTGAAGATTTGATCAACAAGTTTATTACCGGAAATGCTGGCGCTAACAAGACAGCGTCAGCAACGCCTGCGGTACAGGCACAACCGGATGGCTTTGCAGAAGGGTTTTAGGCCATTTTGCAAAACATGATTTTCATCAGACAGTATTGATTGCAATATTGCCTTACTCAATGAGAGGAATAACATGAAATTTAAAGCATTGCCAACCACATTAAGTGCCAGCATGCTCGCAGCCATGGTTGCCAGCACCAGTGTGCAGGCTGCACCTGAACCTGCCCCAGTATTTGTAAAACGTATTTCTGATACGCTGGTTGACCGTCTGGTCAAAGAACGCGCCAATTACCAGAAGAATCCGGCAGTGCTCAACACCATCGTTAAAGAAAATATCGAGCCATATGTTGATTTTGAAGGTTTTGCCCGTGGCGTTATGGGACAGTACTATCGTCAGGCAACCCCTGCCCAGCGTACTACCTTTACCCAGACATTCCGCCAAAGCCTGATTCGAACCTATGCCAAAGGTCTGGCTGCCTATAACAATGAAAGCTATAGCATTCGCCCGTTTACGCCAGGTCGTGATCCCAGCAAGGCTGTAGTGAGCATGGACTTTAAAACCAGTAATGGCACGATTCCAGTCACGTATCAGCTAATTCAAAGTGGTGAAAGCTGGAAAGTACGTAATGTGTCGTTAAATGGTATTGATATCGGGCTTACCTTCCGCAACCAGTTTTCCTCAACAGTGCAAAGCAACAAGGGTAATCTGGATAACGCCATTAAAAACTTTACCCCATCTGCTGATGCTGCGGGCAACCGTTAATGGTGGGGGCACAGCTTAAAGTTCAGGATCAGGTAATAGCCTTAACGGGTAGCATTGAATTTGACAATGCTGCCTCGGTCTATGCACAGGGCTTAAAGCTGTTGAAGCAGCAAAATCACTCGCCCGTATATCTGGATTTATCTGGTTTGCAATCGAGCAATACCATTGCGCTGGCAGTATTTGTACAGTGGCTAAGGCAATGTGCAACCGGGCAGCAGTTTTATTTGCAGCATGTCCCACAAAAAATGCAGGCTATCATTCAGGCATCCAATTTACAGGATGCCTTTGGTTTAAAAGCCTGATGTTAAAATACTGATAAAATCTTATTCAATTATTAGATCAAGAGTTGGTCTTAACCAACTCGAGCTCGTCTTGGATTTTCTGATTTTTTGATTTTCGGCACATCTTGCGCCATTTCAATTGAGGTGGCACGCATCATTAACGGCTGGATAAGTGGTGAACTGAGCAGATTGATCACCTGACGGGCCTTTTGGGTATTCTTGCTGGCTGGATTGATATAACCGCGCAAAATGATTTCTTCATTGGAAATATAGACAAACTGGTCGCCAGGGCGTAGCCATTTGTCCAGAGTAACTGCACACTGAACCTGCTTGTTACGCGCCATACGCCATGCAGCTAGTGAATCGCTAGTAGTTACCAGACGTGTATTGGCAGGAATATTGGGAACACTTTTCAGGAAAATATTGCTTACCCGGCTTCCTTTGGGGGATACCGCAATGGTGCTTATCTTGGCCTGAAACAAGGTATCTAGTAAGCTTACACGCTTAGGCAGCGGATTATTAGGGCACCATAGAATTACTTGGCTGGCAGCAACAATCTGACTGTTGTTTTCCAAAAATTGATTAACTTTTGGTGTGCCGTAGCCTGTATTTTCAATAAAAATAATTAAATCAGCATTAACATTTTTTTTATTAAAGTCAGTATAAATGTCAATATTAGGGCGTGCCACAACATCAACATTCATGCCTAATTGTTGAACTAAGCGTGGCTTAAGGGATTCCAGTACCGGAGAAAAACCTTGACTAATACCTACGCGCAAGGTTTCTGCATGCACAGGCATAACCGACAAAGCGAAGGCAAGCGATAACACTTTTGATAATTTCACTTTGAAACCTTTATGTTAAATTATGTGAATTATTGTAAACCTATTTGTTAAAAATACAAATAATAAATCTGCACTTTTGTTAAATCCACTTTTTAGTACGGAAATAAATTAAAGGTCCAATAAAAAATAACAGCACAATAAATATCACTAAAAAGAAACTGTAGTGTCCATGCGCAAATGGCAGACTTTCAGTATTCATGCCATAAATGCTGGCAATCAGCATTGGCGGGGCGAGCATGCTGGGTAAAATGGAGAAACGACGGATCGTGTCACTTTGCTCCGTGTTAATAAACCCTGAAGTGGTATCAAGTAAGAAACGTACTTTTTGATACAAAAAAGTATCGTGTTCAACCAGTGAGCGCACGTCTTCGGTTAATTCCCGCACATCAACATCATAAATATGGCTGCCCAGTGCACGTGGACGGCTTAGGAAAGTGAGCACACGGCGCAAGTCAATCAGGCAGAGCTGCGCCTTACCTAACACATCTTCCTGTTGGGCCAGCCGCGTTACCATGTCATCCAGATCCAGTACATTTTCCCGATGATGATTATTGAGCACTTCAGTGGAATACTTTTCAAGATCGCGGTGCACGTCTTCCAGAATATCGGCCAGTTCATCCACCTTGGCTTCCAGCAAACCCAGCAAAATCCAGATCGGGTCTTTATAGTCAATGTCATAATCATTGCGGCGGGCACGGGCGCGAAAGGCACGAAACGACACCATTTTTTCGCCACGCAGGGTATACAGTCGTTCCTTGCTTAAAATAAAGGCAACGGTTTGCGCGGTGGCTAGAATATGGCTGTTGTCTTCGTCTTCATTGTCAGCTTGCAGGCTTTTGTTCTTGGATAAAAAATAGGTGCTGATATGCAGAATACCATCATCATCACGATAGTAGCGGGCTGAAGAGGAAATGTCTTCCAGGGAGCGAATGGTGGGCAGGGTTTGGCCATAGGCATCTTCTACCCACTGCTGTTCTTCCTGCGTGGGGGCAATCAGGTCAATCCAGACCAGCTCCTGCTCGAGGTCAAAACTACCCCGGACGGTGGTGTCCTGTAAGCTGCCGCGCTCGGTGGCAAAAAAAGCTTCGAGCATACGATAAGAGCTCCCTTGCGCAAAAATAATGATCAGTTAAACAGCGCCTAAACCTGGCGCCTATTCTATTCATCTATTTGAATAATGGGCAGGGGGCAAGAGCGCTTTTTACCAAAAAATCTTGCCATTTCGTCCATTTCTGCTGGAACCCATCCTGAGTATTATGCCCGTGCAATCACCAGACTCTGGATCTGTTGCACGCCAAGTTTATCCAGTTGCTGTTGCATGGCAGCCAGTGTACTGCCCGTAGTCATTACATCATCAATGATCAGAATTTTGCGATAAATGACCCGGCACTGATCGGTATTTATATAGAAAGCATCCTGCAAATTGATGAAACGCTCCGTCTGTGACAAACCTTGCTGGGCAGGTGTGTGATGACGACTTAAGGGCTGCCATAGTGGAATTTGCCATGTTTTGCTTAATTGCTGCGCCAGTAACAGGGTGGGATTAAAGCCCCGTGTGACCAGTTTTTCAGGTGAGCTGGGCACGGCCACCAATGCCTGCACAGCAGGCTTGGGCGTTTGCAGCAAAATATCATGCAGTATGGGTAACAATTCCAGTCGTTGCTGGTATTTATACTGGTGAATCAGGCGATCAACCGGCCAGACATAATGACAGGCCGCCTGTACTGAATGCGACATGCTTCGATTTGGCAGGCTGTGATGAGGCAAGATGTGATGAGGCATGCTTTGATGAGAGAGTGCAGTGGCTTGTAATAACCACGGCAATTCCTGCCAGCAGTTTGCGCATACACTACGGGCAGGCTGGGCGGGATAAAGCCGGCACAATAAGCAAGCCGACGCATGCCCTTGAGCTAAAGACCGTATCGCCTTGATCAGGGTTCGCATGAGGGCTTAAACATAGGCATAACGAGGTGCTTCTGGCAACCAGCGCTGGAGTAGGGGTTCAGCCAGTTCAGCATGATCTTTAAGGATCAGTGCAGCAATACGCTGTGCCTGTGGCAGCAGGTATTCATCCCGTTGCAGGTTGGCCAGCCGAAAACCCAACAGACCAGTTTGCCGTGTGCCCAGAATTTCACCGGGACCACGCAGCTCAAGATCTTTTTCGGCAATCACGAAGCCATCGGTACTCGCTCGCAAGGTGGCCAGTCGTTCGGTGCCGTTTTCAGACAGTGGTGATTTGTACAGCAATACACAAAAGCTGGCGGTACTGCCACGACCCACGCGCCCACGAAGCTGGTGCAGTTGTGACAGTCCCAGCCGTTCGGCATTTTCAATGATCATCAGTGAGGCATTTGGCACATCAACACCCACTTCAATCACAGTGGTGGCAATCAGCAAATGCAGTTCATTGTTTTTAAAGGCACGCATCACGGCCTGCTTTTCTTCCGGCTTCATGCGGCCATGCACCAGTCCCAGCTTTAGGTGTGGCAAACGCTCTGACAGCTCGGCAAAGGTATCCTCGGCAGCCTGTGCATCCAGACTTTCCGATTGTTCGACCAGCGTACACACCCAGTAGGCTTGGCGGCCTTCAGTACAGTTGGCGGCAACCCGTGCAATTACCTGTTCGCGCTTTTCAAACGGAATGGTCACAGTGGTAATGGGCGTGCGTCCCGGGGGCAGTTCATCAATAATGGACGTATCCAGATCGCCATAGGCACTCATGGCCAGTGTGCGCGGGATAGGCGTTGCGGTCATTACCAGCTGGTGCGGTGTCGTGCCTGCATTGCCTTTTTCACGCAAGGCCAGCCGCTGGTCAACACCAAAGCGGTGCTGTTCATCAATAATCACCAGGCCAAGCTTTTTAAAAGCCACATTGGCCTGAAACAGGGCATGGGTGCCAATTACCAGTTGCGCCTGTCCGGTTTTAACCAGATGCTCAGACAGTTCGCGCGCCTTGCCCTTTTGCTTGCCAGATAGCCATGCGACCTGAATGCCCAAAGGTTCAAACCACTGGCTAAAATTAATAAAATGCTGTTCAGCCAGAATTTCAGTGGGGGCCATTAGCGCAACCTGCCAGTTGCTTTCCAGCACATGACAGGCCGCCATGGCAGCAACCAGCGTCTTGCCTGCACCCACATCACCTTGCACCAGCCGCAACATGGGCTTGCTGTGTTGCAAGTCCTGCAATATTTCTGCACTCACGCGCTGCTGGGCACCAGTGGGTTTAAAGGCAAGGCCAGCCAGGAGTTCTGCAATCAGTTGCTGGCTTGGCTGAATGACAGGCGCTGCAATAGATTGAATATAATGCCGCCGGGTGAGCAGGCTAATTTGATGTGCCACCAGTTCCTCAAAAATCAGCCGCTGCTGGGCAGGATGGCGGCCCTCAGCTAAATCAAAGACATTGGCATCCACTGGTGGCTGATGGATATAACGCAAGGCGGCCTGCATGTCATAGTGCTTCACGCACTGGCTCGGCAGCAGTTCCGGCAAATGCTGGGAATAATGTTTTAAGGCCTGATCGACAAACTGGCGTAACTTGGCTTGCGTTAAGCCTTCGGTGGTGGGATAGATGGCGGTCAGGCGTGAGGCCGGTAGCGGCTCATCCGGACTGACAAACTGGTATTCGGGGTGATACAACTCAAGGCCACGCGCACCCACCCGCACCTCACCAAACACCCGCACGCTGCTGCCCACCCGGAATTTTTCCTTAAGGCCTTTATACACCTGATAAAAGCGCAACGTGATCTTGCCCATGCCATCATTGATCTGAATGGCCATGGACGTGCGCTTGCCCGGTGGAAAGTCAACCGACTGAATGGTGCCCTGCAAGAGCGCTGTCTTGCCCACAAACAACTGGCTCATGGGAATGATGCGGCTGCGGTCTTCATAGTCGCGCGGCAGGTGAAACAGCAAGTCGACCGGTGTGTAAATATGCAGCTTGGCCAGCAATTGTGCGGCAGCTTCTCCTACACCCGATAAGTCACGAACAGTTATACTCATGCGCAAAGTGTAATGGCAGTTTGTTAAAAATGCATGTGTTGATTATAGGACTGGGCAATATTGGTAGCCTGCTTGCGACAAATCTGGTCACTAGGGGCCATCAGGTGACAGGGATTAATCGTAGTCCACGCTCTATTGCCGGGGTCAATGCCATTGCCCAACCCGTTCAGCAGTTGCATCTGGCTCAAGTGGCGCCCATAGATTGGGTCTATGTGATTCTATCTCCGGATAGCCGAACAGCAGAAAGTTATCGGCATGTGTTTATGGATAGCCTTGCACCCTTACAGCAAGCCCTGCATGCGCATCCGGTACAGCGTGTGGTTTTTATTTCTTCCAGCAGTGTTTATGGCAGTGGACAAGGTGAGTGGATGGATGAAACCACGCCGCCACAGCCGGACACGCCCACAGCACAGGTATTGTGGCAGGCTGAACAACAGTGGCGCAAAGTCTGGGGTAGTCGATTAACTGTGGTGCGACCCAGTGGAATATATGGCCCCGGACGGTTGCGGCTAATTGACTGGGTGAAACAAGGCAAGCCAGTCAAGCTAAACCAGTGGACCAATCGCATTCACAGTGACGATCTTGCCGGGTTTCTGGCTTACCTGAGCACTTTGTCAGAACTGGCGCCGCTGTATCTGGCCACCGACCAGCAACCCAGCCTGCAACACGAGGTATTGGCATATTTGGCCCAGCATTTGCAGGTTGAAAACGTCCCGATACTTGAAGCACCCATGAGCGGTAAACGGCTAGATGGTCAGCGACTTGCACAAACGGGCTACCAGCTACAATATCCGGATTATCGGCAGGGCTATGCCATGATGCTGGCATTCTCTTATGAAAACAGGCGTTAAGCGTTAATTGGTAAAACAAATACCTGCACGGCAGTTTGACTATTTTTTTGATAAATATGGGTGGTTTTGGCACTTGCAATGTGAATGGTTTTGGTTTCTGATTGGGGATTAGCAATAGTATCCTTTTACCATTGCTAACAAATGACAGGCGTTGTCATGGGGAACACCTTGATTCCGGTACAGGACACTGGACATAACTAACTGAAAAATGGTTATTGGCAGGGTTGCCTGAAATACTTCTGGTACTGCGTGTAATGGGCTACACGGCACAACAAGATAGGAAATGGCTATCATGAATAAGAAAGGTAAGTCGTCAGTAAAAAAACTGCTGATGCTAACAGGACTTTTGGGGTTGATGGGTAGCGCGAGTGCACAAACCATTTGCGCATTTGACCTTGGTGGGGCATCAGGCGACAACTACGCCCTGATGAAAGATTATGTGCTAACGGTTAAAAAGTGGAATGTTGACATTACCCTAAAACCTTATAGCAATGAAGGCGCTGCCTTACAGGATTTCAAGTCCGGCCAGTGTGATGGACTGGTGGCAACCAGTTTTGTGACCCGCAACTTCAACAGCTACACAGGATCAATCAATGCGATTGGTGCTATTCCCAGCAACGTTATTGCCCGTAACCTGCTTATGCTGATGGGTAATCCCAAACTGGCAAGTGACATGGTGGAAGGCGATTATGAAGCTGCCGGGGTCATTCCAATTGGCTCGGCTTATCTTACCACCAAAGACCGTACCATTAACACGCTGGCTAAAATTGAAGGCAAGCGGATTGGCGTGCTTGAAGTTGATCCGGTACAGCGCCGGATGGCTATCAAGGTAGGCGCCAAACCGGTACTGATGACCATTGACAATGCTGGTAACAAGTTTCAAACCAGCCAGATTGATATTTTGCCAGCACCCAGCATGGCGTTTACCCCTTTGGAAGTTTATCGCTCCATGGGGCCTAATGGCGGGGTAGCACGTTTTCCCTTAAGCTTTATGTCACTCAATCTGATTTTAAAGAAAAATGCCTATCCCGCAGGCTTTGGCCAGAAAAGCCGGAGCTGGTTTTCCAGTCAGGCACCGCGCCTGATGAGTAAGGTTGCCCGTGATGATGCTAGCGTTCCAGCCAAGTACTGGTTCGATATTCCCAGTGAAGATCAGGTGGGCTATTTACGTATTTTACGCCAGATGCGTATTGAATT
The DNA here is from genome assembly GCF_004377485.1 of Alkanindiges illinoisensis. Taxonomy (GTDB): domain Bacteria; phylum Pseudomonadota; class Gammaproteobacteria; order Pseudomonadales; family Moraxellaceae; genus Alkanindiges; species Alkanindiges illinoisensis_A. Next base: position 90,618 of record NZ_SNTY01000067.1, read on the forward strand.
TGTGCAAAATAAGACTTATAACCCTCGCATGATGAGTCTGTTAAAACGCTTGCGTTGCCAGCAGGACGCTACCAATTATGAGTGCGCCCTGAAAGACGAGTAACCGCAGGATTTATAACCGGAAAAGGACAAATAATAGTTATAGCGAGGGAAAATGAATTTTTTTCAACGGAAAGAGCAACAGATACAAGCCCTGACAGGTAAGGGGTTTGTAAGGTTGGCTCTATCATCGTTGCTGTTGTCTGGCAGTGCAATGGCCACCAGTGCGCAAGCGCAAACCCTGTGTGTGTTTGACTTAAGTGGTGCTTCTGGCGATTACTTTGCATTTATGAAGGATTATGCACTGGCGGCCCAGAAATGGTCAGTCATGATTGACTTAAAAGCCTATAACAAGGAAGAAAAAGCAATCAGTAAATGATGAATCTGCTCAAACGCCTGCGTTGCCAGCAAAATCCGCAGGAGCCGGAATGCAAGACCCGCGATGAATAACTTGCTGCTATCACAATGCCTAAAATTGTAGGTCAGTTATAAAAAAATCCCCTTGCTGAGATAACAAGGGGATTTTTTTATGGCATGAACAACAGGTTATTTACTGCGCTTGCGCCGGGATTTTTGTTTTTCCAGCGCGGCAATGGCGGCAATCACTTCGTCATCACTAAAGTTGGTGATGTGCTGCAAATGATTCATGGTGTCTTCATCCAGCACCAGACGGGCATTGTCTGCCATGTTAATCAGGGTTTCGTCAAAGAACAGCACCTGATTTTCATCCAGACGGATATAGCCTAACTGGGTCAGGGCGCCAATAAAGCTCTGGAACAACGTTTTATCAAAGAATTCCGGTGAGTTAAATTCATACAGCACCGACAGGCGCTGACCAAGCAGGTGGCTTAAGTCCTCAATCTGCTTGGCAGTCACCCGGCCGGAACCGCGCTGGCGCAGCAAAGCCAGCGTCATAAAGTAGCGTTCCAGACTTTGCTTGACCGGCGTGGCCAGTACACCTAGCTGGTTATAGCTTTCACTATTGGGTGCAGGGCTATACAGGGTTTCGCGGCCATCATCCATAATCAGCTCACAGCCAATCAGGGCTTCGACCACATGGTCAATCACGTCCGGCAAGTGATCTGCTTGCCATTTTAAAAACAGCTCGGCTTGCAGGAATGGATACAGGGTTTGGATCACACTGTTGATGTCTTCCCGGGTGATCTTGCCATTGTGTTGCACCAAGGAGGCAATGAGGGACGGGAGGATAAACAGGTGCAGAATGTTGTTGCGGAAATAGGTCAGCAACACCGCCTGATTGTCTTCAATGGCAATAATATCACCCAGCACATGATGCACACGCTTGATGAGTTTAAGCTTTAAGCCATAGCCAATAATTTCCCGGCCCGGCAGGGAAGTGACTTCAACCCGCTCATCATAGGGTGCCATTTCTGCCAGACGACGGTAGGTGTCCAGTTGCTTGATGCAGACTTCTTCATCCAGCGCATGCTTGGGCGTGGATAACAATACCAGCGACAGCAGGGATACCGGGTTAATGACGGCAGCCCGGTTAATGTTCTGCATGATTTCCTGCGCGACCGCATTCACCGCAGTCGATGCTTCTTCTGGCAAGGGCTGGTCATTACTGGTCAGGCGAATCTTGTCAGCATTATGCTGCTCCAGCATTTTATCCAGAAACACCGGCTCGCCAAAGCTGACATGCACCTTGCCGAAAATCCGCTCAATCTTGCGCGCGGCCTGAATCAGACCAAAAATGGATTCGGCTTCCTTGGGTTTGCCTTGCATTTCACCGACATAGGTGCCGCCTTCCATCAGGCGCTCGTAGCCAAAATAGGTGGGAATAAACACCACTGGCTTGCCCCCGCCACGCAGTTTGCTGTGAATGGTCATGGCCAGCATGCCAGTACGTGGACGCAGCAGGCGACCTGTGCGTGAACGGCCACCTTCAATAAAGTATTCCAGCGGTGTGTTACGCACCAGAATGCTGTGCAGGTATTCCTTGAGCACAGCACTATACAGCTCAAGCCCCTTGAACGAACGACGGATAAAGAAGGCACCACCACCGCGCAGGAACTGGCCCAGCAACGGCAGGTTCAGGTTATCACCGGCTGCAATGTAGGGAATCATCAAGCCGCGTTTGTAAATCACATACGACAGCAACAGGTAATCAATGTGGCTGCGGTGGCAAGGCGTATAAATGATTTCATATTTTTCGGCCAGTTCGCGCACGGTCTGGAAGTGATGCACTTCAACTCCGTCATACAGTTGCGTCCATAGCCAGGCCAGCCCGCGCTCAAACACCCGCACGCTGGATGGTGAGTAATCAGAAACAATTTCATCCAGATAACCTGCTGCCATTTGCTCAGCCTGCGCTGGGGTAATATTGCTGCGGATCACTTCCTGCTTGAGTGCATTTTGCACATCACGCGACTGAATCAGCCCGCTCACCACGTTGCGGCGATCGGATAAATCCGGCCCTAAAATGACTTCACGCTGCTTGGCCAGATATTCAGTCAGATTGCTGACAATATAGGTAGCCGGGGCAAGGTTGGGATATTTCACCAATGCTTCATTCAGCATCTGGCGTAGTGACCGCGCTTCATGGAATTCCAGATAAGTCTGGCGGCCATGCACGCCAATATTAACCAGTTGCTTGAGCGCACTTGGCGTTGCCCAGGAATCAGTGACCAGCAGCCTGAACCAGGATTCTTCCTTTTCAGGTGCGCGGCCCCACAGCACTGTCACGGGAACCAGTTGAATGTCCAGTTCCGGGTTTTTTTCCAGTGCTTCAATCAGCCTGAGCAGGCGAGGCGGAAAGGTATAGTTATTGGGATAAAAATTATTGCGCTGTGCCCGTTGCTGCAAAAACAAAATGGAAGCATCTTCGTTTAGCAGTGGACTATCCATGCTGTCCAGTGCTGGCGGCAATTCCAGGCGACGAGTTTCACTGTCCAGCACCAGTGCATTGCTGCGTGAATAGTTTTGCAGGATATAGCATACTGGCTGGCTGGACGTTACTCCATTTTCGGCATCTACAACAGCGGCAACCCCAGCAGCAGAAAGCTCCTGCGCTTTTATCGCGGTGGATAGCTTGTCGGTTGCCCCGGATTCACCCAAAAGCTGCGGGGTGACAAAGGTGCTCAGCAGCTTGCCGGAAACCCGACGATACATCTGGGAAAAACTATTTTTCTTTGCCATTCACTCATCCTGCCTGCTGATTCTGCTGGTTTCTGATTCTGCTGTTAATGTTGCCTGTTCAAGCAATGCATTGGTTGACTGTGCCTATTATTACCCAGCACTGCATAAAAAACCTTGACCGTTTGCATAAAATTTGCCGATAAAAGGCGCAATAACACATAGTTACTACTGGGCTTGCCAATTTTAACACTGCTCAAGCATGCCATAAGCCATTGCATCATCACATTAGCGTTTTGGATAACGCATGGTTTAAGGTAGGGCTGATTATGGAGAAACATAAACACATCCATAACGGCCATAGCACTGATGCTGTTGCCCTGAACTGCTATAACAACAGTACTGCTAAAGTGATACGCAGTTGCCGCGCTGTTTTTAATAAACTGATCTTTATAGAGTAATTCTACAGATGATCATGGTCTTTTATGATGCCGCCACTTACGCCCACTTCAAGTCTCGCCAATGAAAAAAAACCTGAGCTGCTAAACAGCCCGCGCGAGGTACACTGCCTGCTGTATGACCGCGCTAGTGGCAAGGTAGTGGGTGCAGTGGCGTTAGATCAGGTAAAGACAACACTGGCAGAACAACCGGATTACTTTGCCTGGATTTACCTGCTGCGCCCGGAAAGTGAGGTTTTGCAGCAAATCAAGCAGGATTTTGGCTTGCATGAACTGGCCATTGAAGACACCACCGCATTGTTCCAGCGCACCAAAATCGAGTCCTATGGCGATACGCTGTTTGTGGTGTTTAGTACCGTAAACCAGAATGTCCAGCAGGATAAACTGGAATTTGGTAGCAGCAATATCTTCCTGACCGACCGCTATATTATTTCGGTACGCCAAAGTGATGCACTGTGTGAAAAGCAGGTAGCCAGCCTGTGTGAAGCCAGCCCGCATCAGGTCATGTATGGCCCGGCCTATATTTTTTATGCGCTAATGAATTGTCTGGTTGAGCAATACCTGCCTGCCATTGCCCATTTGCATGAACGCTTGCAGGATTTGAAGCAAAACATTTTTACCGACAAGTTTCATCGGCAAACGCTGATTGACCTGTATGGGCTCAAGGAAGAACTCACCAACTTTTATCTGGCTGTAGTACCTACCAAGGAAGTTACCTGCTACCTGATTGCACATCAGGCGGTGGAACTGCTTGAGGTCATTCCCAATGAAGTGATTCCGTATTTTCGGGATATTCAGGACAAGGTTTTAAGCACGCTGGACATTATTCAAAGTCAAAGCGAAATGCAAAAATCAGCCATGGACATTCACATGGCACAGGTAAGCCTGAGCCAAAATGAAATCGTCAAGCGGCTGGCATCTTGGGCGGCAATTCTGGCGGTGCCGACCTTAATTTCCAGTGTGTACGGCATGAACTTTGACAATATGCCGGAGCTGCACTGGCCGGCGGCCTATTTTATCGTGCTGGTAATTATGGTGGCTATCAGCTCATTTCTGTATTATCGGCTCAAGCAGATCAACTGGCTATAGCAGCAATTTTCTCATTTCCAATCCAGTTTGCTATACTGGCCAGACGTTACTTTACAGTCATGTTTTTTGGCGGCATGCGGCCATAGTTATGTTTATGGTTAAAAAACATGAGTTATGACATGGGTTTATGATGAATCAATTAACAACCGAGCTGGTTGAGCTACTTACCCTCGAGAAGCTTGAAGAAAACCTGTTTCGTGGCATTAGCCGTAATATTGTGGGCAAGCGTGTGTTTGGCGGGCAAGTGCTGGGACAGGCGTTGCGTGCAGCGGCCATGACCACTGACCGCCCGGCCCATTCGCTGCATGCGTATTTTCTGCATGGCGGCGATATCAAGGCACCAATTATTTATCAGGTAGAACACCTGCGTGATGGCAAAAGCTTTGTCAGCCGTCAGGTTAAGGCCTTACAGCATGGCAAGGTGATTTTTACTGCGCTGATTTCCTTTGCCCCACAGGAAGAAGGCCTAAATTACCAGACCTCTGAGCCGGAATATCCTGCGGCGACCACCCTCAAAACCGAGCAGGAACTTAAGGAATCCATTGTGAATTTCCTGCCGGAAAATGTGCGGGTCAATTTTATGCGCGAGCGCCATATTGACATGCGCTATGTGAGTGTCACCAATCCGTTTGCACCGCAGCCGGAAGCGCCTTCGCGTGCGCACTGGATGAAAACCTGGGATAGCTTGCCCGATGATGAAGGCTTGCATCAGGCCATTGTGGCGTTTAGCTCGGATTTTGCCCTGATGGGAACCGGACTGATGCCGCATGGGATTAGCTTTATGACGCCCAACCTGCAAGCCGCCAGTCTGGATCACACCATTTATTTCCATAAGCCAGTGCGTGCCGATCAATGGCTGCTGCATGACATGGATGCCACCGTCACTGCCAGCGCACGTGGCCTGAACTTTGGCCGCATGTGGCAAAATGGCGAGCTGGTGGCCAGCACCGTGCAGGAAGGCTTAATGCGCGTACGGGAAACCGAAGAGCGCTAAGCGTCTATCAGCAGGGCATGTTAAAAAGCCATTCTTGGGTTTATAAGAATGGCTTTTTTATTGTTTTTAAATAAACTTTATAAAAATTCATAGCAAAAAAATATTTTACAGGGTGCCGGATTACAGCCATTATGCTTTTGCATCCAGCCACCATTAATGAGCACCATGAAACTATTTAAGTCTTTAAATACGCAAATTTTTATTGCTGCTGTCTTGGGCGTATTGTTTGGCTTATTACTGAATACACTGCCGGTTGAGTCAGCTTTTCACAGTGCCAGTCTGTATGGACTTGGTATTGCCAGCAGTATTTTTATTGGTTTACTCAAGCTGATTCTGGTGCCACTGATTTTTACTTCGATTGTGGTGGGCGTATCCAACCTGCAGGCGCATGAGCATGGGCACCGCGTGTGGAAAGTTACAGTAATCTGCTGTTTAACCACCACAACGATTGCAGTAACGATTGGTATTTTGTGTGCACACTTGTTTCAGCCGGGGCAAGGCTTGCACATTGACCTGTTCCAGCAGGCGATGAGTGGCTTTGAGGCCAAGCAACAATTTTCGCCGTCGGAATTTATCAGTCAGTTTATTAATGGCCTTCTGGTTAACCCCTTTAAGGCCATGGCGGAAAACAACGTGCTGGCTGTGGTGGTGTTTGCCCTGTTGGTTGGCGCGGCGCTAGTGGCTGGTGGCCCGCGTTATGAGGTTGTGCATGGGTTTTTAAACCAGTCGTTTCAGCTGGTGATGCACATTGTCGGCTGGATTATGTGGCTGGCTCCGATTGGCATTTTTGCCTTGATGGCCAAACTGGTTGCCAGTGAAAGTCTGGATGTACTGGGCAGCCTTGCCAAGTTTGCCGTGGTGGTGACTGGCAGTACCATTTTTCATGGTCTGGTGGTGTTGCCAGCTTTACTCTGGATTTTTGGCAGAATGTCCCCGCTGACATTTTTCCGTGGGGCGCGGCCTGCCTTGATTACCGCATTTGCCACCAGTTCCAGCTCGGCCACCATGCCGGTGAGCATGCGCTGTGCTGAGCAAAATCTCGGTGTGAATCCCGGTGTGGTGGGATTTGTGGTGCCGCTGGGGTCACAAATGAACATGGATGGCACGGCATTGTATGAAGCCGCCGCCGCGCTGTTTATTGCCAATCTGGTTGGGCTTGATTTAAGCATTGGCCAGCAGGTGGTGGTGTGCCTGACCGCCATGATTGCCTCTTTAGGAGCGCCCGGTATTCCCAGTGCGGGTATGGTGACCATGATTATGGTGCTGCAATCAGTGGGCTTGCCGGCTGAAGCCGTGGCAATTTTATTGCCGATAGACCGCATTCTGGATACCGTGCGTACTGTGGTGAATGTGCAGGGCGACATGATGATTAGCGTGGTGGTGCAACGTTTTTCTGGAATGAATGGATCAGCAACCGAAAGTACGCCAGCCGTTCAACCCTCAGTCTCAACGTCACCGGATTAACAACTATTATCGTGCTGAGAAATCAGAGGGTTTTTCCAGTGGATAAATCGCATTGCTCAGGTCATCCATTTCTGGGGCAAAAAATTTCAGCAGAAATTCGGCATCAAAATCACCAATATTCTGATGTAATTCTGCATTGAAGTAGCGCTGGTTTTTTTAATAGGAATTATCTCAATAATCATGGTTTTTCATGCTCTAAAAGCGTAACAACTTGCATCATTAACCCCTGCAATACAATACAAAAACTGAGTCTGAATCCATGCAAACTGAAATATGCCGCTTAACGGCAGATGAACACGATGCTGCGTATCGGCAAGCTGCCTATGAACTGTTACAGCAGAATGGCTGGGCGCACCGGATCAGCAGTCTTGAGCAATTTACAGCTTTGGTGAATGCCTCAGCATGTAATTTTATTGCGCTAAAAGACGGTCAGGTGATTGGTTATATTCGTGGCATCACCGATGGCTTGTCGAATGGTTATATTTCCATGCTGGTGGTTGACCCAGCCTATCGCAAGCAGGGCGTTGGCCGCGATCTGGTGCAAGCTGTCATCAATAGCGCGCCCGGTGCAACCTGGGTATTGCGTGCAGGGCATGAAGGCTCAGCCAATTTCTTTGAGAAACTGGGCTTTGAAATATCGACTATGGCAATGGAACGTAACCGCAACTCATAGATTTTCCAGATTTAAATCCTTAATAAGAGATGATGCATGCGCTGGTTGTTTGTAATAATTTTGGTAGCGTTGTTTGAGCTGTTTAGCTATGGCGCTGCACAGGGCTTGAACTGGGGGCTTGCCAGTATTTTAAGCCCGCAGTCGGCGCAGTACCTGCTTTGGGGCGTGTTTGCAGTTAGCAATGGGTTGTTGATGATTGCCATCCTGCGGCTTTTTAGCATGGGTCTTAAGCTGGCTATGACATGGCTGACTTTATTATGGCTGGTGATTTTAACCACTGTGGCCGTGGCTGGCGTGAATGTGATTCTTCGCTATGGCCTAAGTACCTTGTATCAACAGCCGTTTTACCAGAATTATGGCGTATTGCTGATGATGGTACTGGGCTTTGCAGGCCTGGTTGGTTTAAGCCTGTATAACGCCTACAGGCTTACTGTGCGCAAGTTACGCATTACTATTGATAAGCCTTTAAGTACGCCGCTACGCCTTGCCATGGTTTCGGATTTGCACCTGGGCCTGCTGGTGGGCAAATACCATTTGAATCAATTAAGCAATATTATCCAGCGTGAACAGGTGCAGTTATTGCTGATGCCCGGCGACATTATGGATGATGACATCAAGTACTACCAAGCCCGCCAGATGCAAACCAGTTTGCAGCACTTAGTAAGTCAGGTGCCGTTTGGCGTATATGCCACACTGGGCAACCATGACTTATATGGCAGTCGTGCAGAAATCACCAACGCATTGCGGCAGGCAGGCGTGCAGGTATTAATTGATGAGGGTATGCTGGTGAATCATCAGGTATGGCTGGCAGGGCGGCTGGATGACATGATCGGCAATCGCAAGGCCACAGCGGAATTAATGCCCGCAAACCTGAATCAACCGATTATTTTAATGGATCACCGTCCTAGCCATATCAATGAAAATAGCCAGCTACCGATTGATTTGCAGGTTTCCGGTCATACCCACAATGGACAGATTTTTCCGGCCAATTTTATTGTGAAATACTTAAATACCGTGGCGTATGGCTACAAGAAAATCCGTAATACCCATGTGGTGGTGAGTTCCGGCTTTGGCTTTTGGGGCGTGCCATTTCGCTTGGGATCACAATCGGAAGTGTGGGTGATTGAGATGGTAGGGGCAGGTATTTAAGTGGCTTTAGTTAAAATTATAGTTTAAATTTTTGAAGCTGTTTATAAGCACGAGCTAGACTGTCAGAATGCTCAATCGCTGATTCAATACACCAATTTTCTCTTACAAATTCAGTTAGGCGAGCATTGTATCCAAGACCAACTTTGCTTGTAATGTTAGTAGGCGAAGGTAGTAGATCTTCTTTAAGTTGACGATTACCATAGCGATTAACCAAATCAAGAAGATATTTTTTTGGATCTTGTTCTAACTCACTATTTAAAGGAATTTTATTAATAGGAGCATTAATCCAAGCTGATAGACCTTGACGGTCTGCTAATAACCAGCTTTCTGTTTCACGGACAGCAACTCGAAAGTAAAACTGTTCTGGATGATTTGGTTCAACCAACCAATCTTTGATTAGTGCAGGAGCACAAATTACCTTATCTAAGTCTGTAAGTAATAATATCGGTGCATGATGAGCAAGTTTAATAAAATTTGGTAATTTTTTTTTAAGTTGCCCATTACCGCCAGTGATGATAGGTTTAATGAGAGTATCTGGTGCTAAATGCTGAAGTAAGCGTTCGCCACAAGCTTGAGCTAAAGGATCCTCGCAGGCTAAAAAAAAATACACTATTATTACTCTGCCCAAAACCCAAGTTGATTAATCTGAGTGGGTCGAGTTTGAGGTAGTATTACCTCTGCTACTGTTAACCCCGCCTGTAAAGCAATTCTATCTTCCTCACTAACAGATTGTATAGTTGTACCTTCTTTTTCTGGTTTTAGAATAACTAAACTATTTGCATCTATTCCTTCATTACTAAGGAGGTGCTCACTATGAGTAGTGATAATTATTTGCCTACGAATTTTACGATTAGAACGCAAAATTCGGTTGATTAATAAAGGAATTTGTTCAACAACAGCTTGATTAAGTGAAAGCTCAGGTTCTTCCAGTAAGAGTAGGCCATTGCTATCTTGTAAGGACCACAATATACCTAATAATCTAAGTGTTCCATCTGAAAAGCTATCTTCACGTTGCCATCCAGCATTAGGTCGATAGTGCTCGTACCGTGCTTCTAAATGAGGGTGCCCCATTTCATCCTTAGTAAATCTCAATTCTTTAAATTGAGGGACAGCCTGTGACAAAGCATTGCCGATTTTTGCTAAACGTGCATTTCGGGTTTTTTCTTGAATTTTTGCTAAACGCTCTAAAAAGCCCTGTCCAAAAGGATCATCTTCAATCCGGTTTCCACCAATTTTTTCACTATATTTAAGAAGTTGAGGTACTAAGTGTAAATAAGTAATATTAGAAAAAAACTCAGCAATGTTTCTAAAATCTTTATTAGCACGAGTTTGCTCTAAAGCAGTCTCAGTTAATAAAAGTTGGTCCTTTTTATCTTCAGCATTAGGTCTTTTGAGTAAACGGTGACCTCCTTGCCATACTTCTTCACATGAAACAAAGGTGCGGTGTTTACCTTTTCCTTCAGGTTTAAATCCTAAGATATACTGCCAACTAATATACTCATCATCTGGCTTATCAACAAAATTAATTTCAATCTTAACTTCAGTATCCTGACGTGCATGTAAACATCTAATTTTGGGAACTGTACCTCGATCATTGACCGCTTTTTGTAAACCACCACCTTCAGGTTTTGCAATATCTCTTAAAAAGCGGAATACGTCTAAAAAATTAGACTTACCAGCTGCATTCGCTCCTAAGATATAAGAAACGTCAGCTAACTGCGCATCAGCTTGGCGAAAATTCCGCCAATTTTTTAGTTTTACACTTTTGATAAACATTTTTAGCCTCTAATTCCACAAGATTCTAACAGCACTATTTTAATAAATTCCTTAATCCAGATCCTCATCACCCACTTCAGGGATGTCGTCAATATTAATGCCTTCAAGCCTAACCGCATCAATATTAGTATCAGGATGCAATAAGCTGCTTTCTTGACTCTCTAAAGTATTATCCATCGGATTAATGGCCTTACCGTCTTCATCCACCACATAGTTCAGGCGACCCGCCATCACCATGGCCAGTTCTTCCAGACCCAGCTTACTTAATGATGAAAACAGCTGAATGGAAAAATCCAGCTTCATTTTTTTCAGTTCTTTTTTAACATCCAGCAAGGCAGCGCTGGCAGGCCCACGGTTCAACTTATCGGCTTTGGTGAGCAGGATATGCACAAACAAATGCCGATCTTTGGCCCATTCCAGCATCATGCGGTCAAAGTCCTTTAATGGGTGACGCACATCCATCAGCAACACCAGACCGGTCAGGCTCTTGCGTTCAATCAGGTAATTTTGCAGCTCTTTTTGCCAGACTTTTTTCATTTCTTCCGGTACAGCAGCATAGCCATAACCGGGCAAATCCACCAGACGCTGGTCGGGATTGCCCAGGCTAAAAAAGTTGATCATTTGCGTGCGACCCGGACGCTTGGAAGCCCGCGCCAACTGATTTTGATCGGTAATACAATTGATAGCACTGGACTTGCCGGCATTGGAACGACCCGCAAAGGCAATTTCAAAGCCAGTATCCTCCACACACAAATTAAGCTTGGGTGCACTCATTAAAAACTCAGCCTTGCGTAACCAGCTTAAGGCACTGAGGGCATAGGCAGAGGTTGCCGTATTTTCTTTTTTGGCATAAGAAATCGGCTTGAAGTCGTGACGCTGAAACTTGGGTATTCTGGCTTTAGGGCGCATAGTCAAACAGGGCTCTAATGATCTGGGAGAGTGTTATCTGAACGGTATGAGGTGAGAAAATCATCTGGGTGCAGTATAAAGCCTTTTGCACGGCCTGTGTTTTTTCTTCGTGGCCTGTAGCGGGGATTGGTCAAGGATAGTAAAAACCGATTTAATGTCTAGCAGCTTAATGTGTGCCAGTACTACTGCGCCAGCATTAAATCCAGCACCGGAATGCGGTTATCGCCCTTGATAGCCTGTTGCAGTGGCGTTTTAATCATGTCGGCTAACGTGTATTGATCCAGATAATCAAAAAACACCTGCAAGGCTTGATCCAGCGCTGGTTTGAGCGCACAAATGCTAATCAGGGTGCAGGGTGTGCTATGGCAGTCTACCAACTGAATTTGCTGCTGGGTATTTTGCTCCAAGGTTTTAATCACCTGACCCAGCCGGTATTCACTGGCAGGACGTGCCAGACTAATGCCGCCACCCTTGCCACGTGTGGTTTGTACCCAGCCTTGTTTGCCCATAAAATGCACCACCTTCACCAGATGGTTATGCGACACCATAAGCTCATCTGCCATTTCACTAATGGTAAAAGGCGTAGGACGGGGCGGCTGGGTCAGATAAATCAGTACCCGCAAGCCAAGATCGGTAAACCGGTTTAATTGCATGATTCAGGTACACAAGGGTAGAAGAGGCAAAGAACACAAGATTCAGGGAACAACACAGGTTGCTTAAAATAAAAGCAGGGTTAATCCTATCACAGATTAACCCTTAATCGCCGATAAACTAAATAAGCCTTCTAAACAATCAGTCGCTCAAATGCAGTTCTGCTTAATAGCCGTAGTGATTTAACAGCCCTTAGCTAAAATGCACACCACCAGTACCAAAGGCTTCACTATGGATTTGCTCAGGCTTAATCCCGCGTGCCACCAGTGCCTTGTGCTGTTCATGCATAAAAGGAATCGGGCCACACAGGTAATAATCGGCATCTACTGGCAATTGTTCAGCCGGTAATTCAGCCAAATTCAAACGTCCGGCATGGTGATAATCCTGACCCAGTACATCGCTTGACTGGGGATGCTCATAGGCAGTCCACAGGCTCAGATTCGGCTGCTGGGTTTTAAGGTCATTTAAATGCTGCTTCATGGCATGTACCTGACTGCCCCGGCAGGCATGAATAAAATGCACGGGTTTTGGCATGTCCAGACTCACCAAATGATTGAGCATGGCAATCATCGGGGTTAAACCTACACCGCCACTAATCAGCACATTGGTTTTATGGCTGTCAAATAGGAAGAAGTTGCCAGTCGGTGCAGTCACTTCAATTTCATCATTTTCCTGCATCGCATGCAAAGTATTGGATACCCAGCCGCCAATTTTGTCACCCTGTGCATCTTCACGCTTCACGGAAATGCGCAAATGATCGGCACGTGAGCTATCCGACAGGCTGTACTGGCGCGGCTGCTTGTGACCCAGTTCCGGTACGGTCACACGCACGGAAATGTACTGACCAGCCTGATGCGGCGGGAGTTTGCCACCATCGCTAGGGATCAGGTAAAACGAGGTAATTTCACTGCTTTCTTGAACCTTTTTAGCAATCTTGAACTTGCGCCAGCCGAGCCAGCTGCCTTGGGTCTGCTCGTGTTCCTGATAAATCTTTTGCTCAGTTTCAATAAACACATTGGCCAGTTGCCCATAAGCCGCTGCCCATGCGGCAATCAGCTCATCTTCCATCGGCACTTTCAGTACTTCACTAATGGAATGCAGCAGGTTTTCACCCACAATATTGTAATCCGGTGCCTGAATATTCAGGCTCACATGCTTGTGCGCTACCAGCTCAATCACGGGTGCCAGCACAGAAGGGTCTTCAATATTTTCGGCATAAGCCAGCACCGCGCCTGCCAGAGCCTGTGCCTGTGCACCACTACGCTGATGCGCCAGATTAAACGTTTCCTTCAAGTCCGGGTTGTTGGTCAGCATGCGGTTATAAAAATAGCTGGTTAAGGCAACCCCGTGTTCACGCAATACAGGAACAGTGGCTTTAACGAGGTCTTTCTGGCTCTGGGTTAACATGGCAAGCATCTCTGGCTGTGCTATAAGATGTATATAAAATACATCTTATAAAATCCAGCTGTCAATCTTAAATTCCATAATTTTTTTAAGTGTTTAATTGAATCAACTTAACTCATTGATAAAAATTAACTAAATTTTTTGCAGTGCCTGTTGCAAATCAGCCACAAGATCATCAATAGCTTCTAGTCCAATGCAAAAGCGCACTAAAAGTCCTTCGTAATGATGGCCAGGTTGCCGCATGTGCTCCAGTTGATAAGGCATCACCAGACTCATCGGGCCACCCCAGCTATAGCCCAGCTTGAACAACCGCAGGGCATCACAAAATGCATCCACCTGTTGCAGGGAAAATTCAGGTTTAAACAGCACGCTCACCAGTCCTGCTGCGCGATTGCTTTCACCACACACCTGTTGCCAGAACGCATGTCCTTTAGCATCAGGCAGGGCAGGGTGCAGTACCTGTGCAAAACAATCCTGCTGGCTTAGCCACGCTGCCAGTTGCCGCGCATTGCTATCTTGCTGCGCATAACGAAGCTGAATACTGGGCAGGCTACGAATAATCCGCTCGGCATCATCACCGCCCACGCCAATGCCCTGTAAGGTATGGGTACGCAGCACGGCCAGATGCAGGTTGCGTTGCCGGGTTACAATACTGCCCATCAGGACATCAGCGCCGCCACTGGGATACTTGGTTAAGGCATGCACGCTGATATCGACACTCAGGTGTTCTGCTGAAAAATCAAACGGGCAAAAGGCCAGCCCGGCGCCCCAGGTGTTATCCAGTACGGTCAGCACATTGGCTGCCTGTGCCTTTTCTACCAAACCCACCAGATCAGGAAATTCCAGCGTCACTGAACCAGCTGCTTCCAGCCAGATCAGCTTGGCCTTGGCAGAGGGCGTAAAGCTGCTGGCATCCAGCGGGTCATACAGAAAGTAATCAATGCCAAACTGGGTTTTAAGCTGTCTGATCAAATCCTTGTTTGGCCCGTAAATATTATCAGGCAGCCAGACTTCATCGCCCTGCTGTAAAAACGTAAAGTTCACCAGATTAATGGCAGACAGCCCACTGGGCGCCAAAATGCAATACTCACCGCCCTCAAGGGCAGCAATCCGGTCAGCCAGCGCATAGGTGGTTGGCGTGCCATGCAAGCCATAGCTATAGTCGTAATCATCCTGCCAGCTTCGGTTGCGCATGGCCTGCGTCGACTCAAAAAACACTGTAGATGCCCGATAAACCGCAGGTTGAACCGACCCAAACTTTTGTGGCACCTGTTTTTCAGGATGAATCAGGCGGGTAATAGCACAGGATTTATCCATTTTATTTTCAAGAGTAGCATCGTGACGGGGCTGAACAGAATCGGGCATGACAAATCCATCAAACAAGGTTTACTGCACGCTAAATAAATAACACCATTCTGGCAAGTTTTAGCAGTTTTATTTTTACTCCATCAATTCAAGACGGCTCTGTCATATAGACTGCAAATTGGCAACGGTTTTAAAGGAAAAGATAACACAGTCACAAAAGCACACATGGTTTAATGGCTGTTTAATAATGAGTTCAGCGCACATACTGACTAGCCGGAGGTAAACTGATGCAGACAGCACTACGGGTTCATTATTTCCAGCATATCTTGCACGAAGGCTATGGCAGCCCGGAACATTATTTAAAAGAAAAAGGCGCAGTATTCAGCTATACCGAATTTTTTGCACTGGACAAAGGCCAGCAGGCCAGCAATTTGCCCAGCACCGATGAGATTGATTTACTGATTGTCATGGGCGGGGTGATGAGTGTAAATGATGAAGCCACTTATCCCTGGTTAAAACAGGAAAAGCAGTGGATTCGGGAATTCATGGCCAAAGACAAGCCAGTCATTGGCTTGTGTCTGGGTGGGCAACTCATTGCTAGCAGTCTGGGTGCGCAGGTTCATAAGAACAAGTATGAAGAAATTGGCTGGTGGTCGATTTTCAAGGTTGATGGGGCTGCCCAGCATGATCCGTCACAGCACATTTTTGATTTTCCAGACGACCTGATTGCCTTAAGCTGGCATAACGAAACCTTTGAGTTACCAGAAGGTGCGGTATTACTGGCCGGCAGTGCAGCCTGTTCAAGGCAAGCCTACCAGTACAAGCACAATGTGCTGGGCTTCCAGTTCCATCCAGAAATCACCCCAGTCAATCTGGCATTGTTCCTGGAAGAAAAGCCGGATATGGAAAACAAGGACGGAACCTATATCCAGTCATTCCATGAACTGATGGCCACCTCGCTCGATACCTTTAAGCCTGCAAACGAAATGCTCAACCGCGCCATTGATTTTGTATTGCAGGCTACTGCACAGGCACAAAGTCCCAATTCTGCCAAAGCCGCTAAAAACAACGTTCAGCCCACGTAAGTTTGCTTGCTTTTAAGCCAGTTTGTCCCTACAATAGCCAGCCTTCGAGAAACTTGGTTTTCTCAAGCGGCTGTGTTTTGCCTGTCAAAACCAGCCATGACAGTCGTGGCATCGTTCACGACCTTAGTGATTTTCACTGCCTTTGACCCTCAAGCTTGAGGCGCGTCAAGGGTGATTCTTTATTATTTGGCTTGGAGTAACTGGTATGGCTAACCAGAGAATCCGTATCCGCCTGAAGTCGTTTGATCATCGTCTGATTGATCAGTCTGCCCAGGAGATCGTAGAGACCGCTAAGCGCACTGGTGCGCAAGTTTGCGGCCCGATTCCGATGCCTACTCGCATCGAACGCTTTAACGTACTGACTTCCCCACACGTCAACAAAGACGCGCGTGATCAGTATGAGATCCGTACCCACAAACGCATGGTTGATATCGTACAGCCAACTGATAAAACAGTTGATGCGCTGATGAAACTTGATCTTGCTGCTGGTGTAGACGTACAGATCGCACTGGGCTAATCCTCGATTAGTTGGTGCAGTGTTAAGGCTTTCGGTAAGTTGATGCAACTAAATGCTTTTCTAAATAGCAAAACTGCTCAACAAGCCGCTTTTTAAGAGGTTAAACAAATGGCTATTGGTCTAGTCGGTCGTAAGTGCGGTATGACCCGTATCTTCACAGAAGCCGGCGTCTCCGTGCCAGTCACGGTGATCGAAGTCGATCCAAACCGTATTACTCAAATCAAAACACTGGAAACTGATGGCTACCAGGCTGTGCAGGTTACCACTGGCGAACGTCGCGAATCTCGCGTCGCCAACGCCCAGAAAGGTCACTATGCCAAAGCAGGTGTTGCTGCAGGTCGTGTTGTGAAAGAGTTCCGCGTTAACGAAGCTGACCTTGATGGTCGTGAAGTTGGCGGTACTATCGGTGTGGACGTGTTCACCGTAGGTCAGATCGTTGACGTTACTGGTCAGAGCAAAGGTAAAGGCTTCCAGGGTGGTGTTAAGCGCTGGAATTTCCGCACACAAGATGCAACTCATGGTAACTCGGTTTCTCACCGTGTACATGGTTCTACTGGTCAAAACCAGACACCTGGTCGCGTGTTCAAAGGCAAGAAAATGGCCGGACACATGGGTGACGAGCGTGTAACCGTACAAGGTCTTGAAGTGGTATCTATTGACACTGAACGTTCTGTTCTGGTGATCAAAGGTGCTGTACCCGGTTCGATTGGTGGCGACGTTATCGTTCGTCCGACCATCAAGGCCTGAGGGATATTAACGTGAATCTGAAGACTGTTTCTGGTGCAGCTGTTGAGCTGTCCGACGTTGCCTTCGGCAGAGAATTCAACGAAGCCTTGGTACACCAAGTAGTAACTGCTTATCTGGCAGGTACTCGTCAAGGCTCTAAAGCACAAAAATCTCGTGCTGAAGTTTCTGGTGGCGGTAAAAAACCTTTTAAACAAAAAGGTACTGGTCGCGCCCGTGCGGGTTCTATTCGTAGCCCGATCTGGCGTGGAGGTGGTAAAACTTTTGCAGCCCGTCCTCAAGACTGGTCTCAAAAAGTAAACCGCAAAATGTATCGTGGTGCGATGCAATGTATTCTGGCTGAACTGGTTCGTCAGGAACGTTTGGTACTGGTTGAAGATATTGCTGTATCTGCACCAAAAACCAAAGAATTGCTTGGCAAACTAAACGACCTGAATGCAACTCGTGCATTAATCGTGACTGATGCTATAGATGAAAATCTGTATCTGGCTGCGCGCAATATTCCTCACGTTGACGTGGTGGATGCTGCTGCTGTTAATCCAGTTAGCCTGATCGCGTTTGATAAAGTTGTGATGTCCGTAAATGCTGCCAAGAAACTTGAGGTAGAACTAGGATGAATAACGCACGCTTGTATCAAGTCCTAAAAGGACCACACTACTCTGAAAAAGCTCAGGTACTGGGTGACACCCTTGGCGTTCAAGTGTTTAAAGTTGACGTCAATGCCACCAAGCTTGAGATTAAAAAAGCGGTTGAAACTCTTTTTGGTGTTCAGGTTGAATCTGTCAACACACTAAACCAGAAAGGTAAAACCAAACGCTTTGGCCGTACTGTTGGACGTCGTTCTGACAGCAAAAAAGCATACGTCACCCTGAAAGCTGGCCAGGATGTTCAAATGGCTGACTTGGGCGATACCGCTGAGAGCACAGCGGAGTAAGGACGAAAATTATGCCTATTCAAAAATGTAAACCAACGTCTCCAGGACGTCGCTTTGTAGAGAAAGTGGTTCATCCACATCTGTTCAAAGGCCGCCCTCTGGCTGCGTTGACTGAAAATAAGAAAAAAACTGGTGGCCGTAATAACAACGGTCATATCACCACACGTCACGTAGGTGGTGGTCACAAGCAGTTGTACCGTGTAATCGACTTCAAACGTACCAAAGATGGCATTCCAGCCACTGTTGAGCGCATTGAATATGATCCTAACCGTACCGCACACATCGCACTGTTAAAGTATGCCGATGGCGAGCGTCGCTACATAATCGCCCCTAAAGGCCTGAATGTTGGTGATAGCGTACAGTCAGGTAATGATGCGCCGATCCGTACTGGTAACTGCTTGCCACTGCGCAACATGCCACTGGGTTCTACCCTGCATAACCTTGAGCTGAAAATTGGTAAAGGCGCGCAATTAGCACGTTCTGCCGGTACTTCTGTTCAATTGCTGGGTCGTGATGGTAGCTACGCAATCATCCGTTTGCGTTCTGGCGAAATGCGCAAAGTGCATATCGAGTGCCGTGCAGTTCTGGGTGAAGTTTCCAACTCGGAAAACAACCTGCGCTCACTGGGTAAAGCTGGTGCAAGCCGCTGGCGTGGTGTTCGTCCTACCGTTCGCGGTATGGCAATGAACCCGGTTGATCACCCGCATGGTGGTGGTGAAGGCCGCAACAAGGGTATGCATCCAGTAAGTCCTTGGGGTCAAAAATCCAAGGGTTATAAGACTCGTAGCAACAAGCGTACGACTAACATGATCATCCGTGATCGTCGCGTCAAGTAAGGAATTAGAATATGCCTCGTTCTCTGAAAAAAGGCCCGTTCGTCGATGCGCATCTGTTTGCCAAAGTCGAAGCTGCTGTAGCTGCCAACTCTCGCAAGCCGATCAAAACCTGGTCACGTCGCTCGATGATTCTGCCGGACTTTGTGGGTCTAACCCTCTCTGTTCATAATGGTCGTAACCATGTTCCTGTGATTATCACTGAACACATGGTTGGTCATAAACTTGGTGAATTTGCGCCAACCCGTACCTATCGCGGTCACGGTGTTGACAAGAAATCCAAACGGTAAGGTGTCAAAATGGAAGTAACTGCTAAATTACGCGGTGCGGCCATCTCGGCCCAGAAAGCTCGCCTGGTCGCTGACCTGGTCCGTGGCAAGCCGGTTGGACGCGCACTTGAAATTCTGTCATTCAGCAATAAAAAAGCAGCTGTTCTGGTGAAAAAAGCACTGGAATCTGCAATTGCGAATGCAGAACACAACAATAGCTTGGATGTTGATGATCTGAAAGTTTCTACAATTTATGTAGATGAAGGCATTACCTTAAAGCGCATTTTACCGCGTGCTAAGGGTCGTGCAGATCGCATCAGCAAGCGTACCTGTCACATCACCGTTAAGGTAGGGGTTTGATATGGGTCAGAAAGTTCATCCAATCGGTATCCGCCTTGGTGTAGTGAAGCGTCATAACGCCAACTGGTATGCCAATCCAAAAAACTATGCTGAATATTTGCTAAAAGACCTACAGGTTCGTGATTTCTTGCACAAGAAATTAAAAGCTGCCATGGTTAGCAAGATCCTGATTGAGCGTCCTACTGGTGCTGCCAAAGTCATCATTAGCACTGCCCGTCCAGGTATTGTCATTGGCAAAAAAGGCGAAGACATTGAGAAGCTGCAACGTGAGCTGACCCAGATTATGGGTGTGCCTGCACAAGTCAGCATCAATGAAATTGACAAGCCTGATCTTGATGCCCGTCTGGTTGCTGAAAGCATTGCTTCCCAACTGGAAAAGCGTGTGATGTTCCGTCGTGCCATGAAGCGCGCTGTACAGAACTCCATGCGTGCTGGTGCCAAAGGGATCAAGGTTGAAGTATCTGGTCGTCTGGGCGGTGCAGAGATTGCCCGTACCGAATGGTATCGTGAAGGCCGTGTGCCATTGCATACCCTGCGTGCAGACATTGACTACTCAACCATGCGTGCTGAAACAACCTACGGTACGATTGGCGTTAAAGTATGGATTTTCCGTGGTGAGATCCTGGGCGGTATGCGTCAGGTATTGAATCCGGCTCCTGCTGATGAGCGTCAGCCTAAGCGTCGTGGTGGTCGTGATGACCGTCGTAACGAAGGCCGTAATGATGGTGAAAACCGTCGCGGACGTGGTGAAGGCCGTGGACGTGGTGAAGGCCGCGCTGCTGCAGACAAGGGAGAATAATCCATGTTGCAACCAAAACGCACCAAATTCCGTAAAGTGCACAAAGGCCGTAACACTGGTCTGGCAAATCGCGGAAGCACAGTCGCATTTGGTACGATTGCGCTGAAATCTGTTGAGCGTGGTCGTATTACAGCTCGTCAAATTGAAGCTGCTCGTCGTGCCATTAACCGTCGTGTTAAACGTGGCGGTAAAATCTGGATCCGTGTATTTCCAGACAAGCCAATTACTCAAAAGCCTTTAGAAGTCCGTATGGGTAAAGGTAAGGGTAGCGTGGAGTACTGGGTTTGCGAGATTCAACCTGGCAAAATCCTGTACGAAATGGAAGGGGTTTCAGAAGAACTGGCTCGTGAAGCGTTCACACGTGCAGCAGCCAAGCTTCCGTTCAAAACCGCTATTGTGACTCGGACGGTAATGTAATGAATACCAAAGATTTACGCGAAAAATCGGTTGAAGAGTTGAATGCTGCGCTTGATGAGCAACAACTGAATCAATTTCGTCTACGTATGGCGAAAGCAACTGGTCAACTGGGCAAAACGCACGAAGTGCAAGTTGCCCGTAAAGCCATTGCACGCATTAAGACTCTCCTCACCGAGAAACAGGGGAACGGACAATGAGCGAACAAAATACTCAACGTACGCTGACTGGCAAAGTGGTTAGTGACAAAATGGAAAAATCCATTACTGTCCTGATCGAGCGCCGGGTTCAGCATCCTGTGTATGGCAAAATGATCCGCCGTTCCACGAAGTTACACGCCCATGATGAAAACAATGTTGCCAAACTTGGCGATATCGTCACCATCAAAGAAAGCCGTCCTATTTCTAAAACCAAAGCCTGGACTTTGGTTGAAGTTGTAGAAACAGCTGGGCAAAACTAGTTCTTATTGCATCATCGGTTAAATTCAGGTAGCATTTGCGCCTTTCGAATTGACCGATGATGCTCGGTTTTGGAGTAGGGCAATGATTCAGACCGAAACGATGCTCGACGTGGCAGACAACAGCGGCGCTCGCCGTGTTCAGTGCATTAAAGTACTGGGCGGTTCGCATCGTCGTTACGCTTCCGTTGGCGACATTATCAAAGTGACCGTGAAGGAAGCAATTCCACGTGGTCGTGTCAAGAAAGGCGATGTAATGAACGCAGTTGTCGTTCGTACAAAATTCGGTATTCGCCGTCCGGACGGTTCTCTGATCCGTTTTGACGACAATGCTGCCGTGTTGTTAAACAACAACAAGGCACCGATTGCCACCCGTATTTTCGGGCCAGTGACTCGTGAACTTCGTACTGAACAGTTCATGAAGATCATCTCATTGGCACCAGAAGTTCTGTAAGAGGCAGTCATGGCGAAGATCAAGAAAGGCGATCAGGTTATCGTGATCGCAGGTAAAGAAAAAGGCAAACAGGGTACTGTTCTGTCTGTTACTGGTGACCGTGTTAAGGTTGAAGGCCTTAACCTGGTTAAGAAGCACAAAAAAGCCAACCAGGCTACGGGCGCTGAAGGCGGTATCGTAACCCAGGAAGCTGCGCTTCATATTTCTAACGTGGCGGTTTTTAACGCTACAACCCAAAAGGCTGACCGTGTTGGTTACCAGATTGATGAAAACGGCGTTAAAACCCGTATTTACAAATCAAATGGTGAATCAGTGGCGGTAGCGAAGTAATAGGTTGATCGGCAATGGCCAGACTTAAAACACGTTACAACGAAGAAATCAAAGCCCAGTTGCAAGAGCAATTAGGCTTGAAAAATGTGATGGAAATTCCTCGCATTACTAAAATTACCCTAAACATGGGTGTTGGTGGCGCAACTCAAGACAAGAAATTGTTGGAAGGTGCGGTATCAGACATGACGTTAATCGCTGGTCAAAAGCCGGTGGTAACACATGCACGTAACTCTATTGCCGGTTTTAAAGTCCGTGAAGGATGGCCAATTGGCTGTAAAGTTACGCTGCGTGGTGATCAGATGTACGAATTTCTGGATCGTCTGATTTCTATTACTATTCCGCGTATTCGTGACTTCCGTGGTTTTTCGCCTAAGTCTTTTGACGGTCGTGGTAATTACTCACTGGGTCTCAAGGAACAGATTGTATTCCCTGAAATCGAGTTTGATAAAATTGATCGTATCCGTGGTATGGACATTACTGTTACTACTACTGCCCGTACAGATGACGAAGGCCGTGCACTATTGCGTGCGTTTGGCTTCCCGTTTAAATAAGAGGTCAATATGGCTAAGAAAAGCATGATTAATCGCGAGTTAAAGCGCGAAAAAACAGTTGCTAAATATGCTGCCAAGCGCGCTGAACTGAAGGCAACTATTGCTAACGGTACTGCAAGCGATGAAGAGCGTATGGATGCAATGCTGAAACTACAGGCATTGCCACGTGATGCATCTCCTGTTCGTCAACGTAACCGTTGTGGTTTAACAGGCCGTCCGCATGGCTATTTCCGCAAATTCGGCTTAAGCCGTAACATGTTGCGTTTAATGGTTATGCAGGGTGATGTCCCTGGCGTGGTTAAGGCAAGCTGGTAAGGAGCAACATACATGAGTATGCAAGATACCGTTGCCGACATGCTAACCCGTGTTCGTAACGCACAAATGGCAAAGAAAGCAACTGTTTCAATGCCACAATCCAAATTGAAGCAAGCCATTGCTGGCGTGCTTCAGTCTGAGGGTTATATTGCCAGTACTGAAGTTACCGATGTTGAGGGTAAACCAACACTGACGCTGACCCTGAAATACTTTGAAGGCAAGCCAGTTATTGAAACCGTGAAGCGTGTGAGCCGTCCAGGTTTGCGTCAGTATCGCGGCAAAAATGACTTACCACGCGTTAAGCAGGGTTTGGGCATTGCAATTGTTTCAACAAGTAAAGGCATCATGACTGACCGCGCTGCACGTGCTGCTGGCGTTGGCGGTGAAGTGATTGCTTTTGTTTCCTAATAGGTGATTCCTCATGTCTCGTGTGGCTAAAGCCCCGGTTACTGTACCCTCTGGTGTTACAGTAACCCAGAACGGCCAGCAGGTCGAAGTGAAAGGCAGTAAAGGTACACTGGCTTTCAACCTGCATGCGCTGGTCGAGCTAAAACAGGAAGACGGTAAAGTTCTGATTGCTCCAGCAAATGATAATCAAGAAAGCTGGATGCAGGCAGGTACCGCTCGTGCCGTTTTAAATAACTTGGTGACTGGTGTTAGCAACGGTTTCGAACGTAAGCTGCAATTGGTTGGTGTGGGTTATAAAGCTCAGGTAAAAGGTACTGTTGTAAACCTGAACCTGGGTTACTCGCATCCGATTGATTTCCAACTGCCAGAAGGCGTGACTGCCGAAACCCCAACTCCAACTGAAATTATCCTGAAGTCTATTGATAAGCAGGCGTTGGGTCAGGTAGCTGCTAACATCCGTTCTTTCCGTCCACCAGAGCCTTATAAAGGTAAAGGTGTACGTTACTCGGATGAAGTCATTCTCCGTAAAGAAGCTAAGAAGAAATAAGGCACGAGGTTCTGTATGAACGACAAGAAACAATCCCGTTTGCGTCGTGCCAAAAGCACGCGCTTGCACATTCGTGCATTGGGTGCGACTCGTCTGTGTGTAAACCGCACACCGCGTCACATCTATGCTCAAATCATTTCCCCAGAAGGTGGTAAAGTACTGGCGCAAGCTTCTACTTTAGACGCACAATTACGTTCTGGCGCAACTGGCAACGTTGATGCAGCTACTAAAGTAGGTGCATTAATTGCTGAGCGTGCTAAAGCTGCTGGTATTACCAAAGTTGCGTTCGACCGTTCTGGTTTTAAATATCATGGTCGTATTAAAGCCTTGGCTGATGCTGCCCGTGCTGGCGGTCTGGAGTTCTAATCATGGCAAAAGTTGAACAAAACGAAGGCTTTGTTGAGAAGCTGGTTGCTGTAGACCGCGTTGCCAAGGTAGTTAAAGGTGGCCGTATTTTCTCTTTCACTGCGTTAACCGTGGTGGGTGATGGCAATGGTCGCGTAGGCTTTGGGCGTGGCAAGGCGCGTGAAGTTCCAGCTGCAATTCAAAAAGCGCTGGAAGCTGCTCGTCGCAACATGATCAGTGTTGAGCTAAATGGTACAACCCTGCAACATCCGGTAAATTCTTCGCATGGTGCCAGCCGCATTTACATGCAGCCTGCCTCTGAAGGTACTGGTGTAATTGCTGGTGGTGCAATGCGCGCTGTACTTGAAGTTGCTGGTGTACAAAACGTATTGGCAAAATGCTATGGTTCTACCAATGCAACCAACGTAGTGTATGCAACTTTCAAAGGTCTAAAAAATATGACCTCTGCTGAGAAAGTTGCTGCTAAACGTGGTAAGACTGTCGAAGAAATTCAAGGGTAATTTGACATGAAAACAATCAAGGTTACCCAGATCAAATCTTCTGCCCACCGCTTAAAAAATCATAAGCTGTGTCTGCAGGGATTGGGTCTGCGTCGCATTGGTCACACTGTTGAAGTGCAGGACACGCCTTCAAACCGTGGTATGATCAATAAAGTATACTATATGGTAAGCGTTGAGCCAGTTGATAATGGAGTGCAGCCATGACTTTGCGTTTAAATGAGCTTGCTCCTGCTGAAGGTGCAAAGCGCGAACATCGCCGCTTGGGTCGTGGTATTGGTTCTGGCCTGGGCAAAACTGGTGGTCGTGGTGTGAAAGGTCAAACTTCACGCTCAGGTGGAGGAATCCGTGCCGGCTTTGAAGGCGGCCAGATGCCAATTTACCGTCGCTTGCCTAAGTTTGGTTTTACCAGCCAGCT
This sequence comes from Alkanindiges illinoisensis, assembly GCF_004377485.1. Lineage (GTDB taxonomy): Bacteria > Pseudomonadota > Gammaproteobacteria > Pseudomonadales > Moraxellaceae > Alkanindiges > Alkanindiges illinoisensis_A. Next base: position 115,923 of record NZ_SNTY01000067.1, read on the forward strand.
CGCGCTTAAAACTGCTGAAGTACGTTTATCTGAACTGAACAAGGTGGAAGGCGATATTATTAGCTTGACTACTTTGAAAGCTGCCAATGTGGTTCGTCAGGACAAGATCCGCGCCCGTATTGTACTTTCAGGTGAAATTACTCGTGCATTCACAGTACAGGGTGTTGCTCTGACCAAAGGTGCTAAAGCTGCAATTGAAGCAGCTGGCGGCAAGGTTGAGGAGTAATCCCAAGTGGCTATGCCCCCAAATACAACGTTAGATAGTATGCAAAAAGCAATAAAAGGTCCTGCGTTTCGTCAGAAATATCGGGAAATCATTCAACGAATGCTTTTTTTGCTAGGTGCATTATTAGTGTTTCGTTTGGGTGCGCATGTTCCAGTTCCAGGGATTAATCCAGAACGGTTAGCACAGCTGTTTGAACAGAATAAGGATACTATCCTTAGTCTGTTCAATATGTTTTCGGGTGGTGCACTAGAGCGCATGTCAATTCTTGCGCTGGGCATCATGCCTTATATTTCTGCTTCGATTATTGTTCAGTTGATGGCGACTGTTGTGCCCTCACTTGAATCGCTTAAAAAAGAAGGTGAAGCAGGTAAGCGTAAAATCAATCAGTATACCCGGCAAGGAACCTTGTTTCTAGGCTTGGTACAGGCGATTGGGATGTGTGCGGGGCTGCAAAGTCAGGGGATTACCCTGTCAACAGGTCTGAGCTTTTACGTGCCTGCTGTGACTTCTTTGGTAGCGGGTACCATGTTTCTGATGTGGCTCGGTGAACAAATTACCGAACGTGGCATTGGTAATGGTATTTCAATGATTATTTTTGCAGGGATTGTGGCAGGTTTACCTGGCATTGTTCTGCAATCGGTAGAATCCATTCAGCAGGGTCAAAGCAGTTTAATTGGCCTGTTGCTGCTAGGAATTTTAAGTCTTGCTGTCATTGCTGCCGTAATCTTTATCGAAAAAGCACAGCGCCGTATTCCTGTAAACTATGCACAAAAGCAGCAGGGTAGGAAAGTATTTACTGCACAGCAAACCCATTTGCCATTAAAAATTAATATGGCTGGGGTAATTCCTGCAATTTTTGCTAGTTCTTTGCTGTTGTTTCCAGCAAGTCTAGGCCAATGGGTAGGAAGTGCGGATCCAAATGCTGGCTTTATCAAGCGTTTTCTGCAGGATATGGCACTGGTACTGTCACCAGGCCAACCGTTGTATCTTGTGCTGTTTGGCGGTTTGATTATCTTCTTTTGTTACTTTTATACCGCCTTGGTATTTAGTCCCAAAGAAGTATCAGAAAATTTAAAACGTAGCGGTGCTTATGTGCCTGGCATTCGTCCTGGTGATCAAACAGCCCGTTATTTGGACCATATTCTCAATCGATTGACTTTTATTGGCGCAATCTATATTACCGTAGTGTGTTTAATGCCTATGGTATTGCAAAGTGCATTTGGTGTGCCTTTCCATTTAGGCGGTACTTCATTGCTCATTGTGGTGGTTGTGGTGATGGATTTTATGGCGCAGTTACAGGCGCATCTGACCTCACATCAGTACGAGAACCAGTCATTGATGAAAAAGTCACCTTCCTTGCTGAACAAGTAAGTGCTTGCGTGATTCAACCTGAAGGGTGTTTAACATGAAAGTTCAAGCTTCTGTTAAAAAAATTTGCGGTAACTGTAAAGTGATCCGCCGTAATGGGGTAATTCGCGTAATTTGCAGCGCAGAACCTCGCCACAAGCAGCGTCAAGGCTAGTTTTTTAATAAACTGACTTACCTGTTGATTTCACTAGGTGAATTGCGTTATTATCCGCCCCCTCATAATTGATGGGGCGGTTGATTTTTCAATTGCCTTTTTGGAGAAAATGAATGGCTCGTATTGCCGGTGTTAACATTCCGGATAACAAGCACGCTGTCATTTCTTTAACTTACATTTTCGGTATTGGCCGTCATACTGCTGCTAACATTCTAGCGGCTGTAGGAATTACTGCTACTACCAAAATCCGTGAGTTATCGGATGCGCAGTTGGATGCGATTCGTGCCGAAGTTGCCAAGGTTCCTACCGAGGGTGATCTTCGTCGTGAAATTTCCATGAACATTAAACGTTTGATGGATTTAGGCTGCTACCGTGGTCTTCGTCATCGTCGTGGCTTGCCTGTTCGTGGTCAGCGCACCAAAACCAACGCTCGTACTCGCAAGGGTCCGAAAAAACCAATTAAGAAATAATTGCTCTGGAAGCTAAAAGATGGCTAAAGATACCCGCGCCCGTAAGAAGGTCACCAGGACCGTTTCTGAAGGGATCGCTCACATTCATGCTTCTTTTAATAACACCATTGTGACCATTACCGATCGTCAAGGTAATGCACTGGCCTGGGCTACCTCCGGTGGACAGGGCTTCCGTGGCTCGCGTAAATCTACTCCGTTTGCTGCTCAGGTAGCAGCTGAAGTTGCTGGCAAAGCAGCTTTGGATTACGGTTTAAAAAATCTGGATGTTCTTGTTAAAGGGCCAGGTCCAGGTCGTGAGTCTGCGGTTCGTGCATTAGGCGCAGTGGGTTATAAAATTAACAGCATTACCGATGTGACACCAATTCCTCACAACGGCTGCCGTCCGCCTAAAAAACGTCGCGTATAAGGAGACTCATTCATGGCTCGCTATATAGGTCCAAAATGCAAGCTCTCCCGCCGCGAAGGGACAGACCTGCAGTTAAAATCTGGCGTTAAACCGTTTGACGTCAAAACCAAAAAGGCTGGTAAGGCTCCTGGTCAACATGGCCAAAGCCGTGGTAAACAGTCTGAGTATTCGTTACAGTTACGTGAAAAACAAAAAGTACGTCGTATGTACGGTGTGTTAGAGCGTCAATTTAGTAACTACTACAAAGAAGCTGCTCGTTCCAAAGGTGCAACAGGTGACAACCTGCTGCAATTGCTGGAAAGCCGTTTAGATAACGTTGTGTATCGCATGGGCTTTGGCTCTACGCGTGCTGAAGCGCGTCAGCTGGTTAGCCATCGCAGCATTACCCTAAATGGTCGTCGCGTAAACATCGCGTCAATCCAGGTTAAAGCCGGTGATGTGATTGCTGTACATGAAGGTGCAAAAAACCAGTTGCGTATTAAAAATGCAATTGAACTTGGTACTCAGCGCGGTATTGCTTCCTGGTTGGAAGTTGATCATACCAAGATGGAAGGTACGTTCAAGTCTGCACCTGATCGTTCCGATCTGCCTGCCGAAATCAACGAAAGCTTGATTGTTGAATTGTATTCGAAATAATCCCTTGAGGTGGCAATATGACGCGTACTGCAAACGAGTTTCTGACTCCGCAAGCGATTAAAGTTGATGCGGTCAGTGGAACCTCGGCAAAAGTAATTCTTGAGCCTTTAGAGCGTGGTTTTGGTCACACTTTAGGTAATGCCTTGCGTCGCATTTTACTTTCGTCACTACCTGGCGCTGCCGTGGTTGAGGCAGAGGTAGAAGGTGTCGAGCATGAGTACAGTACTTTAGAAGGCTTGCAGCAGGACATCGTCGAGCTCTTGCTGAACCTTAAAGGATTGTCAATTAAACTGTTCGAACAGAACGAAGCGTATTTGACATTGGATAAACAGGGTCCTGGCGAAGTTACTGCCGCTGACCTGCGTTTACCGCATAATGTTGAAATCGTTAATCCAGAGCATGTACTGGCAACTTTGGGTGCTAATGGCCATTTAAAGATGCGCCTGAAAGTAACCCAGGGTCGTGGCTATGAGCCTGCTGATGTTCGCTTTCCGGAAGGGGAAACCCGTCCGGTTGGCCGTTTGCAGCTTGATGCCAGCTATAGCCCAATCAAGCGTGTTTCCTACACTGTAGAGAATGCACGTGTTGAACAGCGTACTGATCTGGACAAACTGGTTATTGATCTGGAAACCAATGGTACTGTAGATCCGGAAGAAGCAATTCGTAAAGCTGCAACCATTTTGCAGCAACAGATTGCCATTTTTGTTGACCTGCAAAAAGACCATGCGCCAGAGCCTGTACAAAGTCGTGAAGAAGTTGATCCGATTTTGTTACGTCCAGTTGATGATCTGGAATTAACCGTTCGTTCTGCCAACTGTTTGAAGGCAGAAAACATTTACTACATTGGTGATCTGGTACAACGTACTGAGGTTGAGCTATTAAAAACGCCTAACCTGGGTAAAAAATCGTTGACTGAGATTAAAGATGTGTTGGCTTCCAAAGGCTTGTCGCTTGGCATGCGCTTAGATAACTGGCCACCTGCCAGTCTGCGTGTGGATGATCGCTTTGCTTACCGTAGCCGTTAATTAGTAGGACTATTCACCATGCGTCATCGTAATAGTGGTGTGAAATTAGGTCGTACCAGCAGCCACCGTAAGGCCATGTTCCAGAATATGGCTAACTCGCTGTTTGAACACGAGCTGATCAAAACAACCTTGCCTAAAGCTAAAGAGCTTCGCCGTGTTGCCGAGCCTTTAATCACTTTGGCGAAACATGATACTGTTGCTAACCGTCGTCTGGCTTTTGCCCGTACCCGTAGTGCTGCAGTTGTTGGTAAGTTATTTACTGAGCTTGGCCCTCGTTATAAAGAGCGTCAAGGTGGCTATTTACGCGTACTGAAAGCTGGCTTTCGTGCTGGCGATGCTGCGCCAATGGCTTATGTTGAATTAGTGGATCGCTCCCTGACTCAACCTGCTGCTGAATAAGCAGTGCAGTAGAAAAGACCGGCCTTAGCGCCGGTTTTTTTATGCTGAAGGCTTTTTATAGGATTAGTATCAATTATGATAGACACTTCAACCTTAAAGCCAGTTTTCTGATGTCGATATTATCTGTGATTGAAATTGAAACAGCCGCAAATCCACAATTTACAGTGATCTGGTTACATGGCTTGGGTGCCAATGGCAATGATTTTGTACCCGTCATTCCCGAGCTAAAATTGTCATCCCAATATCCTGTACGGTTTATATTTCCAAATGCCCCGGAAATTCCGGTGACCATTAATGGGGGATATATCATGCCTGCCTGGTATGACATTCTGGAAATGTCAGTTGACCATCGAAAGGTTAATCAGGCCGGAATCCAGCGCAGTGTTGAACAAATCCGTCAGTTAATTAGTCGCGAAAACCAGCGTGGTATTCCTTCTTCCCATATTTTTCTGGCAGGATTTTCTCAGGGCGGCGCAATTGCTTATCAAGCGGCTTTAAGCCATACAGTACAATTGGCGGGTGTGATTGCCCTGTCGACCTATATTCCAGATGCACAGGTGTTACAGGTGCAGTTTAATCCAGTACAGCAGCAACTTCCGGTAATGATTGCGCATGGTCAGTATGATGGTGTAGTGCCGCTGCAAATGGGAAAAAATGCCTGTATTGCTGTTCAGCAATTAGGCTGTTTGGTCAGCTGGCATGAGTATGGCATGGAGCATCAGGTGTGCCTTGAAGAAATTCGTGAAATTGGAACTTGGCTGGCTAAGCAAATTGACCGTATAAAAAATCTGCACTAGCCATATCGTTCTGCGCGAATTTATCCTAAATTATTAGTGTATTTACTCTAATGGCCTAAATTGACATTGACTATTGTCAATTTAGTGACTATGTTTTAGGCAAGTTAATTCGGATTGATGACACAGATGGCTCAACATTTTGATGTATTGATTATTGGTGCAGGTATTTCGGGGATTGGTAGCGCCGTACACTTGAAACTCAAGGCACCACAGAAAAAATTTGCGATTCTGGAGCGTCGTGAAAGTATCGGTGGAACCTGGGATTTGTTTCGTTATCCGGGAATTCGTTCGGATTCTGACATGTCCACTTTTGGATTTGAGTTTAAGCCGTGGACTCAATCCAAAGTACTGGCTGATGGCACTTCAATCCGCAATTATGTGAATGAAACCGCCAAGGAATATAATATTTTTGAGCATATTCATTTCCAGCGTCAGGTGAAAACAGCCAACTGGTCTTCAGCCAGAAAAATGTGGGAACTGGAAGTACTGAATGTTGCCAATAATACGACTGAACAGTGGACGGCGGACTTCCTGCTGGGCTGTACCGGTTATTATAATTATGACCAGGGCTTTAAACCAGCTTATCCGGATGAAGACAAGTTTAAGGGTACCGTGATTCAGCCACAACACTGGCCTGAGAATCTGGATTATAGCGGCAAGAAAGTGGTGATTATTGGTAGTGGGGCTACCGCCATTACACTGGTGCCTTCGATGGCAGACAAGGCTGCGCATGTCACCATGCTCCAGCGCTCGCCAACCTATATTGCGACTGTTCCTGCGATTGATGCCCTGTACGACAAGATGAAGAAATTCATGCCGGAAAAAGTGGCGTATCAGTTGACCCGTAGCCGTAATATTGGGGTACAGCGTCTGGTGTTTAAGCTGTCGCAGGAAAAACCGGAACTGGTGAAAAAATTCCTGTTAAAGGCAGTTAAGCTTCAGGTCGGCAAGCATGTGGACATGAAGCATTTCACCCCGAATTATAATCCCTGGGATCAGCGCCTGTGTGTGGTGCCGGATGGTGACTTGTTTAAAACCATTAAACGCGGCAAGGCTTCCGTTGAAACCGACCAGATTGAACGCTTTACTGAAAACGGCATATTGCTGAAATCTGGCAAGCATCTGGATGCCGATATTATCGTGTCTGCCACTGGCCTGAATATCCAGATTCTGGGTGGCTTGCAGGCCACCATTGATGGCCAGCCAGTGAATACTTCAAATCACATGCTGTACAAAGGGGTATTGCTGAGTAATATCCCGAATGCTGCCATTATTATTGGCTATACCAATGCATCCTGGACGCTTAAAGTGGACGTGGCTGCTGATTATTTAGCGCGTTTGTTTAACTATATGGACAAGAAGCATTATAAGGTCGTGTTGGCCAAGGCAGATGCCAGCGAGTTAACCGATGATACGGTGATGGGTAGTCTGGCCTCAGGATATATCAAGCGTGCCGAGCATGTGATGCCACGTCAGGGCAAAAGTGAACCATGGCGTGTTTCCATGAATTATCTAAAAGATAAGGCTGAGCTGCGTAGCAGTAGCTTTGAAGATGATATCCTGACCTTTGATGGTGGCAAAGCCAATAACAAAAAACGCTTTAAGCTGTTTGGTTAAGTCCTGTTTTGTGTCTACATAAAAAGTGCCTTAGGGCACTTTTTTATTGAGTAAGTATTAGTAAAGATTTCTACAAATAAATCATGTGGATAAGACAGGGCATAAGCAGTTTTGTTCATGATGTCACCTATAAAACTTGTTATCGGTTTTGGGCCTTATTTTTCTTATATGTTTTAAATTGCTTACAGACATTGGCTACTCAAACATGTTTATTCAGCTTAAAAAGTCAGTGCTAAAAGCCGCAACAATAAAAAAGGCCATCCTGTTACCAGAATGACCTTTATCAAAGCAGGTATAAATTACAGGGTGCGTGAAATCAATTCTTTCATGATTTCATTGGTGCCTGCATAAATACGATGCGCACGATTATCGACATAAGCACGGGCAACCGGATATTCCATCATAAAGCCATAACCGCCATGCAACTGCACACATTCATCTACAATCTGGTTCACCATATCAGATAACCAGTATTTGGCAGCCGCAGCCGCTTCAACGCTTAATGCATTTTGCACCTGGAGTTCCATGCAGCGGTCAGCGTAGGTACGACCAATATCAATTTTGGTACGCAGTTCGGCCAGCTTGAAGCGGGTGTTCTGGAATGCGCCAATCGGCTTGCCAAATGCTTTGCGATCTTTGGTGTACTGCACGGTATGGGCAAATACGGCTTCTGCTGCGGCTTGTGACATCAGGCCCACCATCAGGCGCTCCCAAGCCAGTTCTTTCATCAGCATGATAAAGCCCATGCCTTCCATACCCAGCAGGTTGCTTTTTGGCACGCGGACATTGTCAAAGAATAGCTCGCAGGTATCCTGACCATGCATACCCACTTTTTTCAGCGGCTTGCCTTTGGTAAAGCCGGGTGCCTTGGCGTCCATAATCAGTAGGGAAATGTTTTGTGCACCTTTTTCGCTGTTGCCAGTTTTTACCGCAACCACAGCCATGTCACACAGGTAGCCATTGGTAATAAAAATCTTGGAGCCATTCACAATGTAGTCATCGCCATCGGCAACGGCTGTTGTGCGAATTCCTTGCAGGTCAGAACCTGTACCCGGCTCGGTCATGGCAATGGCGCCTACGACTTCACCCGTGGCCATTTTAGGCAGCCAAGTGGATTTCTGGTCTTCATTGCCAAAGTTTAAAATATAGTTGGCCACAATATCAGAATGCAGGGCAAAGCCGGAGGCCGAATCCAGTGCGTAGGCCTGTTCTTCCATCAGGATGGCACTGTATAAGCGGTCTACTCCACTGCCGCCATATTGTTCCGGCATCGTGGCACATAACAGGCCCAGCTCACCAGCCTTGTTCCAAAGCCCACGATCCAGATGCTGCTGCTCGGCCCATTTTTCATGGTAAGGGGCAATTTCAGTTTCAAAAAAACGGCGTGCGGTATCGCGGAAGGCTTCGTGCTCTTCGTTATAAATGGTACGTGGTGCCATTGGTGGCAAAGGACGGAGTAAGTTGGCTGCGCTCATGGGATTCCTTGCAAATAATCAGTGGGGTCAGCAAAAATGCTAATAAAACCTGGCACACAGTAAAGAAGATTATCGCCGGAGCAACAATGGGTTTTATTGCCAAAAACTGAGCAGTATCTACTGTTTTTGCCAATTTTCTGTCAACGGCAGGACGGTGGATAAACCAGCAGCATGCTACACTACGCCACGATTTTGATTGGCTGGAGTAAGGCATGAATGATGACATCAGTTTGCATGACCGCAAGGTGATTTACCGTGCGCGTCGTGGCTTAAAAGAGCTGGATATTTATTTTGACCCTTATGTACGCCAGCATTACCTAACGGCACCTGAAGCTGAAAAACAGGCATTTGCTTTGCTGATTGAACAGGAAGACCCGGATTTGCTGGATTGGTTTATGGCCGTGAGTGAGCCACAACAACTAGAGCTGGTTGGGATAATTGCAAAACTGAAAAGTCTGCTGCATTAATACAATAAGCCGCCATTGTCCATGCTGGTTGATATTACGTTACGCGCAAGCCGTATGCAGCAGGTGATTCACCGGCTGGCACTGGCCATGCTGGCTGGATTGCTTTGGTTCAGTGGTTTGGCATGGCCGCTAACGATCGTGCTGATTGGCATATTGCTGGGCCTGCATCTGGGCTGGCCCAAGCTGGTGGCAACGCGTCGTATTACAATGCTATGGCAGGGCGATAGCCAGAGCTGGTACTGGCAATATCGTCAGGGCAGGCGATACAGCGGCCAGTTGCTTCAAATCTGCTATTTGGGCCCTGTAATCCATCTGACTTTAAAGACAATCCACCAACCGCCTCTTTATGTTGTTATTTGGCGCGATCAGGTTGATGAAACACAATGGCGGCGCTTAAAGGTGCTACATGCATTAAATGATTCACAACAAAACTGGTTTTAAAGCTGTCCATAACCTGCATTTCATTACAGCATTACATCAAAATATCAATGCTTTAGCGTTACTCATCTTTATATAGTAAAAATAACAACTATCCCTTTTGAAGCGTTGTACCGCATCATGATTTTAACAATGGTAATTCAACAGCAGAACGTAGAACAGCCTGGGTAGAAACATTTAAGCAGTAAGGAGCCAGCAATGACAACATTAACAGCCATGGTAGACGCATTAATCCAGCAGGCCAGTGGCCAGCATTCAGCACTGGCCGATGCAGGCTTTAAGGACCCGATGCATGGATAGGTGCTGGGTTTGGGAACCAAGCATGACCCTGTGACCCATACTGATCCTGCCCATATTGACCGTACAGTGGTGAATCAAGTGATTGATTCAGCACTTGGAGGACTGGCGGGCGGTAATATGCATGAACATGCCTTTGCACAGCCTGAGCGACAGGCTTCCTTTATGCTCAAGCTGATTCCACTGGTATTACACTGGATCAAGCAGCAGGGCGGTTTAAATCCGGCCTTGCAGGTGTTACGACAAAAAGGACTGGAAGCGCAGGTTGCGTCATGGGTAGGGCCGGGGATTAATGACCGGATTACACCCGATATGCTTGATGGCCTATTTGCCTCCGGTAGCATTGAACAGGTAGCACAGCAGTTTGGCATTAGCACTGCGACAGCGCACACTGGCCTTGCAGTGGTGTTGCCACAGGTGATTGATATTCTCACCAGTGCCAGCAGTGCGGATGTATCTCATGCTGATATAGAAACAAATAATGTGCTAACCCGCCTTAATCATTTGTAAATGATAAAAAACAGTTAAAAAGCTTTTATTGATAGCCTGCGTTTGCAGGCTTTCCTTGTTATGGATAATGGGTTACATACTGTTACGTTACAGGCTTATAAGCTGTCGGGCAGGTTTTATGCGGTAAAAAAATTGAAATAATTTGAAAAGAACTTTAAAAATAAATATTTAAGTAAATATTTCGAAAAACAGCAGAAAATTGTCTGACAATATTTCCGGATTATTGTTATGGATCAGCACTTGTCCGACAATCTATGCTTAAAAACTTCAAAAAATGCGTACATTTAGGCCATGAGTAACGTGGCTGTGACTCATATTACATTTATATTTCAAATAGAGGTCAAAATCATGATGACAGTTCCTGCTATTTTATATCCCGTGATTGCGTTTTTGTTTGCTGTGATTGTTGGTCGTATTGGTACCATCATTATGGATCATTTCCGTAATGATGAAATGCAGCTTGATTCAACGTCTGCCAGCATGAAGCCAAAATCAGCTCATGCGGGTATGACGGTTGCAAAACATGGCTAAATATTTAATATCTTTCAAGAAGCCTTGTATACACTAAGTGGTACAAGGCTTTTTTATTGTGTACGTTTTAGCATTCATTTATTTTAGTGCCATACTCATTAAGCTTATTATTTTAATCTTAGATTCTCAAATGAAGTGCAACAGAAATTAATATATTGGAAGGAAGGAAGATGAGCTAGCATTCTGCTTCCGACCGACCAAAGTCAAAGTTGCATCATGAACTATACTCATCTTACTCAAGAAGAAAGATATCAGATTTATACATTATTACGTGAAGGTTTTTCTAAACGTTAT
>NZ_SNTY01000059.1 GCF_004377485.1 Alkanindiges illinoisensis
GGCCATCACGGATTGCCTTGGCCAGATCGGGCTTTTCCGCAATAAATAAGCGTCTGATTGTCATGGTGGTATCCTTGGTTACGCCAAATATTAAAATCTAGTGGTCGTGCAGCACTTTTCTTAATCGCTCCCCTTCAGCTTTAATCTGCTCACTGTCTAGGGATTTAATCAGTAATAGACCTCTTTCATAAGTTAAAAAATGACCAGCAGATTAATGATTTTTATGCCATGCTTGGCCAATGAGATATAAAGATGTTAAGCGCCTAAGCAGCGATAGATTTAAACGTCTGGTTGGCGTACAACCTGGCACATTCATGCAAATGCTCGAAGAGCTCAAACCTTTTGAAGCTAGCTTTGGCCGACCACCTAAACTTTGCCTTGAAGATAGATTATTGCTGACCTTAAGCTACTGGCGGGAATATCGAACTTTGATGCATACCGGCATGAGTTATGGTATTTCAGAAGCCAGTACTCATCGAATTGTCCGGCACATTGAAAACATTCTAATCCATAGTAATAAGTTTCATTTGCCCAAAAAATTACCGCAAGGTACTGAAGTAGATTGGGAAGTGGTCATCGTTGATGCCACCGAAATTCCGATAGAGCGTCCAAAAAAAACAGAAATATTACTATAGTGGTAAAAAGAAACGCCATACTGTTAAGATGCAAGCGATGATCCATTACTCAACAGGGCAAATCCTGCACACCTGTTTTGCTAAAGGTCGGGTACATGATTTTAAGCTATTCAAGAAAAGTATGAAGTCTTTGCATTTTAGACCGTTCATTCTTGCAGATAAAGGATATCTGGGATTAGCAAAAACAGGTCTACGTGGTCTAATTCCCTTTAAAGCGAATAAGCAACGGCCACTTGATCCGTATTTAAAGTATCTCAACAAGCAAATTAATCGGCGACGAATCACGGTAGAGCACACTTTTGGTGCATTAAAGCGTTTTAAAATCTTGAACTCGCTCTACAGAAATAGACGTACAAGAATAGCTTTACGCTTTAATTTAATTGCCGCTATATTTAATTTAGAGTTGCTCAAAAAGTGACTTTTGAAAGAAGTCTAATATTTAAGAGTAATTCAGGGAACGTACAAAAGGAGTAGTCTGATTGTTTCCTACTCTAGGACGGTTGTAGTCCGTCTAGCAAAACCCACACTCACATAATCAGCCACGTATAATTAAGTTAGACTATACCTCTATTATCTCACATGTTAAAATTCACTAATGTTATTACATTTGTTATTACAAGGAGAATGACATGTCGACAATTACTATCCGTATAGAAGATGATCTCAAAGAACGTTCTTACGCTGCCCTGGAACAACTAGGGATCACACCATCAGAACTATTACGCCAGACTCTACAATATGTTGCAGAACAAAAAAAACTTCCTTTTAAAACGATTGTGGTATCAGATGAGGATGCTGAACTACTTGCGATAGTTAAGGAACGTCTAGCCAAACCACAAAAAGGTATTAAGGTTAGCTTAGATGACTTATGAGTTAGAGTTTGATCCACGCGCTTTGAAAGAATGGCAAAAGCTAGGGCATACCGTTAAAACCCAATTCAAAAAGAAACTGGAAAAGGTTTTAGAAAATCCCAGGATTGAAGCAAATCAGCTCAGTGGTCTGTCCGACTGTTATAAGATTAAATTGCGATCAGCCGGTTATCGCCTTGTGTATCAAGTACGAAACGACTTGATCATTGTATTTGTGGTCGCTATAGGTAAACGTGAAAATAACGCAGTCTATGAGGACGCTCATCAGCGTACCGAAGCACAAGAGTAATTTATATCTTCTGGCCTACATAAAAACCCACATAAATAAACCCACATCCCGGCCAACATAAAGTGTCAGATTAAGTCAAATTCCACCAGACACCTTCGGACAATTAATCCACTTAAGCATATGTTTTATAATTAAAAATGATACCGTGTAGGACGGTAGCATTACAACTAAAGCAACCGCTCCACCAAGCAAAGTTAGACGCTCAACTGTAAGTAATGTGATATTGTTCAAAGAACAAATAAAATCAGCTATTAGCAACAACACCAGAACACCTACTGTTACGTAAGAAATCTTTTGAAATGAATTAACCACCTTTTTTCCTTCTTGTTTCAAGTCCTGTTTTTTATCAGCGACTTGATTAGAAGATAAAGCTAAGAAAACTTAAATCAACTCCCTCCTTTAAAGTTAAATCCACGTAGTACATTGGCTGACGGTAACTTTGTGTTGTGCTCTTGCCACGTAAAGTAGTTGTAACGATAGACATGAAAGCAAACCATTTGATGCTGCATGGTAAAAGCTAAAGCTCCTGTTTCATATGTTGCTTAAGCCTTACTATCGTCTTTCATGTTGATAACATGTCCAGACTAAATTAGGTGTGCCATCGTATAAACAAAAACATAGCTCAGGCCATTCATGGTCGTTTGTTACCATCACACCCCAGCCATTAATATTTGGAAAATTAGCATAATAGGTTGAATGTATGTACCAACCTTCTTGTCCAAGACCACCTTGATTTATTAACTCTTTAGGCACAATTAATTGATGCCGTAGACTTCCATCTGCATTATATATAGCAGCGTTATTTGGTCTTAAAAAGAACCACGGGGACTCTTTTTTCTCACTCAACCTAGAAGGTGGGTAGTGTTCAAAAAACTGTGTCATTTCCCTACACTGTTAAAAACAGGAATGACACATTATGGCAAATCCCTTTGACTTTGAAACAGCCTTAAAACAACTCCAGTCAGGTCAAGCATTGACTGGAGA
>NZ_SNTY01000060.1 GCF_004377485.1 Alkanindiges illinoisensis
CAGTCCTAAACCAGATGGGTCGGATCAGGAACCGGATTATACGAAAAGTTTTTGTCATCCGGTGTCACTGTAATCACCGGCTTGCCGAGCTTATCCTCATAGGACTGTTTGCAGGCTGGATAGCCAGAGCAGCCCCAGAACGCATAGGCCTTCTTGCCTTTCTTGCCGGTACGCCGGATCAGGCCATTACCGCAGGCCTGACACTTAAACTGTGCTGATACTGTCGCTTTAGGCTTGGGCTGCCCCGGCTTGCCACCTGCATCCGGCAGGGTGGTTTTACAGCCTTCCCGGTCACTACAGCCCCAAAAGGCCTGTTTGCCGGGTATGGCAATGCGGTTCATGGGCTTGGTGCATTTTGGGCATGGGACGGAATCTGCCAGTTTGACAGAGCCACTTTGCTTGATGCTCTCCACTTCCCGGCCAATGTAACCCATCAGGTTTTGCACAAAACCCACCACATCCTGTTTGGTCTTTAATGCTTTTTGCTGTTCATGCCAGATGGCAGTCATATCAGGGTACTTGGCCTGATCCGGCAGCGCGTCATACAGTTTTTCACCGATTGGCGTACTGACAATGCTTTTGCCCTGTTCTGCTAAAAAGCCACGATCAAACAGGGTTTTAATAATACTGTCACGGGTGGCTGGTGTCCCAATGCCGCCATGCTCGCCCTGCTTGTGCTTGTCCTTCTCAATCAGGGTTTTACGCAGTCGCTCATCCTTGACGTACTTGGCCACACGGGTTAAGTCACTCAGCAGCGTGGCCATTGTATAAAGCGCTGGCGGTTTGGTTTCCTTTTTTTCTGCACTGGCCTTGATGCACTTCCCCTGATCATGCTGTTTTAAGATACGCAGGTCACAGGCCAGGATATGTTCATCCTGGGCCAAATCCTCATTGTCCTGGTCATTTTTATATAAGGCTTTCCAGCCCATCCGGGTTGGTACTTCAGCCGAGGCGGTAAACTGGTGCTTGCCGACATTGATTAAAATATCAGTGCGGTCATAGCAATAATTGGGGAAAAACTGGGCAATATAGGCCCTAGCAATCAGCAGGTAAATTTTCTGTTCTGCATCGGTCAATTTGGTTAAGTCGGCCGTTGCTTCAGTGGGAATAATGGCATGGTGCGCTGATACCTTGGCACTGTTAAATGCCCGGCTCTTAATACCTGGATTTGACTTACCAATCAGGTTGGCAAAAATCGGGGCAGTCTGGCCAATGGCGGTCAATACTCCCGGCACATCCCCATGCTGCTCATCACTTAAATATTCACAATCCGAGCGGTTATAGGTAATCAGCTTATATTTCTCGCGCAGGGTCTGGGTAATGCTTTTTACCTGATCCGGCTTTAAGCCGAACTTGCGCGACGCATCAGTTTGCAGCTTTAGCAGGTTATAGGGTAATGGTGGCGGGGTTTGTTTGGCTTCAGTTTTAACACTGGCTAAAATGGCTGTGTGGCCAGTAGCATCCTGAGCAATTTGTTTGGCCTGGGCTTCATCAAGCAAGCGCTTTTTTTCGTCCACCATATCGGTATCTTTGACCAGATAGCGGCCATTGAAATTTAAACCCTGAATATCAAAATCACCGGTCACGCTATAGTAAAAACTTTTCTGGTGACTGGCGTTTAAGCGGCAGCGGCGCACCACCAGTCCCAGGATTGGGGTTTGTACCCGGCCCACACTTAAAACGCCCTGATGACCCTGATTCTGGGCTTTTAGGGTATAGGCACGGGTGAGGTTATAGCCATACAGCTGGTCGCCCACTGAACGGGCTTCGGCTGCCGCAGACAACGGGGCAAATTCCTGGTTATCGCGCAGGTTGGCCAGCGCCTTTTGCACCACTTTTAAATTATTGTCATTAATCAGTACCCGTTTCACCGGCAGGGTGCATTTGGCAAATTCCAGCAGCTCATCAATTAACAGCTGGCCTTCATCATCAGGATCACCGGCATGCACCACTTCCCTCGCCTGCTTGAGCAAGGCCATGATTTTTTTAACCTGGTCTTTTTTATCACTGGCGACTTTTTTCTTCCACGGCACATGCGAGAACGGTAAATCGGCCATGTTCCACTTTTTGTATTTGGGGTCATAATCTTCCGGATCGCATAATTGCAGCATGTGGCCAAAACACCAGGTCACTGCATCCGGACCACACTGAAAGTAACCATCCTGACTTTTACCACCACCCAGGCCATCACGGATTGCCTTGGCCAGATCGGGCTTTTCCGCAATAAATAAGCGTCTGATTGTCATGGTGGTATCCTTGGTTACGCCAAATATTAAAATCTAGTGGTCGTGCAGCACTTTTCTTAATCG
>NZ_SNTY01000061.1 GCF_004377485.1 Alkanindiges illinoisensis
GTCAGTGATTCACAGGTGCTTGGTGATTTACTTAATCAGATTCCACAAGATGAGCGGATTGACTCTGTTTATACCGATGGAGCTTATGACACCAAGCAATGCCGTCAGGTCATTGCAGATCGGCAAGGGCATGCGGTGATTCCACCTAGAAAAAATGCGAAACCATGGAAAGATACAAAGAGTAGCTCGCTAGAGCGAAATGAATTACTTCGAACAATTAAACGTTTAGGCAGGACACTATGGAAAAAATGGTCAGGCTATCATCGGCGAAGTTTGGTTGAAACTAAGATGCATTGCATCAAATTATTAGGAGATAAACTCAGTGCAAGGAGTTTTGATAGCCAAGTGAATGAGATCCATGCACGTGTAGCAGTCCTTAACAGATTTACGGAATTAGGTCGACCACTTACCCAAGTTACGCCTTAAATTTAGCTCAATTAGGGGCGCTTTGCATTTCAAATCTTTGTGCAACAAAGCCCCGCCAATGTAAAAATGACCCACTAGGGGATGCGGACAAAATTCAACCGGCGTTGACAGCTCGCGCACTTCGGGGGTAAATTTGGTTCGGATTTTGCTCATGATGACTCCATTGTCTCAAATAACGGAGCCTCCTCAAAATCCGGGGCGGTTCACTTCTATAGAAAGGAGAGAACTTTCCTCGACAAGTTGATGTCTGAGACAGGTATTGAGTACTTCGTGAAATAGATTAATCAAGATCACTCAACAGTATGCTTCGGTTGCACGACAAGACACTTAAAAATGTCCTTTCAGCAATATTGTTATCAAAAGAATTCTTTTTAGGATAGTAACCATGAAATCGCTAAAGCATCTAATTCCCGTACTTACATCATGTCTGTTAGGCATGTCCGCTGTCATTCCAGCAATTTCTCATGCGGCTCAAGAGGTACGAGTTTATGGCCCGGGCGGCCCAGCTCCCGCGATGAAAGAAGCCGCGAAGACATTTGAGGAAAAAACTGGCACACCAGTAATAGTTACCGCTGGCCCCACACCAAAATGGATTCAAAACGCAAAAGACGATGCTCACATTATCTACAGCGGATCTGAAACGATGATGACCGACTTCGCCCAGGCTATGGAGGGCGGATTTGATGAAACCAAGGTTAAGCCGCTCTACCTGAGGCCATTGGCAATACTTGTACGCCCGGGCAATCCTAAAAATATCAAGGGACTTTCCGATTTGTTCAAACCTGGACACAGAATTTTGGTGGTCAATGGTGCTGGACAAAATGGTGTATGGGAGGACGCAGCGGGCCGTAAAGGAAGTATTGAGTCGGTGAAAGCGTTCCGAAAAAATATTGCCAAATACGCCAAAAACAGCGCCATCGCAAAACAGGAATGGACTGATGACACTTCTTTGGATGCCTGGCTAATCTGGAACATTTGGCAAGTTGCGAACCCCACCTTGGCGGAAGTTGTGCCCATTGAAAAAGATTATGTTATCTATCGTGATACCGGTGTGGTGCTAACCAACAAAGGTGAACAGATCACAGCAGCGAAACAATTCGTTTCGTTCTTACAATCCGACGACGGTGCGGCTATCTTCAAAAAATGGGGATGGATTACTCAATAAAATAAGCTTAAGAACAGTGGTGCTTGCATGAGCAAGCTCACGTGTGCGCCACTGCCCTTGCATAAAATACTTCCTGAATCGCAATTGAGAATCGTTTTTTCAAGCGACGTAATACATGCCATTGGCTTGAGCGGCAGACCTCAAAAAATATTCAATCGCTGCGCGAGATCTCCGCAAAACAAGCTATTCTTTACTACCTAATTTTCTGTAAAGTGTTCTCTCACTGATGCCTAAATAATTAGCGAGCTCTTTTTTTGAGCCAGAAAAATTTTTCTGCAACTCACGTATTTCTGAGTCATTCATTTTTCTTTTTTTGACTCCGAGAGTGGATGATGTGTGTTGATAAAAACGGAGGCTTTCGCTTGGGAGGATTCTAGACAGCCAACCTGTAAAAGTCCTCTGCCATTTGATTTGGTGTCTTAAAATCCAATCCTTTTTGGATTCTTTGCTGATTATA
>NZ_SNTY01000062.1 GCF_004377485.1 Alkanindiges illinoisensis
AAACAATCCAGACCGCCAGCTAAGGCCCCAAAATCATAGTTAAGTGGGAAACGATGTGGGAAGGCATAGACAGCTAGGAGGTTGGCTTAGAAGCAGCCATCCTTTAAAGAAAGCGTAATAGCTCACTAGTCGAGTCGGCCTGCGCGGAAGATGTAACGGGGCTAAAACTATGTGCCGAAGCTGCGGATGCACATTTATGTGCGTGGTAGGGGAGCGTTGTGTAAGCCTGTGAAGGTGTGTTGAGAAGCATGCTGGAGGTATCACAAGTGCGAATGCTGACGTGAGTAACGATAAAGGGAGTGAAAAACTCCCTCGCCGAAAGACCAAGGGTTCCAGTCCAACGTTAATCGGGGCTGGGTGAGTCGGTCCCTAAGGTGAGGCAGAAATGCGTAATCGATGGGAAATTGGTTAATATTCCAATACTTCTGTATCATGCGATGAGGGGACGGAGAAGGTTAAGTCAGCCTGGCGTTGGTTGTCCAGGTGGAAGACGGTAGGCATGCATCCTAGGCAAATCCGGGGTGCTCTATGCTGAGAGTCGATAGCAAGCGGTACTTGTACCGCGAAGTGGCTGATACCATGCTTCCAGGAAAAGCCTCTAAGCTTCAGTGATACAGGAACCGTACCCGAAACCGACACAGGTGGTCAGGTCGAGTAGACCAAGGCGCTTGAGAGAACTCTGCTGAAGGAACTAGGCAAAATAGTACCGTAACTTCGGGAGAAGGTACGCTGCTGTTGGTGCGAGAATTTACTTCTCAAGCTGATGGCAGCCTCAGTAACCAGGCCGCTGCAACTGTTTATTAAAAACATAGCACTCTGCAAACACGAAAGTGGACGTATAGGGTGTGATGCCTGCCCGGTGCTGGAAGGTTAATTGATGGGGTTAGCGTAAGCGAAGCTCTTGATCGAAGCCCCAGTAAACGGCGGCCGTAACTATAACGGTCCTAAGGTAGCGAAATTCCTTGTCGGGTAAGTTCCGACCTGCACGAATGGCATAATGATGGCGGCGCTGTCTCCAGCAGAGACTCAGTGAAATCGAAATCGCGGTGAAGATGCCGTGTACCCGTGGCTAGACGGAAAGACCCCGTGAACCTTTACTGCAGCTTGACATTGAACTTTGACCTTACTTGTGTAGGATAGGTGGGAGGCTATGAAGTTGGGACGCCAGTTCCAATGGAGCCATCCTTGAAATACCACCCTGGTAATGTTGAGGTTCTAACCATGACCCGTTATCCGGGTCTGGGACCATGTCTGGTGGGTAGTTTGACTGGGGCGGTCTCCTCCTAAAGAGTAACGGAGGAGTACGAAGGTGCGCTCAGCGTGGTCGGAAATCACGCGTAGAGTATAAAGGCAAAAGCGCGCTTAACTGCGAGACCCACAAGTCGAGCAGGTACGAAAGTAGGTCTTAGTGATCCGGTGGTTCTGTATGGAAGGGCCATCGCTCAACGGATAAAAGGTACTCTGGGGATAACAGGCTGATACCGCCCAAGAGTTCATATCGACGGCGGTGTTTGGCACCTCGATGTCGGCTCATCTCATCCTGGGGCTGAAGCAGGTCCCAAGGGTATGGCTGTTCGCCATTTAAAGAGGTACGCGAGCTGGGTTTAGAACGTCGTGAGACAGTTCGGTCCCTATCTACCATGGGCGCTGGAAATTTGAGAGGATCTGCTCCTAGTACGAGAGGACCAGAGTGGACGAACCTCTGGTGTTCCGGTTGTCACGCCAGTGGCACAGCCGGGTAGCTATGTTCGGAAGGGATAAGTGCTGAAAGCATCTAAGTACGAAGCCCACCTCAAGATTAGATTTCCCTTAGACTTTATGTCTACTAAAGAGCCGTTCGAGACTAGGACGTTGATAGGTTGGGTGTGGAAGCGCAGTGATGTGTGAAGCTAACCAATACTAATTGCTCGTGAGGCTTGACTATACAACACCTAAAACGTTGTAGAACCTTAAAACC
>NZ_SNTY01000063.1 GCF_004377485.1 Alkanindiges illinoisensis
TCTCCAGTCAATGCTTGACCTGACTGGAGTTGTTTTAAGGCTGTTTCAAAGTCAAAGGGATTTGCCATAATGTGTCATTCCTGTTTTTAACAGTGTAGGGAAATGACACAGTTTTTTGAACACTACCGAACTCGGTGCAACACCTCTCGATTACACAACAGCATCTTCCGATGACATTATTGCTGCAAGCCCTGAGGGTCAAGGTTTTAACATTGTTTACGACACTGTGGGTGGTCCAGTACTCGAAGCCTCACTTTCCATGACAACTCACTATGGCCACATTACCAGCTGTGCTGCATTTGGTAATCATAATTTAGCGAGTTCATCTCTACGGTGTGCCACAGTGTCTGGCGTATTCGTCCTAATGCCGATGTTAACAGGCAATCGCCGTGCTCATCATGGTGATATCCTTAAGATCGCGACTCGTCTCGTTGAGGAAGGTAAACTGCGTCCTATTGTTGATCCTCGTCATTTTCCTCTAGACCAAGCGATTGAGGCTCATGATGCTGTTCAAGATCGCTCTGCCAATATTAAGGTCGTGATTGATGTCATTTAACGCACTTCAGGCCAAGACTTGGCGCTTCAATTCTATTGGAGATACAGATGTTCTGACATTAGAAACACTTCCTGTGGCTTTACCAGCCGCAGGAGAAGTTCTAATCCAGATGAAAACGATCGGACTCAACCGGGCTGATGTAATGTTTCGGCGTGGTACTTATATTCAAAAGGCAGTATTCCCCTCTCGTCTGGGATATGAGGGAGCAGGCGTAGTTCTGGCGATAGGTGAAGGTGTACGCCAATTTTCTCCAGGAGATGCAGTATCGATTCTTCCGACTGACAATCTAGCCAAATATGGGACATATGCGGACAAGTTCCTGATTCCAGAAACTTTTTTAGTTCACAAACCCGATAGTTTAAGCTGGGAAGAAGCTTCTTCAATCTGGATGCAGTATTTGACGGCTTGGGGTGGTGTAATCCATGCTGGTGGAGTTTCGAAAGGAAAAACGATCTTGATCACAGCAGCTTCAAGTAGCGTAGGACTAGCTGCGATACAGATAGCTGAAGCAGCGGGAGCTAAGGTCATTGCAAGTACACAGACGATAGAGAAAAAGCAACGTTTACTGGATCTCGGTGTTAAAAATGTTATAGCCACTGAAGATGAACCAGATTTGTATGAGGCGCTTGTATTACGTTTAGGTGGAGAACATCTTGATGTCGCCTTCGATGCTGTAGGAGGGCCTCATATTGAACAGATTGCAAAAGCGATGTCTGTAGGAGGAACGATGGTTATGCATGGTGCACTTAGCCCTGAGATCACACCATTTCCGCTTAAAGTTGCATTACGCAAGAGCTTAACCATGCGAGGTTTTTTGTTCCTTGAGGTTCTGCATGACCCTGTTCTAAGGGAGCAAGCCAGACGATTTATTCTTAGCAGTATAGGTGCAGGATATCTTCGTCCAGTGATCGACCGTTGCTTTAACTTTGAGGACATGCATGACGCTCAGCGCTATCTTGAATCAAATCAGCAAATAGGAAAAATTGTAGTTACTCTAGATACGTGATGGTCTTATCTGATTTCTACTTTCTAGAAAAAAGGTTAGTTCCATTTGATTCAGTTTTCTATATGGCCCAGCACTTCCGCTAAGTAATCAAACAATGCTCGGATTCGCAAAGGTGTCGGGCCCCGCTGTGGACGATATAAATACAGGCGCCAAACGGGAGAGGTTTCCTCATGAAGTATCTGAATGAGCTTACCACTCTTAAGCTGTATTAGTTCCGATCTGATCGGACAAAGATCTTGAAAAAGAGAAAGTTACCCGTTTAGATAAAGGTGTCGAATCTTAATCAAACAAAGGTAACTTTCTGATGTTGTATACTACCAATCAAATCAT
>NZ_SNTY01000064.1 GCF_004377485.1 Alkanindiges illinoisensis
TCTTGAATTTGCTGCCAGATATCATCGGTAAGAAGAGTACGTGCCATTGAAAATATAGAAATGAAAATAACTCAAAGGAAGATTTTAAGTATTTAAAACCAATTCTTCAAATGAGGACACGCCCTAGTTAAAGACCAAAAAGTTTTTATAAAAATATAAGAGAGCATTGGGGCTATGATTGAGTTTTAAAAAGGTTTTTATTAACTTCACTAATCGTATTCATCTATGGACATTATGCTAATGCAACTATGATTAAACGCTTGCTGTACAAGACTTTGCTACTTTCATATCGTAAAAAACCAGCTACATAAATTTGAACGATTTGCATTTACTATTGATGCTGTTCTTAAGATTCAGGCAAAGCATGATCACCCAACAAATTACCGCTGTGGCTTTAAAGCTGATTGCAATCTGGCTGGTGTTACAGATGTTCCTAAACATTCCCAGTTTAGTAATGCTCTTTACCAATCTGGAGCAATATCAGCAAAAGGCTATTCCTGCCGTAATTTACTTTTGGATGATTGCCTGTTTTTTGGTAATTGGCCTTGTCGCTGCTTATCTGGTATTTAAAACTGCCGCGTCCGTGTTAACTACTGCCAAGACAGAAACCACGCTGGCAATCGGTGAGGATTCACAAAAAGTATTGTTTCAGTTTGCAGGGATTTATTTTGTCGTGCGTTCACTGGCTCAGTTACCGGCGTCACTAGCCTTTATTCCTGTTACACCAGCACTGGATATGGCGAATATTCTGGGACTTACAGGAATTGTTGTGCAACTAATGGCGGGTTTATGGCTGGTGATTTATCCTGGTTTTTGGCTCAGGTTGTGCCAGAAATTGAGACATACGTCGCAGCACTAATAATTAACAGATAGATTTAAAACGATTGAGCGTATTAACAAGCTGCTATTAGCGTCGATGTTTATAACGGTTTATTTTAATAGCGGTGGGTTTTAGCAGCATGTCCGGCATCTTGCCGCATACTTAAATAGTCTTACGAGCCTCTTGTAAAATAAGTATAAACCGCTAATTCTTAAAACTTAGATCAATATATAATCATATATGATCGCTATGATTGGTCAGCTTTAAGCTAATATTTACAAAAGCATCTAACTCAACAGTAAAAGTTACAAATAGTAGCTACTTATTCTTAATTATTCAAAAATTTTACAGAAAAGTAGCATTGAAAATAACACAGGATTTCAGCAATTTAGATCTATAAGTAATTTTTATTGGTTATCTGCTGACAAAGGAGTCGGCCATGAGTCTCCCAAACCGTTACCTTTATGCGCAGCATGATTTCTATAGTGAGTTCAAACATCTGATGTACTGGCGTTTGCTGTACCGGACAGGATTACTGTGCGCTGCGGTATTTGCCATTGTTAGTCTGGTCAAGCAAAACTGGCTACACCAGACTAATTATTTCAATATCCTGGATATTACTGCGCTCATCATTATTCCGTGGCTTATG
The DNA here is from genome assembly GCF_004377485.1 of Alkanindiges illinoisensis. Classification (GTDB taxonomy): domain Bacteria; phylum Pseudomonadota; class Gammaproteobacteria; order Pseudomonadales; family Moraxellaceae; genus Alkanindiges; species Alkanindiges illinoisensis_A. The sequence goes on from NZ_SNTY01000064.1 coordinate 1,470, forward strand.
GCCGAGCTTATTTTAAAGCGAGATCAATATCCTAACAAACGCTGGAACCACATGATTTTGCTGGCCAGCTTTATTATTGGCTTATCAGCCTTGGGTGTTTTTTATTAACTTTATAATTTATAAAGGCTTTGTTGCACAAACCTATATGTAAAGGCTTATCTAGCAATATAATTCTCAAATGAATAAGCCCGCACCTAAAACCTATCGCACAACCAATTGGTCTTCTTACAACCGAGCTTTGGTGAATCGAG
>NZ_SNTY01000065.1 GCF_004377485.1 Alkanindiges illinoisensis
TTTACGGACAGTAGCTCTTGAAAGATGCAGATCACGGGCAATTGAACTGATACTTTCGCCTTCCCGAATATGACGCCGCCTGATTTTAGCGATAGTTTCCATGCATAACACGCCAGAATCTCCAGCTTAAAGCTGAATAGTTACATAACATCCGGGGTGGTCAAAATTCGACGCTGTTTATCCCGGATTTCTGGATAGTTTTGCACGCTGTTTTGCAATGGCATTTTTATGAAGAAACTCAGCTAGTTTCTTAATTTTTGTTTCTCTGGGGAAAGCCGGATTTTTATTGAGATTATTCATTTGCAATGCCCACTCAGGCATTGTCACATTATTGGTTACTGGGAAGGCCTGGCCTGTTGGGGTAACAGGATTTTTGCTAAGAACTTCTGGCCGATTATCGGATTTTAGTTCTGTAGGCTTAGCTAGATTACCATTAGCAGCATACTGGCCATTTTTTTGATAGAAAGTCGCAATAATTACAATAAAACCTAATATAACCAGAGCAGTAAAAATAATTTTTTTCATAGGCTTATATACCTGATCTTAGTTGTTGAGTATTTATAATCTTGTAATTGTTCATAAAGAATTTATGGGCATCTATTATAATCCATATAGTTTTTACCTGCCTGCTGAATAGCAAAGGCTGAATGTACTTTATCTATTAATAAACAAAAATTTTTTATCTACGAGTAGGACGCTCTTTTATGCTTAAGCATGTCACAATTTTATTTTTAGGTACTTTGGCAGCTTGTTCACCTCAGCCCCCACACCAGAATGACACAGATCAGCATATAGAAAAACCTGGCACTACCTCAGATCAGCCCAGGGTGGTTTATCCCAGACTGGCCACGCTCCCAGCCAGTCGAGAAGGAGATAGTGCAGCACTACAGGGTAAACTATATATAAAAGGCCCCTGCATATATGCCAAAGCTGCCACAAATGAGCTTTATTTGATTGCCAGTATGAACCCTGATGTTTACTGGGATGATCGCCAGCAATCTTTAGTTTTAGCTGGTGGTAAATTAATTAAGGTGGGTGACGCAATCATGCTTGGTGGCTCAACCTACACAGGGCTACAAGGCCAATTAAACTGGACTACCTTTCCTGATAAAACGTGTGATCTAACCCATATCTGGATTGCTAATTCAATCAGTTAAAAATCTTTCATTAACGAAAGATTTTTATAAGCAAAGCAATAAGTTTAACCACTAAAAAAACATTCTATTAAAACTAAAAGCTTAAGACGTGCAAGATATAGAAAAGTGGTCAGGAACATTGGGTTAGATAAATTACACCAATTTTTTGGAAATCGGATTAAACTGAAAGTCCATGACTTCAGAGATCGGACAAATCCACAGATTTTAAACGGGTGGCAGCATCTTAATGTGCTTAGATCAGAAGGCAATGAGCTTGAGATTAAGCAAAAACTTGAAAAACAATTACTTATGCAATGGGAGAAAGGAGTAATTACAAATGAATGCTTTGAACAAGCCGCCGGTGGAAAGGCAGAATTCCAAAGACTCACACGAGGAACAGATGGACAATCTGATGGACACAATGGCGGCCAACTTGAATCGCATGAGCCAGGACGA
>NZ_SNTY01000066.1 GCF_004377485.1 Alkanindiges illinoisensis
AATTACAAATGAATGCTTTGAACAAGCCGCCGGTGGAAAGGCAGAATTCCAAAGACTCACACGAGGAACAGATGGACAATCTGATGGACACAATGGCGGCCAACTTGAATCGCATGAGCCAGGACGAAAATTACCGCAAGGAAGTGGCAGCCAGGGCGACAACCCCACAAGACAGCAGCAAGAAGCCATCTTAAAGCTCAGGGCTGTTGCCTTACACGTTGGTGCAGACGTCAGGCAGCAAATGCCTGGCGAAACCAAGGGCAAGATCGTGGCGGAAACCAGTGGTTTTATCTTGCAGCGTTTAGGCGAGAGTAGTAAGTTTTTTATGGTTCACGACAAGTCATCACTGGTCACTGTTCCCCGGATCGACGATGAGGTAAAAATTCTGCATCGCAAAGACCCTAATCAAAAGGCCAGGGTAGAGCTGGTCAATCAAACCCAATCACAGAGCCAAAATAAAGGCCGTACCCGATAATTTTTAGAATGGTAAAATAATGAGTGCATCTAATATTGTTGAAAATTTTGCGGTAACATCAATTTGTTTTAGTCCTGATGGTGAGCGACTGGCCACAGCCGGTTATTCCACAACGGAACTTAATATATGGCAGCTTGGCCAGAATCCCCAGAAAATTGCCACACTTGATTTAGCTGATACCCAAAATCCGGTAAATTCAATTAGCTGGAGCCAGAATTATTTATCAGCCATTGCCAATACTGCCCAAGAAATTTTTATCTTTGATCAGCAATTTAACAAGGTAAAGACCTTAACCAAAGGCATTAGCCGCGAGATTCTGGTTAACCAGTTTAACCACAATGGCCGTGAGCTGCTGGTGGCCACCAGACGACCATTAAACCAGAGCCTAAAAAAACAGGGCTTAACAGCCGTGCCTGATATGGTGATTTACACCACGCCAAACTGGAATAGCCAGGCCTTTGAAAGTGGCTTTCACATCTTTGGGGCGAGCTGGCTGAGCGATCTTGTCGTTGTTGCCGGTAATGACCGTGCAAATGAGCACCAGTTTTCAGTGGTGGTATTTAATCCGGCCACTGGCCAGCAACATAAAATCAGTCTGGGCGCGCCTGCTGATGAAGCACGCTTAGCAGTATTGGAAGATAAGCATAAGATTGGCGTCACCTTTAAGGTGAATAATGACAGTGACGGGACGTTTGAAAGTCATTTTTATGTACTGCATTATAATAAGGACACCGGCAACTTTCAGGTTTTGCATTCAGCAACCCTGACCAGTCCTGACCAGTTTGTTAATGTTGCCTTTACCAGTGAATACACCATTTTAGACACCTATATTAATGGCCAGTCCAAGGCTGAAAGTCTGGATGCTTTAGGCAATATGCAGCATGAGCAAACCTTCCAGTATCCAACCAC
>NZ_SNTY01000076.1 GCF_004377485.1 Alkanindiges illinoisensis
AATCACATAGTATCTTGAATTTGCTGCCAGATATCATCGGTAAGAAGAGTACGTGCCATTGAAAATATAGAAATAAAAATAACTCAAAGGAAGATCTTAAGTATGTAAAACCAATTCTTCAAATGAGCACACGCCCTAGATATTTTAAGTGATTCTGGTGAAATCTTTGGCAGCCTTCAATGGCATTAAATAATTGTAATGACGTGCGTACCACGCAAACCACTTTATCTTTTACCAACTGAGAATCAATATCAATCTATTAATTTTTGGAGAGTTTTAATGGCTTGCAGTGTATCGCTTTAAATCATGAGAAATGGTTTTTATATGTTTCAGGCCCTAAATAGTTAATGGGTTATAAACCATCAGGTCACTCATCATTTAATTGCTAGCTTATCGCAATAAGTATTCTTCAAAAGCTGCGTTAGCGGAATTGTTCTACGCTATAATGGGTTTTGCGCTTCAACTAAACTGTTAAACATGAGCAAACCTTCCATATTAGTCCTAGGCAAACGTGGCGGCATACTACAATGGTATGAGGGCTTACTAGATGCCAAAACGAGTCTTACTGATGTTCAGATTGATGGTTTTGCCCTTAATCACAATAACTGGCATGAACGGATTTTAAAAAAAATCCTAAAATTGAGCTATCAGAATCTGGATCATTACACGGCCAAATTGTTGGCTAGAAAAATTCAAAATACACAACCAGATATTATTTTAATTGCAGATCTATTTTATCTGAGTTTGCCCTTACTTGAAGTTTTACAACATGCGAAACCAAAGGCAAAAATTTATCATTGGATCGGTGATTTCTTTGATGAACGGCTAAAATTTAGCAGTCCGATAATTGACCAGTTTTTCTTTACTGACAGTAGCTTTCTGGATGATGCTCGTCAGATGGGAATTGATCAGGTTGCTTACTTGCCATTGGGGTTTAATCCGACTATTTTTTATCCTCCCAAAAATAACCTGACCCGTAAGGATGCCTTGCTATTTATTGGTGCCTGGTCGGAAAACAGGCAAGCATTTTTACAACAGATACAAGTTCCAGTAAATGTCTATGGAAAAGGATGGGATAAACTCAAATCCGATTATATTACGGCTCATCCGCATAACCTTGGCTTGAGTCAGGTTGCTGATTTATACCAACAATATAAATATGTGCTGAATATTATTAATCATAATAATACCCGCATAGGACTAAATATGCGCTGCTTTGAAGCAATAGGAGCGGGAGCGATTCTAGTAACAGAATACAGTAGCGACCTGCTCCATTGTTTCAACATTGAAAAAGATCTTATTTACTTCAATAATGCAGCAGAACTAAGCGGGAAAATGATAAGCAAGCCTGATATTGATACGCAAGCCAGTTGTAATAAAGCTCATTCAGAACATAGTTATGCTCAGCGTCTTATAACGATATCAAGTTATGATGGCTAATAATTTATTTACTTTGCAATTTATCCACTAAAAGCTTTATTGAACTAAAATAAAAAATTTGAAGGCATACTTTGATTAAAAAAAATGCATTGATTAACCAGTTATTAGTTAATGCCATTTTGATGTCATCCCCCAATTCTGTAAAAATATGTTTACGTATTTTATATGTGACCTGTTTTTTTAAATAAAAATTTTTCTGGTTCTCACTTTCTAATAATAATTTATAATTATTAATTTTCTTAAGAAAAATTATATAGCTATTATACATTGCAATAATCTGATTTCTACTATCAGTAACTTTGCTTGCGGCACTAAATTTTGCAATGACACTATTACTATGATAACGAAAATTATTTAATGGTAACGCATAATAAAATAAATCACCGACTGATAAAATCTTTAACCATACCTCCCAATCACCAGTAGTTTTTAGCTCTGGAATAGCACCACCTAAGCTTTGATAAACTTCTTTTTTAAATATTACGGCACTTGCATTAGGTACAGTGTTTTTATGAATTAAATATTTTTCAATATAATCTTGGCCATTCATAAAGAAGTTATTTTTGAAGTTTTGTTCTTGGTCTAAAGGATCCGCCCAATCCAACCATGTCCCTGTAATTTCATCATTATCATTCATACGATTTGATTGACAATAGGCTAAAACTAAATTTTTATTTTCCTCAAAAGGCTTTACTAGTATTTCTAATAATTTAGGATCGGCTGTATCATCCGATTCTGCAATCCATACTAACTCACCCGTCGCTAACTCTATTCCTTTATTCCATTGATAAAACGTAGAACCAGAATTTCTAGAATTATAAATAGTTTTGGTTATGCGTGGATGATGAATATAAGTTTCTATAATATCTCTACTATTATCTGATGAAAAATCATCAAGAATAATTACTTCAAAATTTTGATACGACTGATTTAAAATGCTATCTAATCTTTTTTTAAGAAATCGTGAATGATTGTAATTTGGAACAATAATAGAAACTTTAAGCATTTAAAAACTCATTAACCTAAGATAAATTTCATTAGATAATCTTAAATTATCAATTAACTAGAAAAATACATCACACTAATCTTTTTATTATTTTCATTATATATTTCCAGTTCATAACTAAATTTAAAAATGATGAATTAGAAATGTAAAAGCTAGAGCACATTGCCCATATTATTTGATTTTTCTTTCTTTGGCACTGCAATTTAATATATTTTTGCTGTATATCAAAGTAGCTTTGATTAACCTTCCCTGCACTTTTATGAAATATGTGAAAATCAATAACATAACTTTTAAGACCAAGCTGATAAGAATTCTGGCATAAGTCTGTTCCATAAAGATGAAAGCCTGTCATATTCGCTGTACAAGCTATATTTTGGCTAAGATTAATAATTAGAATATTTTCATCTAATGAATTAACTTCAGCAGGGAATAGCCCCTTTTTTATATCTTTACCATATGGATCTGTAATTCTTAATTTAACCTCGCCACTTCTGGTTTTCCCTGCATTGCCAGCCACTGCCCAGTTTGGGTCTAGCTGTTCAAGCTCTTCAATTCTTTGATCAAGGATAGTTCGGCTATCAAACTTGAATAAAATATCCTGATGACAAAAAATCAAATACTTACCACGTGCAGCCCGAATGGCCTTGTTAATACCGCTATAACCATCATATTGATTGGATTGCTTATTATCGAAATATAAAAACTCAACATCCGATCCGGCAAAACCAGCCTGGTTGGCACTTTCTACCATTTCCAGATATTCGTCATAGCGAGTAACCAGCGTGCAAAAACTAAAACGCTTACTAAACTCTTCCTGAGGATTTAAACATTGTAGTTCAGGATATTGCGTTAAAATTGTCATATCGTTTTTACCATTAAAACAGGGACTGAGCTTCAACTGCTTGAGCAAGTGTCAAGGCTTCCTGATCTTTGGGATGCACAATAAGCTGCATAGTGCTATCAATAGGCCATTCAATTGCCAGCTCAGGGTCACTCCATAACAAACTACGCTCAGCTTCTTTTGCATAGTAATTCGTGGTCTTATATAAGAACTGCGTATTGTCTTCCAGGGCAATAAAGCCATGGGCAAAACCCGCAGGAATCCAGAACTGGCGCATATTTTCAGCGCTTAGCTCTACTCCAATCCATTGGCCAAAAGTGCTTGAGTTGCGACGGATATCCACAGCCACATCCCATACTTTACCCTGAACCACACGAACCAGCTTACCTTGCGCATGTGGGTTTAGCTGATAATGCAGTCCACGCAGTACACCCTTATGTGAAAAGGAATGATTGTCCTGCACAAATACTGGAGCATCCAACTGATGAGCTGTAAGGGCTTTTTCAAAAGATTGCTGGTTAAAGCTTTCCATAAACCAGCCGCGCTCATCACTAAAAACCCGGGGTTCCAGAATGAGCAAATCCTTAATTTTTGTTTCGATCACATTCATGCTGGGTGATGCTCCGCATGTAGCTTTTGCAAATATTGCCCATAGCCAGTTTTCTTGAAATATTGCGCTCGGTCAAATAACTGCGCTGCGCTAATCCAGCCCTGATTAAAAGCAATTTCTTCCAGACAGGCAATTTTTAAGCCCTGACGGTGTTCTACTGTTTGCACAAAATGACCGGCTTCAAGCAGCGAATCATGTGTACCGGTATCCAGCCATGCAAAACCACGACCCAGTAGCTCAACATTTAATGCACCTTTTTCAAGATACACATTATTGACATCAGTAATTTCCAGCTCACCACGATGGGATGGCTTGATCTGGCGTGCAATATCCACCACGCTGTTGTCATAAAAATATAATCCAGTGACCGCATAACTGGATTTGGGCTTTTGCGGTTTTTCTTCAATGCTAATGGCCTGTCCCTGCTGGTCAAACTCAACCACACCAAAGCGCTCAGGATCATTCACATGGTAGCCAAACACGGTTGCTCCAGCTGTTCTGGCAGCTGCTCTAGCCAATTGGGTACTAAAGCTTTGGCCATAAAAAATATTATCACCCAGAATCAGGCAAACATTATCCTGCCCGATAAACTCCTCACCAATTAGGAATGCCTGAGCTAAGCCATCAGGTGAAGGTTGCACCTTATAGCTCAATTGAATACCAAAGTGAGAACCGTCGCCGAGCATTTTTTCAAAGCTCGGCAAGTCTTCTGGTGTTGAAATGATTAGGATTTCCTGTATCCCGGCCAGCATAAGTACTGACAACGGATAATAAATCATTGGCTTGTCATAAATCGGCAATAGCTGCTTGGAAACACCCATGGTAATCGGGTGTAAACGAGTCCCTGAACCACCCGCTAGAATAATACCTTTGCGCTTTAAACTCATTTTTCAGTTTTCCCTTCAATAATTTCTTGTAAAGTATGCAATACGCCCTGTTGCCAGTGTGGCAGCGTTAAACCAAACTGTTGCTCCAGTTTGCTAAGGCTGAGCCTTGAATTCAGTGGACGCTGGGCAGGCGTGGGATAAGCACTGGTATCAATTGGATTAACCTGTCTGATTTTCAGGGCATAACCTAAATAACTCGCTTGCTTAAAAATAAATTGAGCATAGTCATACCACGACACACTGCCCGCTGCGGTTAAATGATAAATACCAGATAACTGCGCAGGAGCCTGAGCATTTGCATAAGTTTTTAACGCATGTGCCGTAACATCAGCAATCAGGGCAGCTGACGTTGGCGCACCAATCTGGTCGTTAATAATATTAAGCTCTTCGCGTTCATATGCCAGACGCAGCATGGTTTTAATAAAATTATTACCGCGGGTGGCATAGACCCAGGATGTTCTGAAAATTAGAGCATTACAGCCACTTGCCAGAATGGCCAATTCCCCTGCCCGCTTGGTTTTACCGTAGATATTGAGTGGATCTGTAGAATCGTCCTCGCGCCGTGGCTGGGTTCCCTGCCCATCGAACACATAATCCGTGGAATAATGCACTAGCAATGCACTAATTTGCTGGCAAGCTTCAGTCATAGCCTTTACTGCCAAGTGATTAATCATATCGGCATCTTGTGCTGCTGATTCGGCTTTATCCACTGCCGTATAGGCTGCGGCATTTATGACAATATCAGGTTTGACGGTGGCAATAGTGGCACGAATCGCATCAATATTTGATAAATCACCGCATAAAATCGCTGTATGACCATGTGGTTGCTCTGCACCAAGCTGACTATGCCGATCCAGTGCAATCAGTTCACCTAATGGCGCCAAGGCACGTTGCAGCTCCCAGCCAACCTGACCATTTTTTCCAAATAAAAGTATTTTCATCAGTCGGCCTTGTATTGCTGGCTAATCCAGTTCTGGTATTCGCCACTTTTAACATGCTGCACCCAAGCTGTATTGTCCAGATACCACTGGACAGTCTTGCGCAAACCACTTTCAAAGGTTTCTTCCGGTATCCAGTTCAAATCCTGCTGTATTTTTGAAGCATCAATGGCATAACGCACATCATGGCCAGGGCGGTCTGTCACAAACTGAATTAAATCTTTATAATGGACAACACCTTGTGGTTTGTTCGGGGCCAGTTCTTCCAGCAGCTCACAAATGGCATGCACCACTTCAATATTCTGTTTTTCATTATGACCACCAATATTGTAGGTTTCGCCAACCTGACCTTGCGTAACGACTGTATATAGGGCACGTGCATGATCTTCGACATAGAGCCAGTCCCTGATCTGGTTGCCTTTGCCATACACGGGCAGTGGCTTTCCTTCCAATGCATTTAGAATAATCAGGGGAATCAGTTTTTCAGGGAAGTGATAAGGGCCATAATTATTAGAACAATTGGTAATCAGCACTGGCAAGCCATAAGTACGATGCCATGCACGTACCAGATGGTCAGAACTGGCCTTACTAGCAGAATATGGAGAACTTGGTGAATATGGGGTCTGCTCGGTAAACAGGTCAGTTGTCCCTTCCAGATCACCATACACTTCATCGGTTGAAATATGATGAAACTTGAAAGACTGCTGACGCTCCGGATCAAGGGCTGCCCAATATTGGCGAGCTACCTCAAGCAATTGATAAGTGCCTACAATATTAGTTTCAATAAAAGCAGCCGGGCCAGAAATGGAACGGTCAACATGCGACTCCGCAGCCAGATGCATTACTGCATCAGGCTGGTACTGTGCAAATATCTGTTTTAAATGTTCACCATCACAAATATCAGCCTGAATAAACTGATAGCGGGAACTTGTGGAAACCAAATTAAGTGATTCCAAATTGCCAGCATAGGTCAACTTGTCAATATTAAGCACATGATCTTGCTTATTTTTAATAATATGGCGTATAACGGCTGACCCGATAAAGCCAGCGCCCCCAGTAATTAATAGCTTCATAATCTTTTTGCATTGTTAACGAAATCAATAGTTGGATTATTGTAATAGAGTCTGTTTTTAAAATCTTGAATAAATAAACACAATAAATTACTTTTTATGTTTTTGAATTTATTTTTCTAGTGCACCTTGCAGCTTATCAGCCAATTTTTTAAGCGGCTCCTGCTCTAAGGGCTTGAGCTGCAAAATATTACCACCACATTGTTTAAGGGTTGAAACACTGGTTTGCACTACCAGTTTTTGCTGCTGCAAGCGATTCATTGCATTTTGAAAATTCTGATCGGGCGCAAAATGCCGTGGAATCACTGCCACGACCGGACGCATGGCACTCACTGCCTCCATAATCATGGACATGGAATCTATGGTGCAATACACCACCTGACTTAAACCCAGATAACTGGAAGTCACAGGCCGCGGTTTCTCAGACCACCACACTGCATCTATCACATGAACAGGATTTAAATATTGCTTTAAAATTTGTTCAGCATTGGCACCAGTACGACGTGATGTGGTGATAAGCCATTGAATATGATGCTGTGCAGCCAGCGCATTCATTTGCAGCGCCAGATTAGACCAGTCACTGTCCTGATAATGCGCACCTGCGCCATCTCCACCAATCAGCATGGCCCACAACGGCTTTTCAGATTGGTGCTGTCCGTGTTGATGCTGTTCAGCCAGCCATGCTTCAGCAGCTTTTTTAAGCAAAGCCTGGCTAATGGGCATGGGGGAAGTTTGCAGGCTAATAAACGGCGCTTGGGTACTTGGCTCAAGAATCAATACCGCATTAAAGAGTTCAGGCTTTAACTGGCGCAACGATCCTGCAAAAATGGTTTTTGCAGCAAAGGCCCGCCCGAGCCATGCGACGGCAAACATGCTTTTGCCGCCTGCACCAATTACGATATCAGGTTTTTCATGGGGTAACTGCCCCCGGTAAAAAAAGGGCAACATGGCAATTGATGGCTTGGTCTGCTTGATCAGCCAGTGATTAAGCAACCAGCTTAAAACACGCCGGTAAATTCCGCTTTTCAGGCGCAATTCAACCCACTCAACCTTAAGGGAATATAATTGCTCCAACGCCAGCAAAATGCCTTTGGACTGGTTAAAATGCCCCGGAATTCCATCACTGATGACCCAAATTATTTTTAGGGGCTTAGCATCTGGCCTAGCTATAGTCATGTTTACTGTGGCGTCCCTTGCTTTAAAACGCTTAAATCCAGTTCCTGATAGACAGCAATAGTGTTGTCCAGCATGGCATCAAAACTTAAATGATCTTGTGCAAATTGATAAACTGGTTGAGTTAGTTTATTTAAAGTAGGCATATCTGACAGGTAAGTTGTCAGCAATTCATGCAGGGCTGTGACATTGTCAGCTTCGCAAATCAGTACTTGAGGCAGAACTTCAGCTACCATTCCTACATTGGTTGAGAGCACTGGCGTTCTGGTTAATAAAGCTTCTGCCAGTGTATAAGGCCCGCCCTCATGACGTGATGAAATAATAAACACATCAGACTGCGCCAGTAAGGCTGGAATATCATCACGATAACCCAATAGCTTAATCTGGTCCTGTAAACCCAGACGCTGTATTTGCTGGGTCAGTGCCTGATAATCTGGGCCATCTCCCACGATGTGAAGCGTGGCGTCAATGCCTTGCCATGCGTCAATCAGTAGATCAAAACCCTTGACGGGCACCAAACGGCCAACTGCCAGTGCCTGAACTGCCTGATGCGATCTTTCTTGCACGCTATCAGCATTTAATACCCTTGGCATCGTCACTCCATTGAGCACGACCCGTACTTTATCCTGCTGTTTAAATTGTGCGGCGACTTGCCGGCTTACTGCAATAATGCGGTTAAATGGCGCACATAGATTAACTTTGCTCTTTTTATTATGCATTGTGACTACACTAGGAACTTTAAGCCATTTAAGCATTGGCGCGACCATACTTGCTGCCTTGTTGGCATGTACATGCAGGACGTCTGGCTGGCTTTTTTTAATAGCCTGATAAAGTTGCCATAACACCAGTGGATTGCGGCGGCTTTGGCTTAAATCCACCGCCAGAAACTGGATGTCCTTACTAAGACGTTGTTCATATTTGGCATGTGCAATAACAGTAACTATATAACCACGGTCTGCCAGCCCATTGCTCAGCTCAACCACATGCTTTTCCAGCCCACCTTCTTCATCGCCAGCCATAACCATTGTAATTCTGGGAGTGGTTTTAATGACAGGTTTGTTCATGCTACAGGCCTCGCTGACCAGTCCGGATGCGGCATTTAAAGGCCAGCATATTATCTTTACCACTGACTTTAATACGTTTTAACTGCAAAAAATCCGGCTTGGGCAATAGCTCATCAACGCCCTCAACCGTTGTAACTGCAGTCAGGTAACCTGCCTGATCAGCAGCTTCAACATCAGCCTTGCTATAAATACCAAACGGATAAGCAAAGCTGTTAATGGCCTGTCCGGTTTGCTGTTGCAAGATATAGCGTGATTCGGTCATTTCCTGAAGACGCTGCTGGTCATCAATGGCAGCCAGATTGGCATGGGTTAAGGTGTGTGAACCAATTTCAATCAGGCCACTATCCACCAGTTGCTTGATTTGCAGATCTGTCAATTTGGTTTCGCGTGCCAGCTCTCCAGTATTATGATGGGCTTTTTTATAACTGGACCAGTCACGCTCATGCCGATCAACCACCACATAAATGGTGGCAGAGGCATTGTATTTTTTTAGGATAGGTAGTGCATTACGCAGGTTATCTTCATAACCATCATCAAAAGTGATCGCCACGGTTTTATCTGGATGTTTGCCCCAGTTGGCACAAAGCTGATGCATGGTGACAAAGTGAAATCCCTGCTCGCTTAGCCATTTCACCTGTTGTTCAAAATGGGCTGGGGTAACCCGCAACTTGTTAAACTTGGCTCCAGGAATATGCTCGCGTACCATGTGATACATCAGGATACGCGGGCGATTCCAGTTTAAGTGCGGACGCCACCAGGCATAACGATAGCTAAACCAGCCTAGGCCAACAATAACGATAAAAAAAACAATCCAGACGCTCATGGTTGATGATTTGCCCTATAAATGGGAATTAGCCTTGTAAATGGTGAATCAGCCAGCGCGCTGCACGGTCCGCTTCATTCAAGGTGATAGTATGCCCTGAATCAATGGCCTTTTTACTTAAGCTCTTGACCAGCCCTTGCGCCAATAGATCATCCACAGCGCAGGTAATTCGATCCTGTTTAAGACGTGGCATTTGAATCAGGTGTACTTCACAGCCCGCAGTGAGCGCCTCATAGAGCATGGATACACTGTCTTCAGTCACCCATACTACACTGGCCAGTTGCAGTTGTTCAAATAACCAGCCTGTTGGAGTCTGCTCAACCGGATACACAGTGACCTGCGGATACTGCGCTGTACTAAGCTTTTTTAAAAATTCCTGCTGCAGGAATTCAGAGGGGGTACGGCGCGACGTGGTTAAAATCAGCTGTTCATCAGCATGTTGCTGAGCTATGACCTGTTGCACCACTTGCTGCAACTGGATAATCAATCCAGCTTCTGACCAGCCATGCCGTTTGGAAGGCCCGCCAATTAAAATCAGGTTGCGGCCAGATTGATGGCGTTTCTCATTCACTAGCGGATTTAATACGCCTTCTGTTACCAGTATGCCAGGCTTAACAGGTGGATGGTCATGGCGTGGAATAATCAGGTAGTCAAACCAGCCTACAGGCAAACTGGGTTGCATTAAAATCAGCGACTTCACATGATGGTTTTTGTGGCGCAGAATTTTTTTGATGAGAAGCACTTTCCAGTGCGTGCGGTGCCCTACGCCAGTAATCAGGTCAGGGATGGGCAAGAGAGTTAAAATTGCAGGTAAGCGCTTGAATAACCAGAAGCTAAGCCAGCAGGTTATCAAGGTAAGTAAGGATAGCTGCTGCACTACAATTTCAGTCAAATGAACTGGACAGGATTGCCGTTTAAGTCCAGCAGTCAAGCCCAACATTTGTGCCCGGTGGCCTGCCTTGCCATCACTGATATACCAGATTTGCATGACTTTTTTACCTGCCTAAAACCAAAAAACCCAACCTATCCGGTTATAAATCCAGACAGGTTAGGTTTTTAAGGATTTAAGCAACCGGTGTTAACCAGTGACGGTATTTTTCAACTTTTCCAGTCACTGCATCAAAGAAGATTTTTTGCAGTTTTTCAGTAATTGGCCCACGCACACCTGTACCAATCGGACGATCATCATACTCACGGATTGGAGTAACTTCTGCAGCCGTACCGGTAAAGAAGGCTTCATCGGCAATATAGAATTCGTCACGGGTAATGCGACGCTCAATCACCTGAAGACCTTCGTCATACGCAATCTGGATAATGGTTTGACGGGTAATACCATCCAGGCCACCACAGGCCAGATCCGGTGTGTGCAATACACCATCCTTGACCAGAAATACGTTTTCACCTGCGCCCTGACAAACAAAGCCCTGCGGGTCCAATAGCATGGCTTCATCATAGCCTGCCGTAGTGACTTCCTGATTGGCCAGAATGGATACTGGATAGTTACCCACCGCTTTGGCTTTACACATGGTGATGTTTGGCTGGTGATGGGTAAATGAAGAGGTTTTGACACGGATGCCTTTTTCCATCCCTTCAGCACCCAGATAGGCACCCCACGGCCATGCAGCAACAGCCACATGTACCTGATTATTTTTGGCGGCAATGCCCAGTTTTTCCGAACCAATCCACGCAATTGGACGCAAATAGCAGGATTTCAGGCTATTTTCCCGCACGACTGCTTTTTGTGCTTCCATCAGCGTGTCCAGATCATAGGTCACTTTCATCTGGAAAATCTTGGCAGAATTTAACAGGCGCTGGGTATGCTCGCGCAGTTTAAAAATGACAGTGCCCTGCTCGGTTTCATAGGCACGCACACCTTCAAACACGCCCATGCCATAATGCAGGGTGTGGGTTAACACATGAACTTTTGCATCGCGCCAGTCAACCAGTTTACCATCATGCCAAATTAGACCATCACGTTCAGCCATACTCACGGCGTTGTTACTCCAAATTTTTACAAGAATTCTTTAAAAGCCCAGATATAAGCCTTTGTTTGAAAATGCAGAAGGACAAGCATTTAATCATCCATTCCAGCAATAGCGGCTGGATCAATCAAACGTTGCCATAGCGTGCAAACGACCTTGCGGGTCTCAAACCAATCGGCAGCCTGAACTTGCATGGATTGCTGGGCAAGGGCTAACCGGTGGCTGGTCGTACGTTCGCGCAGGTACGCAGCAGTCAGGGCATCAGCATCGCTACGGGATAAGCAGCCTGCTGTTGCCGTGTCATCAAGGATACGTACATTATCGGAGAAACGGGCGAGATCTGGATTCGTCCCGCTCCAAGCGAGCACTGCATACTGTGCCATAAATTCAATATCAACGATACCACCTGCGTCCTGTTTTAAATGAAAAATCCCGGCTTTTTGCTGATCACTGCTTGAACCCAAATGATCTTTCATTTTCTGGCGCATACTTTTAACTTCCTGCCGTACCATTGCTTCATCACGTGGACGCGTCAGGATTTGATGACGGATTTGTTCAAAACGCTGCCTGACCAAGGCATCTCCGGCAATACTGCGCGCCCTGACCAATGCCTGATGCTCCCACAGCCAGGCACTTTTTTCCTGATAATGCGCAAAGGCGTTCAGGCTCGATACCAGCACACCAGCTTGCCCGGATGGCCGTAACCTCGTATCGACTTCATAAGCACGCCCATCCAGGGTTTGCGTGGTCAGCAGCGACATTAGTTTCTGCGCCACCTTGACACAAAATTCCATGCCGCTAATGGATTTTTTACCATCCGTATCGGATTGCTCATCCACATCATGTAAAAACACCAGATCAAGGTCTGAGCCATAGCCCAGTTCAATACCGCCCAGCTTGCCATAGCCCACAATGGCAAACGCAGGAGCGTCCAGTGTCAGGCTTTCGCCATTACTCCGTTTGGGCAGGCCATGCCGCGCATAGACACTGTCCAGCGCCAGGTGCAAACTGGCCTGTAATACCACTTCAGCAATATCGGTTAATGCATCTGACACTTTCATCAAGGGACGCTCGGCGAGCACATCGCTGGCTGCCACAGCCAACACCTGACTTTTCTTGAATAAGCGCAGTACCCGCATTTGCTCTTCAATATCATCCCGCTCCACCCGTAATAACAACTGGCGCAGGTTATCCTGCAAGTCATGGCGCGATGGCAAATCAAAATCCGTGGATAAGAACTCATCAAGCAACACAGGATAATGGGTTAATTCCTCAGCAATCCATGGGCTTACCGAAACAATATCAACCAGCCTTTGTAAAGCACCCTGATTTTCAACCAGCATCACTAGATACACACTGCGCCGTAAAATACTTTCAATCAGGGGAATTAACCGCGTTAAAGCCAGTTGAGGTTTTTGTTTTTTTAATAAAATACGGATTAGCGCAGGCCAAAAGGCATCCAGCCGCAAGCGTGCATTTTCAGGCAGCTTTTTAATGGCACTGCTGTTCCAGAAGTTTTGCACCAGTTGCCATGTGGCTTCATCAATTTTTTGCTGCAAGGCAAGCAGTGATTCCGAATCATTATGATCTTCCAGTGTTTCTGAACGATCATTAATTAACTGGGCAAACTGCTGGCTCACCACTTGCCGCACCTGCTGGAGCTGCTCTAAAAATGCAGACCAGTCCTTAAAGTGAAGGATTTGGGTAATACGTGCCTGAATCTCAGGCTGGGTGGGCAAAAGCTGCGTTTGCTGGTCGTCGATGGCCTGAATCGCATGTTCCAGACGCCTTAAAAACAGGTAACTGTCCTGCAAGGCATTTACATCGACTGGCGCAATTAAGCCTGCCTCACCTAGCCGCTGCAAGGCAGTCAGGCAGTGCTTAACCCGCAGTTCGCGTCGTGCGCCACCATAAATCAGCTGGAACACCTGCACGATAAATTCAATTTCACGAATACAACCAGCGCCCAGCTTAATATCGTCTTCACTATCGCGCCGCTGTACTTCACGCTCAATCATGGCTTTCATGTCACGCATGGCTGCAATTGCGGTGTAATCCACATAGCGTCGATAAACAAAAGGCCGGGTCATGTCCATTAGCAGTTGCCCGGCTTTACCACCAGTAATGCCACGCGCCTTGATCCAGGCATAGCGCTCCCACTCACGGCCATGCTGTGCCAGATAACGCTCCAGTGCGGCATGGCTAATGGCCAGCGCACTGCCATCACCCCAGGGCCGCAGGCGCATATCCACCCGGAATACAAAGCCATCGGCAGTCACCTGATCCAGCATACGAATCACACTTTGCCCCCATTGAATACAAAACTGCTGGTTATCAATGGACTTGCGCCCATTGGTAGCCCCTGCTTCATCAAAGGCAAAAATCAGGTCAATGTCACTGGACAGGTTTAACTCCTGTGCACCCAGTTTGCCCATGCCAATCACAATTAAATCCTGAACCTGTCCGTTTTCCTCCCCAATCGGCTCGCCATAACGGGCGATTAAGGGCTGTTTGGCCAGTTTTACCGCTGAGACAATGCAGGCATCCGCAAAATCAGACAGTTCACGAGTCAGTTGAATCACGTCAGTTAAATCATTGGCATCCTGCCATATCCAGCGCAACATCAAGCGGGCGCGCAATTGCCGGGCTTTTTTCATCCA
Organism: Alkanindiges illinoisensis; assembly: GCF_004377485.1. Classification (GTDB taxonomy): domain Bacteria; phylum Pseudomonadota; class Gammaproteobacteria; order Pseudomonadales; family Moraxellaceae; genus Alkanindiges; species Alkanindiges illinoisensis_A. The sequence continues at coordinate 14,495 of NZ_SNTY01000076.1, forward strand.
CAGGCTTTCTTCAGAACAGGAGTCCAGCGTTTGCTGCACCAGCATGTTGATCTGTTCGGTGGTTAAGAGCGGTAGAAACTGGTCAATGGCATAATCCTGCATCCACACATCCGGCAACTGCTGCATCACCTGCCGGGCATAATTGCTGGCCAGCAGCGTGCGTTCGTATTGCTCCGAATTAACCAATCCTATGCTTCGAGATTGATCTGCCTGTTGAATATCTGCCATGCTGTTTCCTTGCTTCATTAGAATTACTGCTCAATACTGCCAATCAGTCCTGCCAGTGAATTATGCGTAGTAACTGCTTCATAGTGAATCATTTACTACAAAACTGCACCCTGCCACTGTATTGCTTACCCTAAATCAATGCTATATCTGCCATAACTTAATGTTAAATCCCGTTTTATCACGAATAACACCAATTCCTTACAGGAAAAATCATGAATCAGCCTAGCCATCGTTCTTCCCTACTCCCTTATATAACACTGGGCGCATTACTGGCACTGGGTTTTATTATTTCAGCATGGATTTTGGCTCATAGTGCCAAGCAGGTGGCAAGCTCGCGTGAAAGCATTACCGTCAAAGGCACCGCTGAAAAAGCAATCAAGGCAGACCGGGCACTCTGGAGTATCAGTATTACAGCCTATGGGGCAAACGTCGCCGAGGCATTGCCGCAGCTTCAGCAAAATGTGGCACAGGTTAAAAGCCAGTTACTGGCCTCAAAACTTATAAATAGCAGTCAGTTGCAGCAATACGACTGGACGTCAGAACCGGTTTACCAGCGTGATGAACAACGAAATGAAAACCGGATTGTGGGTTATACACTCACGCAGCGTCTGGGCGCCGTATTTAATGATGTCAGTATTCCAGAAAAATTAAATGCACAGGTTAACCAGATGATTATTAATGGCCTGAGCATTGAGCGCAATGACACGCAATATCTGGTGACCAATATTGAGGGGATTAAACTATCCCTGATTGCAGCAGCTACCAAAAATGCCCATGATCGGGCGCTTGAATTTGCCAAAAGCGGTGAGGTAACAGTGGGTACTATGCGCTCTGCCTCGCAGGGCGTATTTCAGATCAATGCCCCATTGTCTACTGGTTCTGATGAATATGGCGGCGAATATAACACCACTACCATTGATAAAATGGCGCGTGTGGTTGTTACGGTTAATTATGGAATTCAATAATCTGTTCTTGCATCAACTTCACTGCAATAACACTGCTTTGACCAACCCAATAGCTTGAGCTGGTCAAAGCAGAGAAAAATTCAGGTTTTTAGTATAAATTCTTTGATGACAAGGGCTGCCTAATACATAGAAACTTGATATATAGCAGTTTAGGCCATACCGAATCGCTAATTAGCAAATCGGTGGTTTATACGGGATCATAATGGTAAAGGTAGTGCCTTCATTGGGCTTGGAATTAATTTCAATCCGGCCATTATTCTTTTCCACAAACTGACGACATAGCAGCAAGCCCAGACCAGTACCCTTCTCACCATCGGTACCCTTGATGCTTTTGGGTTGCTGGCGCATAAAGAACTCCCGGATTTGCTCTTCAGGCATACCAATGCCCGTATCGCGTACAGCAATATGGATTTCCTCATTTACCTTGTGCGCAGACAGATAAACATGCCCACCGCTAGGGGTAAACTTGATGGCATTGGAGGTCAGATTTTGCAGCACTGATGTCATCATGTTCAGGTCAACATGCACAGTTAACCGGGGATCAGCATCATTATGCAGGATTACATTTTTCTTTTGTGCCATTGCACCCAGCACTTCAAACACAGTCTGGAAGACCTGTTCAATCTGCACATCCTGCGGACGATAAATAATCGCACCGCCTTCTGACATGGCCCATTGCAGCAGGTTTTCCAGCAAGCGGAATGTGGCATGCGCCGTGCTGCGCAAATAGCCTACAATGTCCCGAATGCCTTTTTCATCAAGGTCTTCGATTTCAGTTTCCAGTACTTCGGAAAAGCCTAAGATACCATGGAAAGGCGCACGCAGGTCATGCGCAATAATTGAGAAAAATTTATCCTTGTTAAAATTAATTTCTTTAAGCTTTTCGTTGGAAACCTCAAGCGCACGGTGCGACTTGCGTAGTTCCAAGTGCACCATGACCTGATGGGCAAGAATGCGTAACGCCTCAATCTGACTTGGTTCCAGCTTGCGTGGCTTGGAATCCTGAATACATAGTGTTCCCAGTATCTGCCCATCACTGGTTTTTAGCGGCGCACCGGCATAAAAGCGCACGTTCAGGTCGCCATTTAAAGTGGGATTATCGACAAAGCGTTCATCAAGGCTGGTGTCTTCCACAATAAAAACGTCTGGCTGCAAGATGGCATGGCTGCAAATACTAAACTTGCGGTCTACTTCTGCGCCGCGCTCTACGCCATGTGCCGACTTGAACCAGCTTCGCTTGTCATCCAGCAAACTAATAATGGAAATAGGGACATTGCAAATACTGGCAGCCAGCTGAACCAGATCATTAAAGCACTCTTCATCCTCAGTATCCATAATCTGATACTGATTCAAGGCATACAGGCGTTCAGGTTCGTTGCTTGGCAACTCAGCCTCGATCATATTGCAATTCCTCAAAATGGTTTATCTGGTGCTGCGTAGTGATTTACGTCTTGTTATACCTTCCTCTGATAAGACTCATATCTTAACATTTAATCAATAAAACTTCATAAAAAAAATATAAGCCTACATTTTTAAAGTCTTTGATTTTAAAATGCAACATTATATGGCCCTTGTGTAAAAGGCCATATCATAGAAGCTATTTTAATATGCATGTGAAAAGCATTTTAGGATTTAAGTAACTGATTGTCCTTATTCAGCCATTTCCGGTACAGATAATCCACGACGCTGATAGAAATCGATGACAAACGCATCAAACTCGTTGATTTCGATTGATTCACGGATCATTTGCATCAGACGCTGGTAGTAGCGCAAGTTATGAATTGTACCCAGCATCGCGCCCAGCATTTCTCCACATTTGTCCAGATGATACAAATAAGCGCGGGTAAAATTGCGGCAGGTGTAACAATCGCAGTGCGGATCCAGTGGATTCATGTCATGCCGATACTGGCTGTTGCGAATCCGCACAATGCCATCAGTAATAAAATAATGGCCATTACGGGCATTACGGGTTGGCATGACACAGTCAAACATATCCACACCACGGCGTACCGCTTCCACGATATCTTCTGGCTTGCCCACGCCCATCAGGTAACGCGGTTTGTCTTCCGGTAGTTTGGTTGGCAGGTAATCCAAAATCTTGATCATGTCCTCTTTCGGCTCACCAACCGACAGGCCACCAATGGCATAGCCATCAAAACCAATTTCAGTCAGCCCATCCAGTGATTGCTGACGCAGTTCCGGATACATACCGCCCTGCACAATGCCAAAAAGTGCATTCGGGTTGCCTTCAAACGCATCCTTACAGCGCTTGGCCCAGCGTAGCGACATTTGCATGGAAGTTTGCGCCTCGCTATAAGTGGCTGGATAAGGCGTGCATTCATCAAAAATCATCACAATATCGGAATTCAGTACCCGCTGGATTTCCATTGATTTTTCAGGAGAAAGGAAAATTTTGGAACCATCAATGGGTGAACGGAACGTCACACCCTCTTCCTTGATTTTACGCATGGCACCAAGACTAAATACCTGAAAGCCACCTGAGTCAGTCAGAATCGGTTTATCCCATTTCACAAAATCATGCAGGCCGCCGTGTTCCTTGATGACTTCAAGGCCGGGACGCAACCATAAATGAAAGGTGTTACCCAGAATAATATGAGCACCAATATCTTCAATATCGCGCGGTAGCATGCCTTTTACAGTGCCGTAGGTTCCTACGGGCATAAATGCCGGTGTTTCTACTACACCATGATTTAATGTTAAACGACCACGACGTGCACGCCCGGTTTGGGCAAGTTTTTCAAATTTCATGAATTAACCTAAATGAATCCAGCGAAGAAACAGTTCACCGATTTTTAAACGACTTTCAAAATCAGGCGTCTATTGTCGTTGATTATACAAAGAAGTGCTAGCACCTCTATTTTAGAGCAGGCAATATTAATAACGTTTAGGCATTTAAAATTAGCGTGTCTTTATCAAGTTAATAGTACTTTATTGCATATTCAGGTAAATGATTAAATATGTCCCAAAACGATGAAAAGATTGGTAATAAAAATGACGCTGATCCCACTATTATCATTTCTGATAATCCGCACCAGGATAAATATGAAATATTAAAAGAGAAATTGCGCTATAAGCAGGCCAAACGTGAAAATAATAAAAAGATAGATCACAAGCAAGTACGGCTGAATATTCAGGCTAATGCCCTGCCCAGCAAAACTTTCTTTATTATGAATACACTGGCAGGCATCATTGCAGGCTATGGCTTACTTGCCAACTCACCAGCGGTAGTGATTGGAGCCATGCTGGTGGCAATGATGACTGGGCCAATTTCCGGTATTGCCCTAGCCCTGATTGATAATCGCATGATCCTGCTGGGTACATCCTTAAAAACCCTGCTTGGCGGAATTGGCCTACTGGCGGCGGTAGGTATCTTGCTGGGTATTATTCACGATAACATGCCCATCAGTGCAGAAATACTGGCACGTACAAGCCCAAATTTTATGGATTTAATGGTTGCACTGGCTGGCGGCGCTGCTGGGGCATTTGCATCAATTTCAACACGCTTGTCAGTGGCAGTGGTTGGTGTAGCAGTAGCCACTGCTCTGGTGCCGCCTTTGGTTGCGATGGGTATTTTGCTGGCACATTTTGAATGGAAACTGGCGCTGGGCGCATTTATTCTGGTTTTTACCAATATGGTGGCGATTCAGTTTAGCTCATCACTGGTGTTATGGATTGCAGGTTTTCGCCGGGTAACTGATAAAGAAGCTGATAAAAGTGCGCTGGCTTTTATCAAACGCAATGTTATTAGCCTGATCATGCTCGGGTTCTTGACAGTTTATCTCGGCTTAAATTTGCTAGGCACGGTTGAAAAGCAACATTATCAGGCATCTACGACCAAGCATCTTCAGGTTTTATTTTCCAAGCAGAACAACGTCATTGAGCAAGTACAATATATTCCCTATAACAATTTCATGCTCATCCGAGTGATGCTGCAAGGCGATATTGCCCCCAGCAAGCAGGAAGTACTTGCAGCCCAAAAAAGCATTGCACCCGGCAAGGATGGCCTGCCCGTTAAGCTTCAGGTACGCTTTTCACCGGTAACTATTGTGCAGCCTGAGTTGCTGGATGATTTATCACTCACCTCTACCGAGGCTGATTCGCTGGCACAGCAATAGCTGAGTTAGCTCTGCAATAAAGCCAGTGAATCTGACTGTAAAATCTAGATCTTTCGATCAATCAACATCGCATCGCCATAGCTAAAGAAACGGTATTTTTCTTGAATGGCATGTGCATAGGCTTGAAGCACAGGCTCACGGCCAGCCAGCGCTGACACCAGCATCAACAAGGTAGATTCCGGTAAATGAAAATTGGTAAGTAACCGGTCAATCACCTTAAAACGATAGCCGGGATAAATAAAAATATCCGTTTCGCCAGACCATGCCTTGAGTTCACCATTATTGGCTTTGGCGGCACTTTCCAGCGCGCGGGTTGCAGTGGTGCCAACTGCAATAATTTTGCCGCCATTTGCTTTGGTTTTTTCAACCAGCTCAACGGTAGCTTGGGGTACTTCGCCCCACTCACTATGCATAACATGCTCAGCAATATTATCGGTGCGCACCGGCTGAAAAGTTCCTGCACCTACATGCAAAGTCACAAAAGCCTTGTCAATACCTTTTTGCGCTAGCGCTGTCAGCAACTCATCATCAAAATGCAGACTGGCTGTGGGTGCTGCTACACTAGCGGCCTTATCTGGATTATTAAAGACGGTCTGATAACGCTCGTCATCGGTTTCATCCGCTGCACGGTTAAAATAAGGCGGAATCGGTAGGGCGCCAAACTGCTCTAGCGCTGGCAATACAGGCTGGTTAAAGCGCAACGCATACAGGTTATTTTGCCGCCCTTCAACTTGCGCTTCCAACTGACTATCTGCCAGATATAAGGTAGCGCCAGCTTTAGGCGAATTACTGGCTTTAACATGCGCAAGTGCGGTATCTGTCCCGGTAATACGCTCTACCAGTACTTCAACTGCACCGCCGCTGGCTCGCTTGCCATGCAGGCGCGCCTTGATTACCCGTGTATCATTGAGTACTAATAAATCACCTGCCTGCAATAACTCGGGAAGCTGGGCAATAGTGCAGTCTTTGGTCTGACCCTGTGCATTGAGATGCAACAGACGTGATGCACTGCGTTTGGCTAGGGGATAACGGGCAATCAGCTCGTCCGGAAGGTTATAGGAAAAATCAGATAATTGCATGAACACAGCATGACAGCCAAAAGTGTGGGAATTATAACGAATTGAAAAGTCAAAAACTAATCAAACAGCTTAAAAGCCAACCCGTTGTGCTTGACAATAATTTTGAGGCCGCTAAGATAGCAACCCATATCTACTCCTGCCCGGGGTGGTGAAATTGGTAGACGCGGTGGACTCAAAATCCACTGTCAGAGATGACGTGTCGGTTCGAGTCCGACCCCCGGGACCATAATTTTAAATAATAAAATTAAATACTTGCTTCTTCAATTCCTTAATTGAAATATTTCACTCGTATAAATTAACCCGCTTTTAAAGCTCATTTTTTAAAAATTAGTTTTCTTTCATGGCATCGTATTAATAATCAATCTCTCTAAGATGAATTCAATTAACAAACTTAATTCATAAAAAAAGCCCATCTTAACGATGAGCTTTTAGTTTTGTGCTGTATTAATAGCCCATTTTTTTCTTACGGTTAATTGTGATTTTATCGCCACTCTGACACACCCGGTGATTTGGATTAATCTGGTGTGTACGATGATTCATTGAGCCTGTGTTTCTTGTGGTATTCGGATTAAAGCTGTAACTACCATGATTAGCAAATTGGGACATTTTCCATAGCACTTAAAAACTTTGTTAATGCTAGATTAGCAAGGTGCTATGTTACTGACAAACCGAGTTATGTATTGGTTATTTATCCAGCAATTTCTATTGAATAACTTGTATTTTGTAAGTGACTCATTTTATTTAAGTACTACTATGGACCAAAGATATAAAACTTTACTTTCAGCATTAAAATAATGGCACAGTCATATTAAAAATGATTCTTTGCTAGTTATGGCTTTAATATTCTATCAATTAAATTTTCTGTGTAGTCTATAAAAGTTCTTTTTCTTGATTAACTTGTTGAGCCTTACAATGAGTATCGGATTCATTATCTCCCAAGAGCTTATGTAAATCTGCGCCATATTCATCTACAAATTCCTGCGCAGCATCAGCATAGGCATCGGGTTCAATGGTTTTGGTTAATGTGGTTTTTTCCAGAGCCTGGCGGATTTCTTCAACTGTATGACTATCTGCCATATCATTGTTCATTATTGCCTATCCTCACTGTGATATCTGGACAAGGAACTAGTAGGATGGATTAAGCCTACTTTAATAAGGTAGCGCTGCCTTTACTATTGACCAAAAAAAATTCTTGCCCTGTCGCCTTTAATATCTGAAATATGTTAAGCCAACAAGGCAGAGTGCTTCTGGACTAAGACTTAGATTAAGCCGTTACAACCCAGCATTAAATTAGTTGTCTGTACTGCCAATTTCCTTATGTTCCGGTTCGTTATCGGTATGCTGATTCGGTAACTTCACCTTGGCATCCTGATTTTCCAGATGCGCGTTTTGCAATTGCTGCTGGCGCTCTCCTTCAGTTTGAGGCTGATTAGCCTGTGGATGTTCAGGCAAGTTATTATAAGCGGTATTGCTATCAACAAAATTGTTATCGACGCTGCCGTTATTACTGGTGCTCATTGTTAACCTCTAAGTTTTATAAAGTTAATTAATTAGACTTCTTTCATAATTTGTACCAACTCGCCTTCGACAGGCTCAGGCAGCGTTGGTTGGGCTTGTCGAAACCAGACTGATGCAAGAGATCTATTGAATCGATTCAACATAACTTAAAAGCTATTTCTGCTGTGTAGTACAAACACGTCAAAGCACACGTTTTTTTTATTGCTCGGTCACTTCATGTAAAAGACGTAACTTTTTATCAATTTATAATTATTTTGATGAGCTATTTTTTATACGCGTCACAGAATGACGCAAGCAAAACGAAACTTATAAATTATTAATCATAATATATTGAATTTTAATAATATTTTTTGATTGTAGATTCTCAGTGAATAGCCTGAAATCCATTGTAATTGATGAAATAAACACCATTAATTAGATTCATGGCGGCAAATATTTATTCTGGACTATGAAGAAATAAAACTGTTTTTTTACCAGAACGGTAGCCGTATTTGAAGTATTTAAGCCTGAGTCTGAGGAGTACCAGAAATGGCATTAAGAATCGTCACTGCTGCAGAACCGATGCGCGTGGACAACCTGATCGTGTTTATTTATGGCGATCCAGGAATTGGCAAAACCTCACTGGCCTTTAGTGCCAAAAACCCGATTTTATTTGACTTTGACCGTGGCGCGCATCGTGCTGGCAAGTTCCGTAAAGATACCGTGCCGGTAGGTAGCTGGTCTGATGTGGCAGCAATTAATGCAGAGGATCTGGAAGGTTATGATTCTATCATTATTGATACTGCTGGCCGGATGCTGGATGTAATTATTGCGGATTTGGTTAAAGACCAGAAAAACTGCCGCAAAAATAGCAAGGAGCTGTCCATTCAGGGCTATGGGGCACTAAATAAACGCTTTAGTAGCTGGCTTAACCTGATTCGCTCATTTGGCAAGGATGTAATTTTGCTGGCGCATGCGGCTGAGGATAAAAAAGGCGATGAGCTGATTATCCGCCCGGATATGGTGGGTGGTAGCAAGAAAGAAGCTTACAAGGTCGCCGATATGATGGGTTATATGACCACGGTGCAGGGCGAACAGGGTGCTGAAGTTTCTCTGAACTTTTCACCATCTACCTCACATCATGCCAAGGATTCCGGTGCCATCGGCAACATGATTCTGCCCGGTCTGGATAAAAACCCGGCTGCACTGGCAGATATTATCCAGCAGGCCAAGGATCATATTAATAGCCTGAGCGAGTTTCAGGCTGCTGCCTTGCAGGAACTGGAAAACTATCGTAATGCGTGCATGGCGGCGGAACATGCTGATGATTTGAATGACCTGCGCGAACAGTTAAAACCTGAGCATTTGTATCTCAAGGAAATGCGGCAAGCGCTAGATCTGGCTTTTAAGGGTTTAAGCCATAAGGTGATCTTTGTGGAAGGTGAGTTTGTCGATGATGTGCATGACGAGGTGGCCTAAGCATGTCTTCCCGCGCCTTGCACAACATGCCACTACGTTTGTCAGTAACCATGCTGGACACTTATGTGCATGGCATGGCCAATGAGGACATGAGCAGCGAGCAATTGGCGCATGAGCTGTTTGCCCGCAAGAAGCCGAGTCAGGCGATGCGAGTGGGCACGTCATTTCACCGTTTTCTGGAAAAGGGCCAGCTAGAGCCGCAATTGCTGGCTACTCCGGACAAATATGGTTTTCATTTTATCTTGCCGGATGACCTTAGCGGCACCATTGAGCTGGGCGCGATTCGTGAGCAGATTCATGAATGGCCTGTGTTTGACAATGTGGTGCTAGTAGGCAAGATCGATGCTGAGACTCCTGCCAAGCTGATTGACCATAAGCTGACTGCCCGCTTCGACCATGAGCGCTACATGGACAGCCTGCAATGGCGTGCTTATCTGGCCATGCGTGGTAAAGCCCATTTTACCTATCAGGTGTTTGAGCATAGCGGCCTGCCCACCGAACCGGATGCACTGGGTCATTATCCGGTGTTTATCAAGGATTATCACCGTCTGGATCAGTATGCCTATGCCGGGATGCAGGATGAAATCAGGGATGTTGCCCGTGATCTCGCAGAGTTTGCGCGGGTCTGGATGGCGGAATTTAGAGATTCTGAAATAAGAGGAAAAGTGGCATGAGCGTAGATATGATGATGGTGTGCAATGGCCGTGCGCTGGTTCCAGCAACCGAGCACGACTATGCCATCATGCGACAAACCTACCGGATTGGTCAGGTGATCAAAACGGAAACCAAACGTCAGGCAGATCGCAGCCTGCAACACCATCGGCTGTATTTTGGTGGCTTGATTGGATTGGTCAAGGACTATTGGGAACCGCAAACCGGGCTGGTACATCCGGCTGAAGTGAGGACGGCAGCATCGTTTTGCCATTATTTGCAAAGTAAAGGCATTGCGTTATCGCCTGAGCAAAGTCAGGCACTCCAGCAGGATTATCTGCAAAGGCTAACGCAAAAGCGTGCCGCCAAGCTGATTAATCCGATGCCGGCAAGCACGGCTGAGATTCATCGCTGGATCAAGATTGAATGCGGCTATTACGACGTGGTACGCCTACCGGATGGCACTATTGAAAAAAAAGCCAAATCCATTAGTTTCGCCAAAATGACCCAGGCCGAATTTAATGAGTTTTACAGGGCAGCATTTGGTGTGTGCTGGCGCTTTGTATTGAGTCGGCATTTTGAATGTGAAGCCGATGCAGAAAATGCAATTAACCGCATGCTGGACATGGCAGCCTAGCTATCCAGAATGCGTGTGGTTTCGTCATTTAACCATCTCCTGATCGCCGATAATTTGTTCAAATTAATTCAACAGTATCTATTTTATCCAGTAGACCCCATGGCGACATCTTATGTCGCACATTCCCTACAATCACTTGGATTCCTATGTTTTAATCCCATCTAAGCTATAGATACAGCACATCATCAAGGCTGGGATTTCAGGGTGGCGTGCATTTCAACATTATGTTTACAGGGACGTTAGCACAGAGGGTGATTCAGATGAATATGACCATGATGAGTACCAACAAGCTGGCGTGGCTGGATGAATTAATTAAACCCATGCCAGCACATCAGCAGCCCCACCCTCTCAAGCAGCCGCCCAAAGCCAGCTGGCTCCAGCGCAAACAAGCCGAGCAGCGGGCTATTCCAGATCGCTTAGTAAATAGCGTAATACAACATTCTGTTTTACCAGCGACTTTGTTTTACCAGAAATAAAGGTGAAAAAATGAAAGTATATCAAGCCATCAATGCCGTGCAGCGCGCATTGTCAAAAGAAGGGATTTCCAAGGATAGAATGGCCAGCGGATTTGGTGCAGGCTATGCATTTCGCGGTATTGATGATGTGTACAATACCCTGAGTCCGTTATTGTCCGAGCACGGTCTGGTCATTATTCCACGCTGTGTGGAACGCCATGAATCACAACGCCAAAGTGGGCCAAAAACCCTGTACTTTGTGGTGGTTAAAATGGAGTTTGACTTTGTATGCGCTGAAGATGGCAGCAAACATACCGCCTGCACCTATGGTGAAGCGATGGATTCAGGCGACAAGGCCACCAACAAGGCCATGTCGATTGCCTATAAATATGCCTGTTTCCAGACCTTTGCCATTCCAACCGAAGGCGATAACGATCCGGATGCCACCATTCATGAGCCAGCACCAGCCAGAAAGCCCAGCCAGAAGCCGGTCAAGCAGAATATGCAGAGCAGTGATCTGAATAACAATGGTAGCAATGCCAAATCACTGCCCAGTATTCTGGCCGATATCCAGAAAGCGGCTGACGTGACTGCGCTTGCTGCTATCCGTGATTATGTAGCAGCACGGCAGTATAGCGAGCTTGATGTTGGCGAAATCAAGAATGCGCTGAAATCACGTCATGATAACCTGATGCACAAAAAGGTCTGATCCAGTCTTTTTTTGTTGATGCAAATTCCTGTTTTAAGCGGCGTGAAGCTCTGGTTTTCAGGCCGCTTTGCCAATAGTTTCGCCAAGCATTTTATTGACTTGTTAGAGCTACTGCCCTATCGAAAAATTTGTAGTGTTGCGTAATTTAATTCTGACTAAAACCCTTGGTTTTACAGGGTATTAAAGGATTAACGAGCTAAAATATGAACACTACTACATGATTTTTCAGGAAAAGCACTTGTTTTTTTCTGAAAATGCATCACTAATGACATATGACAAAATCATTTGTCACTCAGTAGGAGTGCCCTATGTCCGAGACAACAATTCAAAATCCAACTCTTCCAGTGGAAGGTAGCCTGCCTTTACTGGCATTACGCGATGTGGTGGTTTATCCGCACATGCAGATTGCTTTATTTGTGGGTCGCCCAAAATCAATCAATGCCGTTGAAGTCGCCCGTGAAAATGACAATCTGGTATTTGTCGTTGCGCAAAAGGACTCACTGGCCGAAGAGATTGACAATGACAACCTGTATCACTACGGAACAGTGTGCCGTATTGTTCAGGTCGTCAATCATGAAAATGATGACAACTGCATCAAGGTACTCATTGAAGGCTTGTATCGTGCCCGTCTGGATACGATTGTTGAGCTGGACGACTATATGCGTGCAGAAACTACAGCAGAGCCTGTGCCTGTCGCATTAAGCCCTGAGCAGCAAAAGCAGCAGCGTGAAACCCTGCAATCCCTGTTTTCACAATATGCTGAAGCCAAGCTACGCAATGCGCGTGAACTGAGTGCGGCCAGCGATAAAATTGAAGACTTGCTGGAACTGGTTTATTTCATTGCCACCCGTGCGCCATTGGCTATTGATGTGAAACAGAAGTTTCTGGAAGAAGCCAATATCACTGCGCATGTTAAAGAGCTGATGGAATATTTGACCCAGCAGTCTGAAGAACAGCAGATTGAGCAGAACCTGCACGAAAACGTGAAACGCCAGATGGAAAAAAATCAGCGTGAATACTTTCTGAATGAAAAAATGAAAGTGATTCAGCGTGAACTGTCTGACATGAACGGTGGCGGTGATGACGACATTTCAGAAATTGAAAAACGTCTGGAAGAAGCTGATCTGCCAGAAGACGTACGTAAAAAAGCCGATGCAGAATTCCGCAAGCTGAAATCCATGCAGGCAGCGTCTAGTGAAGCCGCGGTTGTGCGCAACTATCTTGACTGGATTCTGAACACACCGTGGAAAAAAGCCAGCAAGGTCAGCATCAAACTGGATAAAGCCCAGCAGATTCTGGATTCTGATCACTACGGTCTGGAAGAAGTTAAGGAACGCATTGTTGAGTTCCTAGCAGTACAGTCCCGAGTAAAACAGTTGAAAGGCCCGGTATTGTGTCTGGTTGGCCCTCCAGGCGTGGGTAAAACCAGTCTGGGTGAATCGATTGCCAAGGCAACAGGTCGTGAGTTCGTACGTATGGCCTTGGGTGGCGTACGTGATGAAGCCGAAATTCGTGGCCATCGCCGTACCTATATTGGTGCGATGCCCGGCAAGATTGTGCAGCATTTGTCAAAAGTGGGTGTAAAAAATCCGCTGTTCCTACTGGATGAAATTGACAAGATGGCACAGGATTACCGTGGTGATCCAGCGTCTGCGCTGCTGGAAGTGCTTGATCCATCACAAAACCACAAGTTCAACGATCACTATTTAGATATGGATCTGGACTTGTCGGAAGTGATGTTCATCTGTACTGCCAACAGCATGGATATTCCTGCACCGTTGCTGGACCGTATGGAAGTCATCCGTCTGCCCGGCTATACCGAGGAAGAAAAGGTCAACATTGCAGAGCGCTATCTGATTCCAAAAGCCATTAAAGCCAATGGTCTTAAGGAAAAAGAGCTGACTGTGGAAGAAGGTGCAGTTCGTGACCTGATTCGCCGTTATACCCGTGAAGCTGGTGTTCGTAACCTTGAGCGTGAAATTTCCAAGATTTGCCGCAAAGTAGTGAAGGAAGCTGTAACCAGTCGTTCAAAAAACATACACATTGATATCAATGTAAATAATTTGAACGAGTACTCTGGGGTATATAAGTTTGACTACGGTCAGGCCGAAGATGACGCTCAGATTGGCCGGGTAACTGGCCTGGCATGGACTTCAGTGGGTGGTGAGTTACTGACCATTGAAGCTGCCGCTGTAAAAGGCAAAGGTATTTATACTGCAACCGGTTCGCTAGGTGATGTGATGCAGGAATCTATCAAGGCTGCAATGACTGTAGTACGTACCCGTGGTGACCAGTTGGGTATTCCACATGAACGCTTCAGTGATACTGACGTGCATGTGCATATGCCTGAAGGTGCGACACCCAAGGATGGCCCTTCTGCGGGTCTGGCATTGACCACAGCACTGGTGTCTGCCTTTACCGGCATTCCGATTCGTGCTGATGTGGCAATGACAGGTGAAGTAACCTTGCGTGGCCGTGCACTGCGGATTGGCGGGCTAAAAGAGAAACTACTGGCAGCTCACCGTGGTGGAATCAAGCTGGTATTGATTCCGGAAGAAAACATTCGTGATTTGGCCGAAGTGCCGGATAACGTAAAAGAAGGCCTTGAAATCAGGGCTGTGAAAACGATTGATGACGTATTGCCAGCAGCTTTGGTACATATGCCAGAGCCACTTGCAAAGGCGCCTATTGTTTCAACAACAGTTGAAAGCGATAAAGCTGCACGTCATTAACAGTTTAAACTGAGTCTTAATGACGTATGGTTGATACCTAAGCTTCTCGCTTATCGGTCGCCCATCTGTGATCTCCAGGCAGATGGGCTTGGTTGGCAGTCCAACACCCCTTTTGGACTGCCTTTTTTTTGCCTGCTGTTTTTGCTCATTTTTCCTGATTTTGATCATGATTAGAAATTGTTAAATTCTCTCGCTTAAACCATATCATTTCTGTTAGAACCGGATCACCAGGGCTGTGCTACCATATCTTTTTATGGCTGTTATTTTTCTTATTATGAAAATCAGAATCCTAACCATTGGCCAGAAGATGCCAGACTGGGTGCAAACCGGCTTTGATGATTATTTCAAACGCATTCAACCGTTTGTGCAAACCCAGATTATTGAACTGCCAATGGCCAAACGCGGCAAAAATGATTCTGATACTGATATCCAAAAGTACTGTATTCAGGAAGGCAGCAGTATTTTGCAAGCCCTAAAACCACAAGAACAACTCATTGCCCTTGAAGTGAATGGCCGCCATTTAACCACTGAAAAACTGGCCAGTACCATGCAAAACTGGATGCAGGATGGTCAGGACATTGCACTGGCAATTGGCGGGCCAGATGGCTTGTCGGATGAAGTCCGCCAAAAGGCCAAGTGGCACTGGTCTTTATCTGATCTTACCTTACCGCATCCACTGGTACGTATCGTATTGATCGAACAACTTTATCGTGCCATGACGGTGATTCATAACCATCCCTATCATCGCGCTTGATAAATCAACTCTTATGATAGCTTTTGATTAAAAACTAAGGCTTGATCATTAGCTTTGAGCTTTAAAATTTAAGCTTTTAACACATTAATTTACTGATCGTTGCAGCATTGATAACAATCTGTTGCATCCGCAAGTCTTTAAATCTGTAACATTGCCCTGCATTATTATCTTCTGAACAGTATTTCCAAGGCTGGATTTCAAAACTGGATTTACTGTTTTATGTTTGAGCAGGGCTATTAAACCGCTTACCTACAGGGTACTTGTTGCTCACCTAGCTTTATTAATTTTTATCTAGAGATTTTTGAGTCCATTATGAGCATATCCACCTTGCCCGGCCTGTTTATTTCCCATGGCTCGCCCATGCTGGCGATTGAGCCTGAGCAAGTGGGGCCAGCCCTGCACCGCTTGTCCATTAACCTGCCCAAGCCACGCGCCATTGTGGTGATGTCGGCACATTGGGAAAGTCAGGCGCTGGAAGTTAGCACCAGCAGCCGTCCAGAAACCTGGCATGACTTTGGTGGTTTTCCACGTGAGCTATATCAGCTTCGTTACCCAGCGCCGGGTGATGCCATCCTGGCCGAACGCATGATTCAAATGCTAACGCATAGCGGCATGCCAGCACATGCCAACAGCTTGCGACCACGCGATCACGGTGTTTGGATGCCTTTGCTGCACATGTACCCGGAAGCTGATATTCCAGTAATCCAGATATCGCTACCCGTTCATTTCAGTGCAGCACAGATTTACCAAGTGGGCCAGATTTTAGCGCCCTTGCGCCATGAACAGATTTTGCTCATTGGTTCTGGCAGTATTACCCATAATCTGGCTGAACTAAGCTGGGCTGAAGAACAGGCCAGCACCCCGGAATGGGCTTCGGGCTTTCGCAACTGGGTAGTGCATCAACTGAATAATGATGATTTTGCAGCGGTACTGGACTGGAAGCAGGCACCGCATGTAAGGCGCAATCATCCAACCCTTGAGCATTTGTCACCGCTATTTTTTGCAATGGGTACTGGCTCGCGCTTTAGTCTGGTTCATTCGAGTTTTAGTCTGGGTGCACTGGGTATGGATTTATACCGGTTTGATTAAAAAAATAGCAGCGCGTTAACCAAAGCCATGCAATACATTGGTGTGGCTTTTTTATAATGAGGTATTAAGAAACTGGTGAAACCCAACAATGAAAAATTCCTTACTGCTTGCAATGAGCTTATCACTAATGGCCTGTACCCATTCTGGCTTGCATCCTAATCAAACCAGTATATCAGACAGTGCAACTACAATATCTTTAAGCAATCCCACGTTAAGCAGCTATACATGGCAACTGGTACAAGCGACCAATCAACAAGGCCAAGCCATCAGTAGCCTGTTTGTGCGTCCGGATCAACCCGTTAGCCTTCAATTTAAAGACAACAATATTGGTATATTAAATACCTGTAACCACATGGGCGGTACCTACAAACTCAAGGGCAACGTATTAAGCGTTGGTAATCTGGTGTCCACCATGATGGCTTGTGATGCTCCAATCAACCAGTTGGACAGCCTGATGGGCAAGATTATTGAAGGCAGCTCCACGCTGAAGATTACTACAGTCAATGGTCAGCCTCGGTTAACGCTAGTGAGCGCATCCGGTGATACATTGGTGTTTAAAGGAATTGCCACGCCAGAAACCAAATATGGGACGCAGGCTGAAACCATTTTTCTGGAAATTTCACCCAAAACCCAAACCTGTGATGCAGGTGTGCGCCAGATGCAGTGCTTGCAGGTGCGTCAGGTTAAATACAATGATCAGGGCCTAAAAAGCTATGTATCCAATAGCTGGGAAAATTTTTATGCTCCAATTGAAGGCTATACGCATAATATCAATGAGCGTGTAATTATTCGGGCGAAAAAATATCCTGTTAAAAACCCACCAGCGGATGCGTCCAGCGCTGCCTATGTATTTGACATGATTGTTGAGCGTGAACAGGTTAAATAAATCATTAATTGATCTAACCTGTAAAACAAGAAATGGCGTATTCTTAATTTTCTGAATACGCCATTTTTTATGATAAGTCTTGAGTTGGTTTATTTTCTAAAAACCAGCTTAAAGCTACCAGACACCTTGCGCCAGCATGGCATCAGCGACTTTAACAAACCCGGCAATATTCGCACCGTTCACATAATTCACAGTGCCATCCTCAGCTTGGCCATAAAACACGCAGCTTTGATGAATCTGCTGCATGATGTGATGCAAGCGACTGTCTACATCAGCATGTGGCCAGCTTAAACGCATGGCATTTTGCGTCATTTCCAGCCCAGAAGTGGTTACCCCGCCTGCATTACTGGCCTTGCCCGGCGCATACAAAATTTTGGCATTTAAAAAACAGTTTACTGCATCCAGTGTACAGGGCATATTTGCCCCTTCTGCCACACACATCACGCCATTTTTAATTAGCAGTTCTGCATCCTGCTGGTTGAGTTCATTTTGTGTGGCACACGGCAAGGCAATATCTACGGGGAGATGCCAAGGACGCTGATCTGGGTAATAGGTCAGCTTCTGCTCGGTGGCAAACTCTGATAGACGCTTGCGCTGGATAGTTTTATGCAGCTTGATTTGCTCAAGCAATTCAATATCAAGCCCTTGCTCAATATGCAGGGTGCCGTTTGAATCTGATAAGGTGACCACTTTGGCACCCAGCTCAATGGCCTTTTCTGCCGCATGTAACGCCACATTGCCAGATCCGGAAATGGCAATTTTCTTGTTGTCCAGCGTTTCACCCCGGGTGTGCAGCATCTGCTCGGTAAAATACACACAGCCATATCCGGTGGCTTCAGGCCGCATCAGGCTGCCGCCATAAGACAAACCCTTACCGGTAAAAACACAGGCGGTATCATTGCTAATCTTTTTCATCATGCCCGTCATATAACCTATCTCACGCGCACCCACACCAATATCACCAGCCGGGATATCAGTATTGGGGCCAAGATGACGATATAGTTCCAGCATCAGTGCCTGACAAAACCGCATAACTTCATTGTTACTTTTACCTTTCGGATCAAAGTCAGAACCGCCCTTGCCGCCCCCCATGGGTAATGTGGTCAGGGCATTTTTAAAGGTTTGCTCAAAACCCAGAAATTTCAGGATAGATACATTGACTGAAGGGTGAAAGCGCATACCACCCTTATATGGCCCAATGGCTGAATTAAACTGCACCCGCCATGCCCGATTGACCTGCACTTCATTGCGGTCATCGACCCAGGCCACCCGAAACTGGATAATACGTTCCGGCTCAACCAGACGCTCCAGTAAGCCCTGCTCAGCATAAAAAGAATTTTTTTCAATAAAGGGCCACAAACTGGTCATTACTTCTTCCACCGCTTGCATGAACTCTGGTTCACTTTGATTGCGGCGGCTTACTGTATTCAAAAAATCATTAACTGAACTATATTTCAAAATTAACTCTCTCTTATCCATAAAAATAAATAGGATGAGGCAAAACAGGATCATCGCAGAATTCAGTTTCTGGCAGGGATTATCTGTTGCACTTGCAGCGTTTTTGACAAGTTTTATTTGACCTTGTCGCAGGATTCTCGCATCATTTGCCACTTTATTTGTTTTAGTTTAGTGCCCTATTGTTCATGTCAACTGCCGAACTGATTCATTTACTTGACGCGACCCTGCCGCAGACCCAGTGCGGTCTTTGCGGACATCCCGCAGGCTGCCTGCCGTATGCCACTGCCATGGCTGAGGGTGCCAGTGCAGATGGCTGTGTGCCCGGTGGCCAGCCTGTTGCAAACAAACTCGCAGAGATACTAGGGCGGGCACCATTGCCTGCCAAACCCAGCCAATGGCCCATCGTGGCAGATGGCCGACCTCAGCGTATGAAAGCCATCATTCGTGAGGATGAATGCATTGGCTGCACCAAGTGCATTAGCGCCTGCCCGGTCGATGCCATTATGGGCAGTGGCAAGCTCATGCACAGTATTCTGACTGACCTGTGTACTGGCTGTGAATTGTGTATTCCGCCTTGCCCGGTTGATTGCATTGATCTGGTTGTAGACCCAGCCCCACCACCGAGTGATATGGAACGATTTGCCGAACAAGATGACCTGCGCCGGCGCTATCAGGCGCATGTACTGCGTGAACAGCAGCGTATGCTCACCCAGAAAGCCCGTAAGCCTATTGTTTCAGCTGCAATCAGCACGGAACAGGCAGCAGCCATTACTGGTGTAGACGTGCATCAGCTTATGGTTCCAGTGGTAGATGCTAAACCTGCGGCTCCTGTTTCAGCGGCGCAAACCATCAAACTGGCCTCATTACGTAGCCAGATTAAAAAACTGGAACGCCAGCTTAACGTTAAACCTGATGATCTGGCCAAGCAGCAACAGTTAGAATTATTAAAAACAGCGCTGCAACGCAGCATGGATTAACCATGAAGCCAGAACACGTCGAAGAATTTTTCAAACGCTTGCAAGCCCAACGACCCAATCCCACCACCGAACTGCTCTATCACTCACCGTTTGAGCTACTCATTGCCGTAATTTTGTCGGCACAAATGACTGATGTAGGGGTTAATAAAGCCACAGCCAAACTGTTTGCAGTGGCTAACACGCCTGAAAGTATTCTGGCGCTGGGCGTAGAAGGGCTTAAGGAATATATCAGTAACGTTAATTTTTATACGGCCAAAGCCAACAATATTATCAAGACCTGCCAGATACTGATTGACCTGCACGGCAGTCAGGTGCCAGATGACCGTAAAGCGCTGGAAGCACTAGCCGGTGTCGGGCGCAAAACAGCCAATGTGGTATTAAATACGGCATTCGGCCATCCCACCATGGCCGTGGATACTCATATCTTCCGGGTGAGCAATCGAACCGGACTGGCCCCAGCCAAAACGGTGGAAGGCGTCGAAAAAAAACTATTGGAAGTGGTGCCTGAGCCGTATCTGACCAATGCCCATCACTGGATATTATTGCATGGCCGCTATACCTGTAAGGCACGGGTTCCGCTGTGCGCACAATGTATTGTGGCGGATTTATGCCAATGGCCGGACAAATACGAATTCGGTGCTGCCGAAGGTATGGCGCATCTAAAAAGCTTAACTTTAAAAACCTAGCTTTAAAAACATGGGCGCATAAATCTGGCAATAAAAAGCCTGCTCAATCTAAACGCCAAATACGATTTGAAAAGTCATAAAAAAAACGGGGTCATTGCCCCGTTTTTTATTGAAACCCTGTTAGCCTAAAATGCTAAACAGTTTTTCCTTAACGCTGTCAATGGTATCTAGGCCATTG
The DNA here is from genome assembly GCF_004377485.1 of Alkanindiges illinoisensis. Lineage (GTDB taxonomy): Bacteria > Pseudomonadota > Gammaproteobacteria > Pseudomonadales > Moraxellaceae > Alkanindiges > Alkanindiges illinoisensis_A. Next base: position 35,091 of record NZ_SNTY01000076.1, read on the forward strand.
AGCTTGTTATAAGTTGGAGCATTTTCACCAGCCTGTGCGCGCGACTGATAAAAACCAACCAGTTGTTCAGTTTCACTGTGATACGCCGCCAGACGCTTGCGAATGGTTTCTTCCTGATCGTCAGGACGCTGTACCAGTGGCTCGCCAGTAACATCATCCACGCCTTCAGCTTTTGGTGGATTATAAACCAGATGATACACCCGGCCAGATGCCGGATGCTGGCGACGACCAGAGAGGCGGGTCACAATTTCTTCATCCGGTACATCAATCTCAATCACATGATCAATCGCCACACCGGCTGCTTCCAGCGCTTCAGCCTGTGGAATGGTGCGTGGAAAGCCATCAAAAATACAGCCATTGACTGCATCCGGCTGGGTTAAACGATCTTTCACCAAACCAATAATCAGGTCATCAGAAACCAAGCCACCCGCATCCATCACGCTTTTGGCCTTTTGACCCAGTTCTGTTCCTTCACGGATGGCAGCACGCAGCATATCGCCCGTAGAAATTTGTGGAATGTTATAGCGCTGGCAGATTAACTGAGCCTGTGTTCCTTTTCCTGCTCCTGGTGGCCCTAGCAAAATAATGCGCATAAAACATCTTCCTCAATTACAATAAAAAATTACAAATTAAAACTTAAAAGATTGGCGTAACAATACATTTACCGCTGACTGGACTCAAGTTTTTTTTCAACGTTATCCGGTTACTTTCAGTAAGCATTTTTATCAACACTGGCAGCAATATAGCCTACATCGGTAAATTGCCTATTACTGAACTGTATCTATCATTCCCAACTGGGTCGCCAAATACTATAAGACCTAAGTGGTAACTGCCCTAGCCTTATTGGATAAAGGCAGCCCATAAAACTGGTCTATTAACGGATAAAAGCCACAAACAAATGGATGGTGCCTGCTATAAATCCGGTTACACCACCCAGCACAATCAAAATCCACTCATCTTCCTGAAAGGCAGGCCGCAGCAGGTTCTGGAATTCTTTGGGTGACAAAGCAAGAATGCGCTCACGGAACATATGATAAATCTTTTGCGCACGGCTCTGGTTTAGCACCGGATCAGAAATAGGCACCATGGTAATCTGAATTGAGCGATCAATCAGGTCGGTTTTTAATCGTGCATATTCTTTCATGCCAATACTGACCTGCAAGCTGGTGCGTACAACTGGCGTTTCCATGATTTTATTGATATGGCGCTTTAGAATGCGTCGGGTTTTTTCCTTGCGCGAGCCATACATCATTTCAGTCATGATGCTTTTGAGGGTAATTAGCTCTTCTGTCACCACTGAGGCAAATACATCGGACACTTCATGCTGGCGCTTCATAAAGGCACCTTGCCAGTTATAAGTGGCAATATGTGGCAGTACAGGCGTGATAAATGGAATTTTGGTATTGGTACGTCTAAATAATTTGAGATAGCGAAACGGATGCGGCTCTACCGGATTGAACACCATCCAGATTGCAATCCAGTTGGTCAAAAAGCCCCAGATTGCGGCCCAGAATGGCACTGTCCAGTGCCACGGCACAAAAAACCAGACCAGCATCTGGAAAAAGCCGAAAAACATACCAATCAGCGCACTGATATGCCAGATAAAATTAATTTCCTTCTGACCGACTTTAAGGAACATGCGTACCATGAGGCGGCGATCACCTTCCATCTGGCGCACCACCATTTCGCGCATGTCGACCAGATTTTCTACATTAAAGGTTAGCTCATTGACGAGATCACGCAGCACCGTAGGAATCTGTTTTTGCGCCTGGCTGTAGATACGTCGCTTGATGGAAAATGGCAGGTTTTCCCACAATACCGGGTTACGCTCCAGCATCACCTCATCAATCAGGTGTTCAAGGTCATAGCCGACCTGATCACCAATGATCTTGGCCATTTCGTCAGGCTCCATGGCCTGAAGAAACTCCTGCAGTGACCCCAGCTTGGACAGGGTGTTGTCGGTAATAATACCAGAAATACGGCCCGCCTTGCGCGGTACGATTCCCTGCCAGCCCACAGGCAGCGAACCAACATGAAAGCCCCAGAAGTTAATGGGGTAAAATACCATTTTTAGCGCCATCCAGACGTGCGCCCAAGTCACAAAGGCCGTTACTGGCACAATACTTAAAATTGCCCAAAAATCGGGGCGATTTGCAAAGACCTGCCAATAATGACTAATAAACTCCAGCATGCAACACTCTCAAATGACGCCTAAACACTGTAAATTGGATAATATCCTATCTACTTTTAATGTTGATGGTTTAGCAACCTATCAATAAATGCCAAAACTAAAACTATAGCCAAACATAATCATCGGAGTAGCATCTTCCTTGCTGCCATCGCGTCCTTTCTTGCGCTCACCCACGCCAATGCCGACACTGGCCGCGCTAACACGTGATCTGTTCATCCAGACATAGGACAGCTCGCCACCAGCACCGAGGCGATTGTACTTTTTGCTATCCTGAGTTTTGGTTTCAATGTGGCCCACAAAGCCACCAAAGTAATAACCGTTTTTATCGGTTCCTGTCAGGAAATACGGATAGCGAAAGCCAATCTGACCGGCAGGTTCATTTGGCCCATCAATAAACCCACCCGCCTTGACATAAATATTGCCGTAGCCTGTTGGCATTTCAGCATTCAGGTGATACAGCTCATTGGTAATCCCCACACCCGCATATACTTTTTTTAGCCCTGTGGTGTCTGTTGCAGGCTTTGGAAACCAGTCCTTGACTGCTGCCTGTGCCGACACACTTGTCATTAACCCCACTGTCAACAGCGCTGTAATCCACTGTTTATTCATTACGAACCACTCCTGCTGGTTTTTTGGTCTACAACACCCTCTATGGCGTCGTTTGGTTAAGCCAAGGCAGACTTTATCAGAAAAAATCTGCCTGACCACTATTATTCGCCAACAAACATAAGTTTTTATTATGCATTAAGTATGGTTTCATCTGCGATTTTTTCATCATCAGGCTGTGGCATGCCCTTGCGATTGGGCCAGATCAGGCTGCCCAGCAGCATGCCAATGACTGAAGCAATAAAGCCAGCCAGTTGCGGTGGACATACGGCAGCCAAATGTTGCAAGCCAATCATTGACCAGCCAGTACCACTACTCCAGCTATAATCCAGTGCTTCAAATATAAGCCAAACCCCCACGCCAAATGCAATGGACACCCGGGCACCGTTCTGACTGGCCCGCTTCCAGTACAACCCAAAAGCTAGCGGAGCAAAAGCGCCAACCAGAACCACTTTATAGGCATTTTCTACCATTTCAAAAATGGATTTATCGGTTGCCAGTGCATAGGTGGTCACACAAATCGCAAATACCATTACGGTAGCACGGATAAACCAGACACGCTGGCGGCTATCCAGACGGTAATAAACTTTTGACAGCAGGTTTTCACTGATGACTCCTGATGGCGCCAGCAATGTCGCAGATGCCGTACTCATAATGGCTGATAACAGCGCACCAAAGAAAATAACCTGCACAAAAACCGGTGTGTTTTGCATGATCAGGTTGGGTAGTACCATTTGTGAATCGCCACCTTCACCCAACGCTGCATTCACCATATCCGGATTAACAATAAATGCCGTATAGGCCAGATAAATGGGCATCATGGCAAACAGGAAATAGCAGATTCCACCAATCACTGCACCATTACGCGCATTGTTGGCCGTGTTGGCTGCCAGTACGCGCTGGTAAATATCCTGTTGTGGAATTGAACCAAAACCCAGAGTGATGAGTGCGCCAAAAAACCCCAGCCAGCCCGCCAGATTATGCTCAGGAAGCATATTCAGCTTACCGGCTTCACGTGCATGCGTAATGACAGTAGTTGCACCGCCATCGACCATGCCGGTAATCAGCCAGGTGATATACACCAGTCCGGCAACCAGCAGGATATTGTGAATAAAGTCAGTTAAGGCAACCGACCACATGCCGCCCAGAATGGTATAGGTGACCACAATGGTTACGCCAATGAGCACGCCGCCTGTTACACTGATCAGATCATGCGTAATAATATTAAACACCAGCCCCATTGCTGACAGCTGTGCAGCGACCCAGCCCAGATATGATAGGGCAATAACCACTGAAGTAATGACTTCAATATCACGGCCATAGCGCTTGCGGTAAAAATCGCCAATAGTCAGCAGCTTGAGACGGTATAAAGGCACGGCAAAAAACAAACCAACCAGAATCAGGCACAAGGCAGCGCCAAACGGGTCAGCAACAATACCGCCCAGCCCTTCCTGAATAAATGTCGATGACGTCCCTAGAATGGTTTCTGAGCCAAACCATGTGGCAAATGTTGTGGTAACCACCATAAACAATGGCAGACGGTGACCGGCCACCAGATAATCAGAACTGTTCTTGACCCGGCGCGCAGCATATAAGCCCACACCAATGTTAAGGGCTAAATAAGCCACCAATGCAATTGCCAACAAATATTGATTTGCCACAGCTCACCCTTCTTATGTTTAGGGTTAAACTTTATTCCGCAGCACTGGTGCTGGCGGTGCCAACTGTACGTCCCCAAGTTCTGGGTAGACGGCGCGAAAGTTTAGACAAAAGTAGAACATCTGTCGCGTTTTTTTTATCGAAACCGACAAGAAAACCCAAATGCTAAATTCCCAACACTAAAAACCAGAAACTCGGTAAAAACCAGAAACCCGGTCTGCTGCCATCTTTTACATCTCAATGTGGCAGAAGATTGGCATCCATCGGCAAATATAGCTAAAATTGTGCCAATCTTATTGCTGCTGCCTGTATGAAGAGCCCGCTTCCCCTTAAAAACCCCCATCAGGACCAGCAAATCTTTCGCCATCGCGTCTGGTTTGCCGTGGCTTTTGTAGTCTTTTGCTTTCTATGTTTGCTGGCTCGCTATACCTACCTGCAGATTTTTCAATACGGACAGTACAATAGCGCAGCCGACAAGAACCGTATCCGCCTACAGGCTATTCCCCCGGCACGCGGCTATATTTATGACCGCAATGGGGTCTTGCTGGCCGACAACTATCCGGTGTTTACTGCCGTGATTAACCGGGCAGACATTGAAAATCTGGAAGATACCCTGAAACGGCTGGTGCCAGTGCTGGATCTGACGCTGGATGACCTGAACAAATTCAGGCATCGGGCCAAGTCCACCCGCAAAACCGAACCGCTCGCCATTAAGCTCAACCTGAATGAGCAGCAAATTGCCCGCTTTAGTGAGGTGAAATACACTTTTCCCGGGGTAAATATTGAAACCAAGATGACCCGGTTTTATCCGCATGCCGAGCTGTTTGCGCATGTGATTGGCTATGTGGGACGTATCAATGAAAAAGAGCTGGGCGAACTGGACAAGAACGCTTATGCCGGCACCGACCTGATTGGCAAGATTGGTGTAGAAAAATTCTATGAAGACCTGCTGCATGGCAAACCCGGCTATCAGTATGTTGAAGCCGATGCGCATGGACAAATCTTGCGGCACTTGGGACAGACGCCTGCAATCCGGGGCAATGATTTGTATCTGTCACTGGACTACGGCCTGCAAAGTATTGCCAATGCCCAGTTGTCCGGACGACGTGGGGCCATTGTGGCCATGAATCCGCAAACAGGTGAGATTCTGGCATTTGTGAGTAACCCCAGTTTTAACCCAAACCTGTTTGTTACCGGGATTGGTCACAAGGACTATAATAACCTGCGTGATAACCCGGATCAGCCGCTCTATAACCGCGCATTGCAAGGGGTTTATCCTCCCGGCTCGACCATCAAACCCATGGAAGGACTAGGCGGCATTCATTACAATCTGGTCAACTGGGGCACACAGATTTACGATCCAGGTTATTTTCATCTGCCGGGCGATGCGCATCGTTTCCGTGACTGGAAAAAATCCGGCCACGGTACAGTTGACCTGAACAAGGCCATTACCTGGTCGTGCGATACGTTTTTTTATGTGCTGGCTTATCGCATGGGCATCGACAATATGCATGACTGGATGACCCAGTTTGGCTTTGGCGCAAAAACCGGCATTGACCTGCCTAATGAAAGTTCAGGTTTATATCCATCCCCCAAATGGAAAATGCAAAAGCGCAAAAGCAAATGGCTGCCCGGTGAAACCATTTCAGTCAGTATTGGTCAGGGTGCTTTTACTGCAACCCCAATTCAACTGGCAATGGCAACCGCCATCACGGCCAATCACGGCCATCACGTGACCCCGCATGTGCTGCGTGAAAGCAAAGGTCCCAAACCTTACCATGTACTAAATGCACCAGACGGCAAGGTCGAGTTTAATGGCACTGAGCAGGACTGGAATAACATGCGTGATGCCATGGTGAATGTGATTCGCTCTGGCACAGGGGGTCGCCTGAAAATTGGCTTAAAAGGCTACGAAATTGCCGGTAAAACCGGAACTGCACAGGTCAAGAGTATTGCACAGGGTAAGCGCTATAACGAAGCCGCGCTGGATGAACGTCATTACGACCACGGCCTGTTTGTAGGATTTGCCCCAGCAGATAGTCCAAAAATTGCCGTGGCAGTGATTCTGGAAAATGGTAAACATGGCGCGGCGGCGGCAGCCTTGGCGCGTCCCATGTTTGATTATGTGGTTCACCAGATGGAAAAAAATCCAATTAAGCCTGCACAAAGCAGCATTACCGGTGGCCTAATGACCGCTGGCATGAAGCCGCAGGAAATTTCCGAACAGGCCAGCCAGACCAACCGCCCAGCGGCAAGCCCAGCGCCTTCACTAGCAAGTGGAGAAGAATAAACAATGAGGACTACAGCATGAATCAGGTTCGCATTATTGGCGGTGAATGGAAGCGTCGGCTAATCCGGTTTGAAGTGGTTAATGGCTTGCGTCCCACGCCAGACCGGGTACGCGAAACCCTGTTTAACTGGCTCATGTGGGATGTTGCAGGGGCGCACGTGTTGGATACCTGTGCGGGTTCAGGCGCTTTGGGCATTGAAGCCCTGTCCCGTGGTGCGCGTCATTGTGTATTTATTGAAGCAGACCGCAAGCAAGCTGAGCAAATTAAAGCCAATCTTTTGCAATTACAATGCACCACCGGTAAAGTGATGCATGCCAAGGCGGAGCAAGCATTAACGCAATTATCAGAACCAGTGCGCTCAGCAGGCTTTGATCTGGTCTTTCTTGATCCACCCTATAGCCTGAACTTATGGACTTCCTTGGCCAGCCTGATTGATCCCTTGCTGAAGCCAGCGGCCAAAATTTATGTGGAAGCTGACCGGCCCTTGCAACAACTGCAATTGCCCGCCCATTGGCAACTGCTTAAAGAAACCCGTGCAGGACAGGTTTATGCCGGGCTTTATCAGACTACCCGGTAGCATCACCAGATATATTAATCAGCCTATAAAAAACAGCCAAACTGGCTGCTTTTTAACTGAGATGTTTTTAATTTCGCCATATCAGATAGTGACAAGCTTAAAAATGGTATTTCACCAGCGCACTCACATTCTTTTCGTCAATATTCTTGATGCCAAACTTATTAATCCAGTAAGAATATTCAATTCCTAGATACAGGCGCGTATTTGGGCTAATCAGCTTGCCCGCATTCCATTTCCACTGTGATGTCCAGTTTAGCTCGGCATCATGGTCAGATTCCTTGCTGGACCAGTCGGCAAACCCATCAAATAAAAAGTCCTGCCCGGCGACAGTCAATGGCACACCATACGTGACGGTGGTCATCCAATCGTCCTTAGTGGTTTCATTGTTGGCACGATACAGGTTGATATCCGCATATTTAAAATACGGAATATTCAGGCCAAAACCAATTCCATAAACATAGTTATTAAAATCACTGCCAGACTCCCAAGTAGAGGCCAGATAAACATCCTTGATTGGCCCATAAGACAGTTTTTGGCCAGTCAAGTAAGACAGGCTCAGGCGTGGTGCAAGCTCAAAGTAATTATCTTTTTCATCAGTCTGGCTGTAGCGGCTATGGTCAATGAAAAAGAAAGCATCGCCCCAGGTTAGGCCAGCCGCATATTCCAGCGTTACGACATCGCGCTTTTCAGGGCCAACTTTATAGTCATCACCGTGCAGGCCAGTAATGCTAAAGTCCTGCCAAATGGGTTGTGCACAGGCGGCAGACATTGCAGCACTACACATTGCCGCAACCATAATGGATTGAAATTTCATATGACCTCTACTGTTTAGTGAGATAAACCAACTAAACTGCTTGCTACAATAAACTGGCAAATACTCCTGCATAGGCAGAAATATTCAAAAACTGAATTTTAATATAGAATGTTACAGGAATGTAATATAAGTTTATAAATTGTTAATAGTGCAGAATTTAATATTTTTATCGTTTTTTAAGTTTTGACCAATAAAAAAGACAGCACATAGGCTGCCTTTTTCTTAAACCTTTTTTTCCAACCCTAATTATTCAGTCAAAGCCAGTTTTAATCAACTGGGATGGCATCCTGCTGGGCACGCATAAATACCAGTTCATCGTCACTGGAATGCTCGCCAGAATAAACATAGCCTTCAAGATTAAAGTTCTTAAGCTGTTCGGCCTGCGTGAGCTGGTTTTTAATGATAAAACGGCTCATCAAGCCGCGTGCCTTTTTGGCATAAAAACTAATAACCTTAAACTGGCCATTTTTCTCATCCAGAAATACGGGCTTGATCAGCCTGCCCTGCAACTGGTTCACCTTGATTGCCTTAAAATATTCATCAGACGCCAGATTAACTACCACATCATCACCCTGTGCTTGCAAGGCCTGATTGACATGATCGGTAATGGTATTACCCCAGAAACCGTATAAATCCTTGCCTGCCGGGTTATTCAGCTGGGTGCCCATTTCCAGCCGATAGGGCTGCATTAAATCGAGTGGACGCAACAAGCCATATAACCCGGATAACATGCGCAAATGTTTCTGGGCAAATTCAAAATCTTTTTTGGTGAAATCCTGTGCCTGCAAGCCTGCATACACATCACCCTTAAAGGCCAAAATCGCCTGCCGCGCATTTTCCAGATTAAAAATGGGTTCCCAGTTGCAAAAACGCTGCTTATTAAGTTCGGCAAGCTTGGGGCTAATGTCCATCAGCTCAGACAAATCCTGCGTAGTAAGCTCACGGCAAACATCTACCAGTTCCTGACTTTTATCTAAAAGTTGCGGTTGGGTATGGTCAGTCGTTGCCAGCGGACTTTCATAATCCAGTGTCTTGGCTGGTGAGATCAGTATTAGCATTGTGAATCCTTTCCTCCCTTAAACCAATAATCAACAGGCTGAATATACTACGTTTACCTTAAGAAAGTATGTATAAAAAAACCCTTGCGCAATTATAGGCAAGGGTTTTTTAAGCCAGTACCAGCAATAGCCAAAAGGTTCTGGCGAATTTACTGGCCAGTCTGGTAGCTGGCTTTTTGTACTGCAACGGAAGCCTGATATGGCACTGTAAAGTCATTCAGGCCCGCAGCAGCTTCGTTCACGTCCTTGCCTTCCTTTAAAATAAAGGAGTCAAAGCTTACGCGTTTCATGTAGTTTAAGGTGTCTTTAAACACATCGCCGACCGCGCGCAGCTCACCCACAAAACCCTGACGACGCAGCAATGCCGCAAACGAGTAACCACGACCATCATTGAAACCGGCAAACTCAATGGCAATCAGGTCTAGCTGGTTGACTGGAAACGAATAGTCTTCCGGTGAATTGGCAACGCTAATCAGCAGGCCTTTTTTGCCCTGCACTTCAGCCAGACGATCCAGCTCCGTAGCACGCAGCAATACATTACCAGTTGGCATTACACCGTCTTCACCAATCATCTGGTATTCATCTTCGCAGATGCTGCCATCTTTAAACAACACGGTATTAGGCATAAACGCGCTCCTTGAATGGGGTGATGCCAACGCGGCGATAGGTATCAAGGAAACGCTCATCATCCACGCGTAAATCCAGATAGGTATTTAGCACTTCTTCCACAATATCAGCCATGTCTTCTGCGGCAAACGATGGCCCCAGAATGTCACCAATGCTGGCATCATGGTCGCTATTGCCGCCTAGTGTAACCTGATAGAACTCGGCACCTTTCTTGTCCACGCCCAGAATGCCAATATGACCCACATGGTGATGACCGCAGGCATTCATACAACCGGAAATGTTCAGGTCAATCTTGCCCAGTGCATACACACTGTCCAGATCATCAAAGCGGCGACTAATGGCTTCAGCAATGGGAATGGACTTGGCATTGGCCAGTGAGCAGTAATCACCGCCGGGGCAGCACACGATATCAGTGATAAAACCAATATGCGCACGCGCCATATTGTGCTGGTTTAAAATCTGGTACAGGTCATACAGATCTTTTTGTGGCACATCTGCCAGCACCATGTTTTGCTCATGGGTATTACGGATTTCACCGAAGCTGTAGCGATCCGCCAGATCTGCCACCATGTCCAGTTCGCTATCAGTCAGGTCGCCCGGTGCAATGCCCGCACGCTTGAGTGAAATGGTCACAATGCGATAACCCGACACTTTATGCGCATGGGTGTTATGGCGATACCAGTTGGCAAATGCTGGTTCAGCCTGAAATTGTGCTGTCCAGTCGATATCCTGCAAGTTTTCATAGGCTGGTGGCGCAAAAACAGCATCCATTCTGGCCATCAGCTCAGCATCAACCTTGCGTTGTTCACGAATCTGCGCAAACTCGGCTTCTACCTTTTGGGCAAATACTGGCGGAGTCAGAGCCTTAACCAGAATCTTGATACGTGCCTTGTATTTATTATCACGGCGGCCATGCAGGTTATATACCCGCAGCACGGCTTCCAGATAGGCAATCAGGTCTTCACGCGGCAGATAATCACGAATCACGCTACCAATAATCGGGGTACGACCCAGACCGCCGCCCACCAGAATTTTATAGCCCAGCTCACCGGCAGCATTTTTAACCAGATACACGCCAATATCATGCAAGGCAGTTGCTGCACGGTCGGTTTCTTCCAGTGCGGACACAGCAATCTTGAACTTGCGGGGCAGGAACGCAAACTCCGGATGGAATGTGCTCCACTGGCGAATCAGTTCACAGGTAGGACGCGGATCTGCAATTTCACCTGCCACCACACCAGCAAACTGGTCGGTGGTGGTGTTACGGATACAGTTGCCGCTGGTTTGAATGGCATGCATTTGTACCGTGGCCAGCTCCGCCAGAATATCCGGTACATTTTCCAGTGCAGGCCAGTTGAGCTGAATGTTCTGGCGCGTGGAAATATGCGCATAGCCACGGTCATATTGACGGGTAATGTCCGCAATCTTGCGTAACTGCTTGCTATTTAACAAGCCATAAGGCACAGCAATCCGCAGCATGGGTGCATAGCGCTGCACATACAGGCCGTTTTGCAGGCGTAAGGGACGATACTCGTCTTCAGACAGGGTTCCTGCGAGGTAACGCTGGGTTTGATCGCGGAATTGAGCAACGCGCTCGTTAACCAGTTGCTGGTCAAGATCGGTGTATAAATACATGGCGTATGGCTAGATTCATGGTATAAGTTTAGGTGCGAAGCATACCTAGGTTTGCTTCATCAATAAAACGTTTTTTTTGCATAATTAATAACGGTTTTATTGATAAACCCTTAACCGGTCTTATTGCCTTAAATGATTTATGATTTAAAATGAGCCTTAATTTAAAATGCCTAGGGTATAACATTGGGACATAAAAAAGCCCGACAATATTCATCCTGAATGGTCGGGCATTTCTTTAGCATCCTGCTGTACATCCTGTTCTCGACATATCCCATCGAGCCTTGCGATTTATGCCAGCCTTTCAGCTCGCGCTATCCGTATGGCTAAATCCGTGCCATGTCATCCTTGATTCGCTAAACACATCATCTCGCATCTGCTCTTGCCAAAACAGTCGCCACAACCCCAATTGATGTACGCTAATGCTTACAAAAGTTAACGTTTGTTAACCAAATGTTTGCTAATCGTTCTACAATGATTTGACAATAGTTTAAAAATTAAACTTAAAATTATGATTTTCAATATAAAAACAATAAGCCATTAGGCATGTATTTATACGTCAAAGCTAACTCCTAAAATTTAACTGGTCGATGAACAAGCTTACATAAAGAAAAGTTTTATTAGACTTTTTTCATAACCCTTTCTTGCGCTTCGCTCACTTGAGCAAAAAATACGCCTAAAGCATTTTACAGCGCAAGGAAAAGAGAATTTTGCAAGACATCATAAACCAGTCATATTTGGCCCTGCTTATAAATCTTCCCAGCCAGTTTCACCCAGTTGCTGGCCTGCATAGTCATAACGTGCTTGGCTTCTGGAAAACTTGATTGGGCAAGCCAGTTGTTTTTGACTAGCTGTCTGTTCAGCGGTCAAGGGTACATCAACCACCCAACCGCGTTCCTGAGCCAGTTGTGAATCTGCTGCTTCTTTTAAAGTTAAAACAGGTTCAACACACACATCGAGTGCGGCAAACACTTGCTGCCAATGGCTAAATGGCTGTGCTGCAATCGCTTCAGCCACAGCCTGCTTAACCGCCTGACGATCCTCAGCAAACATGGATGCGCCTTTTTGCGCCAGAATAGGCAGGTTTAAGGCAGCACTTAAGCCCATCATAAATTGCGGTTCCAGACTACCCACAGAAATATAACGGCCATCCGAAGTTTTAAAATAATCATAATAACTGCCGCCATTTAAGGTTGCTGCTTCCGGTGCCTGATCTTCACCGCCTGCAATCTGCGCAGATGCTGCCATATTGTTCAAGGTAAATACACAATCGGTCATGGAGATATCAATGTGCTGGCCCTGCCCGCTCTGGTTGCGCTCAATCACTGCTGCCAATACACCAATCACCGCATGTAATGAGCCACCTGCTACATCAGCAACCTGAATGCCCAGCGCTGGTGGGCCACTGTCCTGCCGCCCGCTATGACCGGAAATCCCAGCCAGGGACATATAGTTAATGTCATGGCCTGCGCGATCCTTATAAGAGCCGGTTTGGCCATAGCCGGTAATGGAGCAGTAAATCAGGCGTGGGTTAATGGCTTTTAAGTCTTCATAGCCCAGCCCTAGACGCTGCATCACACCAGGACGAAATTGCTCAACCACAATATCAAAATCGCATAGCAAGCCTTTTATTTTTTCAATGTTTTCCGGGTTTTTCAGGTCAACGGCCAGTGATTTTTTATTACGGTTTAAGTAGGTATGCGCTGTGGCCTGTCCATCCGCATACGGTGGCATCACACGCACCAGATCAACCCGGGTGGGTGATTCTACATGAATCACTTCAGCGCCCAGATCAGCCAGCATTAGGGTGGCAAATGGCCCCGGCAGCAAGGTGGAAAAATCTAGTACTTTTAAACCAGCCAGCGGTGCGTTTGAACCAGTTGATGGTGAAGGTGCTGATGAAACAGATGCCACATTGGATTGAGTCGTATTTTGTGTCATGGAATTTCCAGTTAAACGGCCAATACAATAATGGCCAAAGTTGGTTTAAATCATCAGCGAGCCTAGAATGTGCCAAGGCTTGTGGGCAATGACGATAGTTGCCAGTTTGGCTGAGCAAACTTGTCAGTTCGTATTTTGTCCTGAAATGAGCTCAAATTAATCAGCCAGATATGCTATGGTAAAGTAGTGATATCAGTTCTTTATATCTGGATTTTTGCATTCTGGTTTTAGCCTGAATGACATTGATTAATATCACATTCAGGCGTTTTATAGTTCCCGAGGTCGATGATGAACCGTGACACCATTAGCATTCACTTTGTCAACGCAGCCCTGACAGGCGTTCGCCGGATGGGTCTTGATGTCAATGCTTTATTGTCCCGTGTGGGAATTGAGCCAGAATTGCTCAGCCAGCCCAAGGCCCGTGTTTCGCCGGATCAGTATACCCGTCTGGCGCAAACCCTGTGGCTGGTGACGCAGGATGAACACCTGGGATTTGATGCCCAGCCGCGCAGGCTCGGCACGTTTTCGATCATGTGCCAACTGATTATTCATGCTGGAACACTGGGCAAGGCACTGGATTTAAGCGCGCAGTTTTACCGCCTGTTTGGTGATGACTGGGCCGTGAGCATTGAACGCGATACCCACGAAGCCCGTATGGTGACTCATATTCCATCTGACCGCGACCCGGATCATTTTATTACCGAAAGCATGCTAATGATCTGGCATGGTTTGGCCTCGTGGCTAATCGAACGGCGTATTCCACTGGAACGCGTGCAGTTTGCCTATCCGCAGCCCAATCATGTTGATGAATACGACGCACTGTTTTTCTCGCCCGTCATCAAGTTTGATGCACAACGCACCGAAGTGACCTTTGCAGCAGATTATCTGGATTTGCCGATCCGTCAAACCGAAGCCAGCCTGCAGGAATTCTTAAAGAGTGCGCCAGCGCAGTTATTGGTCAAATTCAAGAATGCCAGCTCGCTCACCTCGCGTATTCGTGAAGTATTAAAAAGTCATATTGGTGAAGAAATGCCAACTTTAAATGAAGTGGCTTCCATGCTGTACCTGTCGCCGCAAACCCTGCGCCGTCGCCTTGCTGCCGAAGGTAAAAGCTATCAGGGTGTGAAAGACAACCTGCGCCGTGACACCGCCATTCACCTGCTGCTCAAGCCAGAACTATCACTGGAAGATGTGGCACAACAGGTAGGTTTTAGTGAAACCAGTACCTTTCACCGTGCCTTCAAGAAATGGACGGGTGTAACACCGGGCCTGTACCGACAGCTTCATGCCAGCTAAGCGGATGTGGAATAATAAACTGCTGCAAGTGGCCTGAAGCAGTTTGAAACAATGCCGGGTCCATTGCATTGCCTAGCTTGCGCAGGCTTTTATAGGATAAAGCCGTGGTCATGTTCATTACACCATCCAGGGTTTTATTGGCAATAAAGTTAAACTTCAGTAATTCCTTAGGCTCTTTTAACAGCTTGGTCACACCCACATCAATAATTTCAATCAGGCATTCGATGGCGTGTAGTGCATTGTCCGCTTTCAGATCTTTTAAATCAGCCAGAGCATCAAGGGCTTTTTGCGCCAGCTTGTCGGGAATGGCATAAATCAGGCATGGAATGGCAGCACTATTAATAGAGCATTCATTAATCAGCTCGTAGTAATGGGTAATGACTGGCTTTAAGCGCTTGGCATCAAACCAGCTGACAGCCCAGCCAAAATACTTGCGGATAATGCCCTTGATTTCTTCAATATGGCTTAGGGACTCCTTGAAGCTGGCAATTTTTTCCTCAGCCATTTCTTTAACATTGGCAAACTGCTGCACCATGTCGGTAAAAATATAATCAATAATATGGCAAGTGGCTTCACTCATTAAGCGGCCTGCTTTTTCAGCCATTGCGCTGTCATAATCCACCGAGGAAAGATGCAACTGTTCCAGCTCATGGCGAATTAAATCATTGAGCGGTAAAGCAACGGCGTACTGGGTTTCCATATCAAGTGCATCCTGTTTATAAATATTGTGTGGTATTCCCTGAACTAACTTTTGGGATAGTGTTAATTGAGCGTATCTTGTTTTAACGCACCTTGCTTTTACGAATCATGCGGTACATCAATGGCGGATACAGTCGTGACAGCCACACCCCGACCTTTTCCTTTAAACCACCAATCACAATATATTCACGTCCGGCCAGAAGTGCCTGTACCGCCTGTTCGGCAAATTCATCGCTACTCATGGCATTAGCCTGCGCGTCATCCATGGTTCCTAGCTCCTCTCCATTACCTTTTAAGGCAGCCACCGACACATTGGTTTTCACAAAACCGGGGAAAATCACTGACACCTGCAAGCCCTGATCGGCCAGCTCGGCACGCAAACTGTTGGCCCACAAATGAATGGCCCCTTTTGCTGCTGCATAACTGGCCCGATACTGGGTGCCCAGTAAACCGGCTACACTGGAAATAAACACCACATGCCCTGAACCCTGCTTGAGCATGCTCGGCAGTACCACGCGGGTTAAGGCAACTGGCGCGAAATAATCAATTTCCATAATCTGGCGATCGGTATGATCCAGCGTATCGCAAATCAGCGCGCGCTGGCTAACCCCGGCATTGTTAATCAGGCAATCCAGTCGGCCTTTTTTCTGAATCACTTCGCCATAAGTCGCAGTAAGCGATGCATAATCCGTCACATCCAGTGGTAAAATCATATGCTGTTCGGAATTTTCGAGCTGGCGTGCTACCCGCTTGAGCTCCTCTTCCCGCCGTGCGCTCAATACCACCTGCGCGCCCAGTTTGGCAAACTGCTTGGCCAGCGCTTCGCCAATGCCACTGGATGCACCAGTAATCCAAATCACCTGACCATTAAAATTTTCTTTAGGCATTGCTAGATTTCCCAATCCGTTGGCTAAGGTTATGACAAAAGAGCCATACCTTGTAAAGATCAAGACGATGACTACACAGCTTGCACTACGTTTAATCGCAAAAAGCGCACAAAATCCGCTACAATAGTTGCAATTTTTTTCAAACGATTTTCGGATTTTTGTCGATGACCAATACAGTTGACAACAGCGCAGCAGACCATACCGCTGACCAAAACCCAGCCAGCCAGCAAAATATTTCCACCACTTATGACCCAGCTGCCATTGAAGCACACTGGTATAACGTGTGGGAAAAACAGGGCTATTTTAAGCCGCAAGGTGGGGCCAAACCGTTTACTATCATGATTCCACCACCCAATGTCACGGGTAGCCTGCACATGGGTCATGGCTTTAACAATGCGATTATGGACGCCATGATCCGCTATCACCGGATGCTGGGCGACAACACTTTATGGCAACCGGGCACCGACCATGCAGGGATTGCCACGCAAATGGTGGTAGAACGCCAACTGGCCGCGCAAAACATTAGCCGTCACGATCTTGGCCGCGAAGACTTCATTAGACAAGTCTGGAAATGGAAGGAAAAATCCGGTGGCACCATTACCCAGCAAATCCGCCGTCTGGGTTCTTCGGTAGACTGGTCACGCGAACGCTTTACCATGGATGAAGGCTTGTCCAATGCGGTAAAAGAAGTGTTTGTGCGACTGCATGAGGAAGGCCTGATTTACCGTGGCAAGCGTCTGGTGAACTGGGACCCGAAACTGCACACTGCCCTGTCCGACCTTGAAGTGGAAAACAACGAAGAACAAGGTTCGCTGTGGCACTTTAAATATTTCTTTGAAAATGACAGCACCACCACCAGTGATGGCAACAATTATCTGGTGGTCGCCACTACACGCCCTGAAACTTTGCTGGGCGATACTGCGGTTGCTGTGCATCCAGACGATGAACGCTACAAGCACCTGATTGGCCAAAACATCCGCTTGCCGATTACTGGCCGTTTAGTGCCAATCGTTGGCGATGACTATGTTGAAAAAGATTTTGGCACCGGTTGCGTTAAAATCACCCCGGCGCATGACTTTAATGATTATGAACTGGGTAAACGCCATAACCTGCCATTAATTAATATCTTTAATAAAAATGCAGAAATTCAGGCTGAGTTTGACTGGATTGAAAAAGCGGGCCAGCCAATCACTCAGACTCTTGCCGCACCAAGTGATTATGCGGGTGTTGAACGCTTTGCAGCGCGCAAAAAACTGGTTGCCCAAGCCGAAAGCGAGGGCTGGCTGGAAAAAATTGAGCCATACACGCTCAAAGCACCACGCGGTGACCGTTCCGGTGTGATTGTTGAACCGTTATTGACGGATCAATGGTATGTGAAAATTGCACCACTGGCCGAGCCTGCCATTGAAGCGGTTAAAAATGGCGACATCAAGTTTGTGCCTGAGCAATACAGCAACATGTATATGGCGTGGATGAACAACATTCAGGACTGGTGTATTAGTCGCCAGTTGTGGTGGGGACATCGTATTCCGGCATGGTACGCGCAGGATGGTTCGGTGTATGTGGGTCGCAGTGAAGATGAAGTGCGCCAGAAATATCATCTGGGTAGCCATATCAGCCTGAATCAGGATGAAGATGTACTGGACACCTGGTTCTCCTCTGCGCTGTGGACATTCTCAACCCTGGATTGGACTGGTGATGCCGCCAAGGATGCGGAAAATTATTTCTTAAAAACGTTCCATTCTACCGATGTGCTGGTGACGGGTTTTGACATTATTTTCTTCTGGGTCGCCCGCATGATTATGATGACCCTGCACTTTGTCAAAGATGAAAACGGCAAGCCACAAGTGCCATTTAAAACCGTGTATGTACATGGGCTGGTACGTGATGGCGAAGGCCAGAAAATGTCCAAGTCCAAAGGCAACGTGCTTGATCCATTAGACCTGGTTGATGGCATTGATCTGGAAACCCTGATTGCCAAGCGCACCACCGGCCTGATGAATCCCAAGGATGCCGCCAAGATTGAAAAAGCCACCCGCAAGGAATTCCCGGATGGCATTAATGCCTATGGCACCGATGCGCTGCGTTTTACCTTCTGTGCGCTGGCCAATACCGGACGTGACATCAAGTTTGACTTAAAGCGTGTGGAAGGTTACCGCAACTTCTGCAACAAGATCTGGAATGCCACCCGCTTTGTATTAATGAATGTGGAAGGTAAAACGGTCGGTGAAGCACCCCGCACTGACCTGTGGGAACTGCCGGAACAGTGGATTGTCAGCCGCCTGCAAAAGGCTGAAGCTGCGGTGCATAAAGCCTTTGCGGATTATCGTCTGGATATGGTGGCACAAACCATGTACGACTTTATCTGGAATGAATACTGCGACTGGTATGTAGAACTAACCAAGCCCGTATTAAACAGTGACGAAGTCAGTGAAGAACGTAAAGCCGAAGTGCGCCGTGTGCTGCTGGCCACCCTGGAAAGCAGCTTGCGTTTGCTACACCCGCTGATGCCGTTCCTGACTGAGGAAATCTGGCAAACCGTTGCGCCCATGATTGGTAAAAAAGCTGTTGGTCAGGATGACGCGACCATTATGCTGGCACCCTTCCCACAGCCAGAAGATGCCAAAATCAACGAGCAGGCCGAAGCTGACATGAGCTGGCTACAGGGCCTGATTGGTGCAGTGCGTAATATTCGTGGTGAAATGGGCTTGGGTAACGCCCGCTTACTGCCCGTGTTGCTGAAAAACGTGAGTGACAAGGAGCGTGAGCAACTGGGCCGTATTGAGCCGCTGTTCAAAGCGCTATCCAAAGTGGAAAGTATTGAGTTCCTATCCAGTGATCAGGAACCGCCACTGTCGTCCAGTAGTGTGGTGGGTCAGGTTTCCATTTTTGTACCGATGAAAGGTCTGATTGATCCGCAAGCTGAAATTGGCCGCTTGACCAAGAAAATTGAGAAGCTGCAAAAGCAGTTTGATGTACTCAATGGCAAACTGTCTAATCAAGGGTTTTTGGCGAAAGCACCTGCTCATGTGGTGGAGGCTGAGAAAGCTGTGTTGGCAGATTTGGGAGATCAATTGCAGAAGCTGAATGCGCAAATGGAACAGTTAGCGGCGTTGTAAGAGTTAATAAGTTATCAAACCAAGGTTGATATTCCTTATAAAACATGCATTATTCCACTAAGAGTAATGCATTACTAACTTCAGGAAATTCAAATGTTAAAAAAAGACAAAATATATTTAAAGATATATTATCCTATACTGACTTTCATTTTTTTGAGCATTTCAACTTTGAGCCATGCTGATAGAATTGAGGATGTTTATAGTAGAAATACACAACAATGTTCGTCTTACCTAAACCAGAAAATCTCCCCAGATTCCTTTGATTTCTATGCTAAAAAACTAAAATCCATTCCTAAAATTAAAGGTGAATTTGAAACTACTTCAGAATATATAGAACGAAGCACTGCTAAATTTAAGGATTTAGCTATTCCTAATATATTGATTCTTGAAATACCATTAGACAGAAAATTTATTACTTACGATGCTGATAATAAAATTCTAACCTATGAGAAATATTCAGTTGACAATGAAAATACGACCTATGCCGATAACTTTACTCCACCAGGACAAGATCTGGGGGGAATGCATTATATTGAAGCATGGGATTTACACATAGGGAGGTCAACTTTAAATAAAAAATCTTTTACTGCAAGAAATGTATTCGACAAAAATGTTTTAGTTTCTCAAGTAGAGATAACTTCTAAATCAATTTTTGATGAGCTAAAAAGTCCTTATTCCAAATACAAAAATCTAGATGATAGACCCTTATTTAAATTTATAAATTTAATGCCACATGAAGCGAAAAGACTTAAGGAGTCTTCAAGAGCTTTTGCTGTGATCTTTCCCAAGTCGCCATATTTTATCGAAGCTGAAGGTCCTCCTACAACGCCTACTATCACAAACCCATTAACCATAAATTATAAAAATCAAGTTCTAGTAGCTGATATTAACTGTATATTACTCACAGAAGATGATGGAACTGTTTTTAGCTCAACGTTAGAGCATACTAAGGCCTATCTTAAACATTAAATTTCTTGCAAAATTGTATGAATTTGGCTTATCTCGTAAATCAGCATGTTTAAATTCATAATCTATAATTGCTCAAAAAATGATTTTTACAAAAGATCTAATTTCTTTTTAAATTGCTGCCAAACTAAGAAGTTTACTTTTCCCTCTCTTTTTAAAGCTGGTTCAATACACTCTAAATTATAAGTCATCAATATTCATTCGAATGCGTTTTTGATTCGCACGAGCGTCTGCAATTGCATTTAATTCTAAATCTTCAAGCTGCTCAATCATTTGCTCATATAGATCAGCAGGCACACAGTAAAATGCAGGTGTATTGCGGTTTAAAATTGCTATTGGCTCACCGTGACCTGCTAACACTGTATCCATTGGGCTTTTCTTCAACTCAGTAATGCTTGCAGTCATTCGGGCATGAATCTTTTGAGTCATTGCTTTATCTCCATAGAATCTGCTTCAATTATACCATTTTTAGTGCTTTTAAAGGCACCTTTTGAAGTGCTAATAGATACTCTTTTTTAAAAATTGATAAATTTCACCCAAAAATGTACAATCCAAATGTACACTTAAAAGAGGTAACTCTTATGACCGCCATTCCTTTCACTCAAGCACGTGCCCATCTTGCCGATTTGATTGATCAAAGCAACCAAGGTGAAAAAGTCTTTATTTCCCAACGCGGCCAGACTACCGCTGTTTTGATGTCTGTTCCAGAATATCAAAAACTAACAAGTCAGCCCTTAGATATTGCGGAGAGTCTTAACGCTTGGCGAGAAAAATTTAAAGATGAGTTAAACGATTCTGACGAAGATTTTATAGTTGAACGCGACCAATCTGAGGGGCGGGAATTCTGTTGGTAAGCCAGATTAGCCTTTTATTAGACACAAATATTATTTCAGAATTGGTCAAAGCTGAACCTCATCCTCATGTTTTACAGCAGTTTCAAGGTTATAAACAGGAAATTGCAATTCCAAGTCTGGTTTGGCATGAGTTACGCTTTGGCTGGTTAAAAATGCCCGACAGTAAGCGTAAACAGTCTATTGGTATTTTCCTTTATGATGTAGTGAGCCTGCTTCCGATATTGCCGTATGACACGGCAGCAGCAAAAATTCATGCAGAAATTAGAGTAGAAGCACAGAAAATTGGTCAAACCCTACCTTTTGCAGATGGCCAGATTGCGGCAATTACAATGTCGCAAGGTTTAAGTCTAGTTACTCGTAATACCAAGGATTTTGAATTAATTCGTGGACTTCGGCTAATTAACTGGTTTGAATAAGCTATAAAAAAGCCGATTACTTTTAAAAGCAACCGGCTAAATAACTCAAGCAATCAACAGATTAAAAATGCGCTTCCAAACCTAAATAAGGCCCTTTGGCTTCAATCTTGTCAAAGCTGCTGTCTGAATCATCATCAAAATTGATGGTCATGACGCGGTAGCCAAACTTCGCGCCTAAATCCAATGCAATATTCTGAATAAAATTGTATTTCACTTCAGCATTGATATCACTAAAATCAGCATCGCTATTCTGGCCTGCCATCACTTCCGCTTTGGCACTAAACCCAGTAAAGGGCAGCTTGCCACCCGCAGCAACGTATAAAGCTGGTACAGTTTCATCATAGTTATTTTTAGCTACAGTGGCTACATTGCCTGCACTTAAGCGTACAGTTTCTTTGGTGTTTACCCGTTTTACGCCCAACCCCGCATCAACGCTAACAATATTATCCAGAATTTCGTAGTAACCGATTGCATCCAAGGAATTAACTTCGACTTGATACTGACCAGTTAGTCCCGCATAAGGATTAAGCAGTAAACCATTAGTACCTGTCGAGCCTGCTAATCCAGTATTCATATAGGAAGTGTTCAATGATGAATCCGCCTTGCTAAAATCGCTGTAACGCAGCTTGATGTTAGGCACAAACGGTACAGGATGCTCAAAAGCCAGATTATAGACGGCATTAAACTTGTCATCCGACTGCCCCGCGCTATCTTCTGCCTTGGTATACATGCCATCTATACCAGCATATAAGCCAATAAAATCAGCGTGCGCGGTGGTGCTCAGCAGGCCAGCCAGTGCTGCTACTATCCCAAACCCATAATTTAAAAACTGCTTTGGCATTTTCGTTCCTGTTGTTTGATAAAGCTTTCACGTCTAATAAAGCGCTCAGTTAATTCACTAATAGCACTGTCATAAAAAGCGCGCCATTGTAAATCAGTTTTGGGATTTGATGGACACGCTTTATTGTTGTGCAATAGTGATGGCTACATCTGCGTAAACGTGTCTTTAAACTGTGGCCATTCCTGCAAAAAGCTGGTGGCATAAGGTTTGTCTTTGGCCAGCAGTTGATCCAGTTGCCGATGCACGGTGTACAGCATAAACACATCCATTTCCAGCAGATTGGCATCAAATGTTCCCGCCTCATTCAAACGAGCCTGACGCTGTTGCTGCGCCACCTGCACAATAATATCCATGGCTTCCCGGCCAGCAAAAACCGCATAGGCTCGCAGGCGCAATTCCAGTTTTTGCCAGTCATCTGCCAGTTGCTTAAAGGTAGCCAGCTCGCTTTGGGTCGAACGCCAGCCAATTTGTGCAATATTGATTTTACCGCTCACGTTTTCCGGCAGTACGGGTTCCAGCAAGTCAGCCGTACTTAAAAAAATCTTCTTGAGGGCCATCACCTGTGCAATATCCTTGGCACCCTGCCCCAGATCCAGCGTGGCAGTTTTTTGCAGATCGGTTAAATAGACATTAAGCATGACAGGCCATCTTTTATGATAAAAATAGTCGCTATTGTAGCGAACATTACCAATAGATTTTAAACTTCCGCAAATATATTCATATTTTCCTGTTGCCTTAATATGTTGTTTACTGATGCTGATTGATGCGGCAAATAGTCCAAACCAGCGACTACCTTATGAATTTCCTAATAACATCAGCGTTTTTATCAAGCGTGAAGATTTGCTGCATCCGCAGATTTCCGGCAACAAGTTTCGCAAGCTTAAATATAACCTGTATGCAGCCCGGCAGATGGGCTACAACACCTTGCTAACGTTTGGCGGTGCCTATTCCAACCATATTGCAGCGGTGGCAGCGGCAGGTGATAAATTTGGTTTTAACACCATTGGTATTATTCGCGGTGAAGAACTGGTTGATAAAATTAATGACAATCTAACGCTTAGGCTCGCCCAGCAACAGGGCATGCAGCTTGTGTTTGTTAGCCGTGCGGATTATCGCGGTAAAACCGAGCCTGATTTTATTCAAAAACTGAATGACCAGTTTGGTGAATTTTATTTAGTACCGGAAGGTGGGACTAATCAGCTTGCTGTGCAAGGCTGTACGGAAATACTAACGGCACAAGACAAACAACAGTTTGATTATGTCTGCTGCGCGGTAGGTACAGGCGGCACCATTGCAGGGATTATTGAATCCAGTTCTGAGCAGCAAACCATTTTAGGCTTTCCCGCCCTTAAAGGAGATTTCCTGCAGGCAGAAATCCAGCGATGGACGCATAAAACCAACTGGCGGCTTATCCCTGATTATCACGGTGGAGGTTATGCCAAAACCACGTCTGCACTGTTGCAGTTTGTGCAGAATTTTAAAGCCCAGACCGGAATTGAAATTGAACCAGTTTATACCGGCAAAATGCTGTTTGGTTTATTTGATTTAATTCATAAACATTATTTTCCAGCAAATAGCCAGATTCTGGTAATTCATACTGGTGGCCTGCAAGGCAATTTAAGTACGCGCTTTATGATGTCCAGATAAAATCTTACCTCAAAAAAATTTGCGGTTTAACCGATAGCTTCTCGCTTATAATTCAGCTTTTATTTTGCTGTGAACATTCCGTGCTACAAACTGATGTCATTATTATTGGTGCTGGTGCATCAGGCTTGATGTGTGCTGCGATTGCTGCCAAACGTGGCCGCCGCGTGCTGGTATTGGAACGCGCCAACAAGGTTGGTAAAAAAATCCTGATGTCTGGCGGTGGACGCTGTAATTTTACCAACCTGTATGTTGAGCCGGAAAACTATCTTTCGCACAATCCGCATTTTGTGATTTCTGCCCTAAGCCGCTACACCCAGTGGGATTTTCTGGGGCTGGTGGGTGACTATAAAATTCCCTATGAAGAACGTAAGCACGGCCAGTTGTTTTGCCTTAATAGCGCCAAGGATATCTTAAATATGCTACTGGCCGAATGTGACAAAACCGGCAAGGTGACCATTCAAACCAGCACAGAAATTGCCAGTGTTGAAATGGATCCTGAGGGTCATTTTGTTCTGAATACCAATCAAGGCAACTATCGCTGTGAATCTTTGGTGGTGGCCAGCGGTGGCTTGTCCATTCCCACATTGGGTGGTTCCGGTTTTGGTTATGAGCTGGCACGGCAGTTTGGTCATCATGTATATCCTACCCGCGCCGGACTGGTTCCCTTTACGTTTTCCAATCAGTTTAAGGCCGTTACTGAGCGCCTGTCCGGCAATGCACTGGATGTGAGCTTAAGCAATCAAGACGCTGAATTCACTGAAGCCTTGCTGTTTACTCATCGCGGCTTAAGCGGCCCCAGTAGTCTGCAACTGTCCAATTACTGGCAGGTGGGTTCACCGATTTACATTAACTTCTTTCCTACCCTCAATATTGGCCAATGGCTGATTGAAAAAAAACAGTCTCAGCCTAAATCCCTGCTGCGCACCGTGCTTGGCGAAATCATGGCCAAAAGTATTGTGCTGGAACTCCAGCAACTGATCTGGCCACAGCACAGTGAAACGGCGCTGGGACAATTACCGGATGCGGTATTGCAGGAGATTGCCCGGCAACTACAGCATTTTGAGCAAAAACCTTCAGGCACTGAAGGCTACCGTACGGCAGAAGTCACATTAGGTGGTGTGGATACCACCGAGCTATCGTCTAAAACCATGGAAAGCAAGAAGCAAAAAGGCCTTTATTTTATTGGTGAAGTTATGGATGTGACGGGACACTTAGGGGGTTTTAACTTTCAGTGGGCATGGGCATCCGGAGTGGCGGCAGGTCAGGTGGTGTAAACTGCACAGGGCTATGGCTAAAAACTTTTTATTGCTTTTCATTTTCAGGTGTGGATTCATGATCAACACGTAATGCTGCCTTTTCCTAAATCTTATTGTGAACCATAGTTGTTATTACAGAGAAGCTTATTTGCATTTTAAACCAAGCCGATAAAACACATGGTTTCCCTTCATATTCACATGGCTTATTCACTTTTAAAAATTTAGTGTTCAAAAATGAAGCAAATCTGATCCATTATCGTCCATTCAATCCTGCACCACTTTGGTATTTTTTGCACTAATCCAGCCATTTTTTGCACCAAAAAAAGAATGGCTCCAGAAAAGTTCAAATTTCCATAGCTATAAAATTCTTCAATTTTTAAAATTTATTATTTAAATATCAATGTACTAAAAACTAAATAAATTTTTGGCATTACAATTGAAAGACATTACCCAGTATTGATCAATCAGCTCCTTTCAAAATCGTTTTGGAACAGGTTCAACTATGACCAGCAATGACGTTTTATTTCTTCTTCTGGGCGCCATTTTGGTGCTGGCCATGCATGCCGGGTTCGCATTTTTAGAGGTTGGTACAGTCAGGACAAAAAATCAGGTGAATGCTTTAAGCAAAATCCTGACTGACTTTGCTGTTTCCACCATTGCCTATTTTTTCATTGGTTATTATGTGGCCTATGGTACGCATTTTATGCATGCCGATACTGCCATTACTACCGAGCACGGCTATAACCTGATCAGGTTTTTCTTCCTGCTCACCTTTGCGGCTGCCATACCTGCCATTATTTCTGGCGGGATTGCCGAGCGTGCCAAGTTTCGTCCACAAACCATTGCCACCTTTACACTGGTTGCGCTGGTTTACCCTTTCTTTGAAGGTATTGCTTGGAACAATCATTTTGGTATTCAGGATTGGCTGCTACGTACCTTTAGTGCCAATTTCCATGACTTTGCCGGTTCGGTGGTGGTGCATGCCATGGGTGGCTGGATTGCCCTGCCTGCAATCATTCTGCTGGGCGCGCGTCAGGGTCGTTATGGCAAGGGTGGAAAAATCTCGGCGCATCCGCCTTCCTCCATTCCTTTTCTGGCACTGGGCGCATGGATTTTAATTGTGGGCTGGTTTGGCTTTAATGTGATGAGTGCCCAGAAAATCGAAGGGATTTCAGGGCTGGTGGCAGTGAATTCACTGATGGCTATGGTCGGTGGCACACTCATGGCCAATACACTGGGCAAAAATGACCCCGGCTTCTTGCACAACGGGCCATTGGCAGGATTAGTAGCCATTTGTGCCGGTTCTGATGTCGTACATCCACTAGGCGCACTGTTTATTGGCGGTGTGGCTGGTGGTTTGTTTGTCTGGCTATTTACTTTTACCCAGAACCGCCTGCGTGTTGATGATGTGCTGGGGGTCTGGCCGCTCCATGGCGTATGTGGTGCGTTTGGCGGGCTGGCAGCAGGCATTTTTGGCTTGCAGGCATTGGGCGGTCTGGGCGGTGTTTCCTTTATGTCCCAACTGATTGGCACCAGTTTGGGCATTAGCATTGCGCTGGCTGGCGGCTTTGTGGTTTATGGTATTTTAAAGGCCACCATTGGCATTCGCCTGACCCCGGAAGAAGAATACAACGGTGCCGATTTAAGTATTCACCGCGTATCCTCCACTTACGACCAAAACCTGTTTTAAGGTCTTAACCAGCCTTAAGTCACGTATGAACCAAAGCCATGCAGTTCATGTTTTGAATCATGGTCGCATGGCTTTTTTATGCTTAGTCTTAGGCTAAATATCTTACTTTAACTAACTGGCTTAAAGAATTTTGAGATCAACTTATTATTGATCAAACTGTTACGTGATGCCAACCAATTCACTTCATTCCCTGAATAATGCTTCAGCCATAATTAATACCATCACAATAACTCGCATAATCATCATGGAATGGAATAGCATTTTTTCATTTGACATACCCGTGCTGGAAATGTTTATTCGTGGCACAGTCATGTACTTGGCTTTAATCATCCTGATGCGGGTCATTTTAAAGCGGCAGGCTGGCGGTATGGAAACTGGCGATTTGCTGCTGGTGATTCTGCTGGCTGATGCCTCACAAAATGGCATGGCAGGCGATTATAAAACCATACCGGATGGCCTGATTTTAGTCGCCACCTTAATGTTCTGGAACTTTTTTCTGGATTGGCTTAGCTATCGTTTTGCATGGTTTGAACAGCTGTTAAATGCACCACCCGTGCTGCTCATCCGGCATGGCAAAATGATACACCGCAATATGCGCAAGGAATTCCTGACTCAGGCCGAGCTGCTTAGCCAGCTGCGTGAGCAAGGTATTGATGATGTTAAAAAAGTCAAAAAGGCCTATATTGAAAGTGACGGCAAACTTAGCGTCATTGCCTATGAGCAGCGCACCAGACAACAGGGCAAACTCCATGATAAACAACTTTAAGCCCTTAATAGAACCCGACAATTAAGCCGGGATGGTATACATTGCGCTATTGCTTATTCAATGCTACGTCGTTCATTAAATGCCAAAAAGCCCTTAACCATGCGGTAGATGTACCACAGAGTTAATGCAAATAAAATGACATAGCCAATCAGGATAAAACGGGTAATGGTACCAATCAGGCCAATAAACAAGACACACCAGAAGGTCTTGATCTGCCAATCAAAATGACTTTGCAGCCAAGTACCACGCACGTCATCCCGTTTGACGTAATTCATGACAATCGCAATAATGGCTGTAATCCCTGAAAACAGGCCTAGCGCATACAGAATATAAATAATCAGGGTAAGCTGGCGGTTACTCTCAAGGTTTTGCAGATTGTGAGAATACTGCGTATTCAATGGGTCATAATTATTCATAATCAATTTTCCTTTTTAAATGGCTGATGGACAATTAAAAGATTAGCGTCCCCAGTCAAGTTCCACGTTCTCAGCATAGGGTTCCATGAGCTTGATGCGCTTGATATTCTCGCGTTCAATTTTGCTAAGTTGCTGTTCAACATTCAAACTGCACGGGATATACCAGTCCTTGTCACTAAACAGGCTGGCAATGACTTTATTGCTAAACGAGTAATTGTGGCGGGCATAGATTTCATTACGCATGTATTGCAGCTCCTGTCTGCTAATCTGCAAATCGCTGTCTTTCAGCAGGCGCTGGGAGGCTTCTGGAAATTCGCCAACATTCATTTGATAACGGCACTGCTGCGGTGCCAGTTCAAAAAATTTGGGTTGAATGCCTGCCTTGTTGGCTTGCCATGACCCTTCAATAGACTTTGGTTTGCTTAAATCCAGATGCAGTTCAAACACACCAGCGCTTTCAGGCTTACCTGTTTCACGCGCAATAATCTTGTATTTGTTGTTCTGTTTATTGTTACCTTCAGGTTGTATTGTCCCTACAAAACCTTGCTTATTAGCGCCAACAATACTGTAACCCCTCACTTGCCCCTGCTGGATACTTTCAATAAAAAACCCAATACGACGTGTATCAAAACTACCCGACCAGCTACTAACGAATCGACTTAAAGCAGTCTGCTTTGATGGACTCTGGTTCAAACCTGTGGTGCTTGCTGCATAAAGCGGACTGGCAAACAGGCCAAGCAGCATCAGGCTAAGGCTATAAACTCTATTGTTATAGCAATTGTGATTGGCCTTGTTGTGGTTTTTCATACTTCAATTCTCATATTAATTTTCTGCTTTAGGCTTTACAAATCAGGGGGCTTGTTCAAAATAAAAACATTTCATTCTTGTTCAATTCTTAAATGACCCACCTAAAAACACATTACAACATCATGCTATTTGTTCTGTTGGGCATTTTTATCTGGCTTTGCGTGCTGATGGTTAAAATTTGCCTCAGCTATTTTCCTTGGTCGGATACACAAGGTTTTTTGGTATTAAAACAGGATGTGGTGCATTTTTTGCCGTGGCAATGGGCATTCAAAATTCATGTTGCTTGTAGCAGTTTAATTTTACTGGCGGGTTTTACCCAGTTCTGGCCTGCTTTTAGGCAACGTTTTCCATTATGGCACCGACGCTTGGGCTGGCTGTATATTATTGCAGTACTTGGCTTTGCAGCCCCCAGTGGTCTGGTCATGGCTGTTTACGCGGCTGGCGGGTTAGCAACACAGGTATGCTTTGTTATTCTGGGAATTTTGTGGATTGGCAGCACGGTATTGGCGTTAAAATATGCCATCCAGAAGCGCTGGTACAAGCACCGTAACTGGATGATCCGCAGCTTTGCATTGTCGTTATCTGCCTTGAGCCTGCGTTCATGGAAATTACTGCTGTATCAACTAACACCTTATATTGATGGCCTAAGCCCAAAGCTGATCTATCAACTGGAAGCCTGGCTGGGCTGGGTAATCAATTTACTGATTGCCCAACTCATCATTTACTGGATTAGCCATAAAAAATAATCTGTCCTGCATAAAAAAACCGCTAATTTCTCAGCGGTTTTTTAGTGATTGCTATTAAAGCTTAACGCAGGGGATTGATGGGAGCATCCGGGTCATCCGGTAGAATCAGCTCATTATCCGTACTGGTTGCTGGTGGTGTCGTTTCCGAAGGACTAATGATTGGAGACGCTGTAGAAGAACCAACAGGCGAACCCAGACCAGTAGCCAAAGGCACTTCCATATCTGCATTACTCATGCCTGATGCAGTTGGTGGCGAAGGCTTTTTGGCCTCTTCTTTTGCCTTGTTCAGCATGTCATCAAGCAGGCGTTGCGCAGGTTCGCGGCCACCCAGACCAAAGGCCAGTGCAAAGGCAACTGCAACAGCACCCAGCGTCAGACCAAAGGCCAGATTAACAATGGAATCGGCAATGCCCATGGCGCGCAGGCCCATCGCCAGCACCAGACCAATAATCAGCACACGTACCACGTTGGCCAGCCACAATGAATAGTTGTAACGGCCACGCTGTACAATATCGCCAATCAGGTTGGCCAGCCAGAAGCCAATGATAAAAATGGCAACGCCCAGCAAGATGTTGGCACCAAAGGCAATGAAGGTTGTAATCAGGTTGCTGACCTGGTCAAAGCCCAGACGGTTTGCCGCTTCAGCCACTGCAAACAGCATGGCAAAAAATACCAGCAGCTTGCCAATAATGGCCGACAGATTGGTGCTGCCCAAAAAGCGCTGCATGTCCAGCTTGGCAGGCAAGCGATCGAGTTCGGTACCTGCCATCAGGTTAACCAGAATACCAGCCACAAACTTGGCGACCACATAAGTGATAATCAGGATCAATGCCGCCGCAATAATATTGGGAATGGCATACATGATCTGATCCAGCATGCGGATGGCAGGCTGCGAAATTGCCTCAATATGTAAGGCATCCAGTGCAGCAATCAGGGTTGGAATCAGGATCAGGACAAATACAATCGAACCGGCAATATTGGGAATGCTGGTGGTATTTTTAACGCCAACATGCGAAGCAGCAGATTGCAGGTTCAGACTAGAAACCAGACCGACCACAATGTTGCGCACAATTTTGGCCACAAAGTAACCTACAAAACCAATCACCAGTGCGGCAAACAGGTTCGGCAGGAACAACAGTAAATCATTTACCATGTTCTGTACCGGCAGCAACAGGCCATTTAAGCCCAGTGCAGACAGCACCATCGGAACAAACAGCAACAGGATTAACCAGTAAATAATCTGGCCAATATTATTGCTTAAGGGTTGTACGCCAACATCTGCACTCAAGCGCTCATCCAGTGTGGTGCGCGCCAGTAACCGGGTAATTCCGGCACGTGCCAGCGTTGCCAGCACCCAGCCCAGTACAGCCAGCACCAGTGCAGACAATACACGCGGAACAAATAGCAGTACTTCATTCACCATATTGGAAAATGGCGCTGATACGGCATGCAGATTTAACAGGTTAAAACTGGCAATTACCGCAATAATTAAAATAAACCAGAACACCACGCGCCCGGCAATATGTTCAATATCGGTATGGTGCCCTGTAGAGCTGTTGACATGTCGATTGACATTGAGTTTTGAAAGTAACTTACGTACACCTGCGCCAGCTAGCAGTGCAATAACCCAGCCGACGAGCAGCAAGGCAATAGCACCGAGAATAGGTTCTAGCTGAACACCATATGTATGCTGGAAGTTCTGGAATTTATCCATAGCTAACCCCTTGATCATATCGGTCATTCATTTTTATTAATGAGCAGCTTGCATCTGCACGTCTGAATTAATTATTCAGCATTTTGTTTTCAGCGGTTGGCGTGCAATTGGGAGCTACTCATCAATACCCTTTTATCTTCGAGATCATGACTTAAGTTTTTTGCTATGAAATCAACTTAGTGATGACCCTAAATAACCTTAGCAAAGCGTCAAAATATAAAAACAACGCTTTTGTTTCGTTCATACTGTTTTTGTCAAGCTAAGTAGGATTTTTATTAATATCTAAAATTTAATTTTTATTTTTTAAACATTTATTGCCTTGCATCTAATATTTACAGCTTTTTAGAATTGCACTCCTCTCCACAATTACTATACTTAGCCCTCATCCTGGGCTTAAAAACAAAAAAGCCAAAACAATGCTTTGGCTTTTTGAATAAACTTACGCTTTAAGATAAAGTTTTAATATTTTGTCATGTTCGCCAGATTTGACATATCACCGGACATGCCGCCCAGCATAGTCATCATCACAATCAAACCAACAATTCCCAGTACGGCCAAGATAATGTAAATCACCCCCAGTATACTTTCCCAGCCTTTATTGGGACGTGGCGGGCCAAAATTATTGCTGCCACGTGTGCCCGGTGCAAAAGTTACATACAGAATAAAAATCACATTTACCAGTGGCACCAGCATCAGTAATGACAGCCAGCCGCTTTGATTCAGGTCATGCAGGCGTCGGATAGTGAGCACAAAGGCATAGTAAAAAAATATGATGTAAACCACTACCATAACCAGAATGCTGGCTGTTCCAATCCCTGCATAAGGATCAGTAGAGCTGGCAGAATTACCAAAAATGGCAATACCCAATATTGCAACAATCGCAATAATCAAAGAAATCACCAGATACCAGGCCAGATAAGCCAGCCGGGCTAAACGACCGCGTGGTGAAAGTGGATGGTCAGCAACTGGTGCCATGACAGGCGGCTGTGAAGGATCATAAGTTGTCATAAATTTACCTCGTGTACCCTAATTATCATTAAAAGTTATTGCTGGATTTTTTACAGGTTAGATCATTTAACCGTCAACAGTATAGATAGCGTATTATTTTTTGCTTTGTCAACAAAACTTACTTAAAATTGCGCGTTCTTTTAGCAGTTTAAGTGCTGTGATGCCCTACTCCGTTACACCCGTTCAGCTTGACCTGCCCACCTCACTCAAGCACCAATGCTGGCTGCACACCTCAAGAGATGGTCATTTAATTGGCATTATTGCTTTTGAAGGCGATGCACCACAATTAAACTGGTATGACCTTGAATACCTGAGACGGCGTAGTGACGAATTTTCAGTCATGGCTTTTCCTGAATATATTTCAGCACTGATTATTGACCTGCGTAATCTTGAAGCGCGGCTGGAAGCTGATGCGCCTATTTTCCCGTGGCGCCTTACGGAAGAAGATTGTCCTATTCGGGTACTGGTCAGTGCTGAGCAGCGCGCCTATTATTCTTCGGTGTTTGAACCGGCTTGGCTGGCCTGGGATTTACAGGCAACCATCAAGGACATGCGTGACTTTTTTGATATGCACTATCATTAATTTAACTGTTGCGATTATTTTAATTTACCAGTAATTTTCTACCGCAATATTCCCCTCACCACGCCGGTTCATGCTGAGGCCACGTGCTTTAAGTGCATTACGTGTATCGTCTACCATTTGCGGATTTCCACACAGCATGACATGACTGGTTGCAGGATTTAATGCCAAGCCTGCCTGCTGTTCCAGTAAGCCGTTTTCGATCAGTATTGGCAAGCGTTGATGTAAAACATATTGATCTAAAACATGATCACTTGCCGGACTATCTGCCCGCGTGATAATTGGCAGAAATTTAAAACGTGCCCCACCTTCGCCAAAACTTTGGGCAATACTTTCAATGTCTTTGACATAGGCAAGTTCATCACGGGTACGCACACTATAGGCCAGGATAATGTGCTGATATTGCTGCCACGGGGCAAAGTCCTGCAACATGGATAAAAAAGGTGCCAGTCCGGTTCCGGTAGCCAGCAACCACAAATCATGCGGTAGAGGTTTCTGGTAGCGTGCCAGTGTCAAAAATCCATAGGGAATTTTTTCTAGCAACAGAGAGTCCCCGGCTTTTAAATGCTGCAAGCGTGAGGTAAATGCACCATCTGGCACGACAATAGAAAAAAATTCCAGTTCCTCGGCAAACGGTGAAGACACTACGGAATAGGCACGAAAAATTTTCTCACCGTCCACCTCAATGCCAATACGGGCAAACTGCCCGGCACTAAAGCGGAAATGTGCAGGCCGGGTCAGGGTAAAGCTAAACAGATTTTCACTCCAGCGCCGTACACTCAGGACGGTTTCGCGGGTAAATTTTTCTTCATTCATCGGTACATACTTATATCTCTACACTGCCCGGCAATGGTAGCATGTATTCATACTGTTCCTAATTTTCAAACCAAAAAAGTCACAAAAGGTACACTTGATGCGCATGACGTTAAGACAACTCGCTGTCTTTGTTGCCGTTGCCCAGGAAGGCACTGTTACCCGTGCCAGTGATGCAGTGCGCCTGACCCAGAGTGCGGCCAGTATGGCACTGGCTGATCTTGAAGATGCGCTGGGTGCTCCCCTGTTTGACCGATTGGGCAAGCGCTTGCAGCTGAATGACCTCGGCCGGTTTTTGCTGCCACAAGCGCTGGAAATTCTGGGTCGCTGCGAA
The DNA here is from genome assembly GCF_004377485.1 of Alkanindiges illinoisensis. Classification (GTDB taxonomy): domain Bacteria; phylum Pseudomonadota; class Gammaproteobacteria; order Pseudomonadales; family Moraxellaceae; genus Alkanindiges; species Alkanindiges illinoisensis_A. The sequence continues at coordinate 69,342 of NZ_SNTY01000076.1, forward strand.
GCATTTGAACAGGCGGCGCAGGGTGAACTGCAAACTATTGATTTGCGTCTTGGCGCAACTTTAACCATTAGTGATTATCTGATGCCAGACCTAATGGCAGACTTTTTAAAGTTCCAGCCGCAGGCGCAGCTTCAATTACAGGTTGGCAATACACGCCAGATTATCGAAGCAGTGAGCCAGTTCCAGCTTGATCTGGGTCTAATTGAAGGTTCGTGCCACTTACCGCAATTGCAGGCCTTTCCGTGGCGAGATGATGAACTGGCGGTTTGCTGTGCGCCGCAGCATCCGCTGGCTCAGCTCACCCGGCCACTAGACATCAGCGACTTTCAGCAGATTGACTGGATTTTGCGTGAGGAAGGCTCAGGCACGCGTGAAGTTTTTGACAATGTAATGCTCAAAGATTTGCCCAATGCCAAGTTGCGACTGACGCTGGGGCATAATGAAGCTATTTTAAAGGTGGTGGCGGGTGGTCTTGGGGTGGCCTGTGTATCACGGCTGGCTATTGAACCGCTAGCCAATGAAGGTCAGCTTGTCATTCTGAATACACCATTCTGGACACTCAAACGCCCGTTATTTATGCTGGTACACCGCCAGAAGTACAAAGGCCCTGGCCTAAAAGCTTTTATGGAATTTTGCCGGGCAAACAATCAATAGCTGATTACCCAAGGTGATTGAGCAATCAGTCCAGATATTTTTGCCAGAACTCGGCAATACCTGTATTTTCATCCAGCTGATAATTGTTGTAGCCAAATGCGTGATAAGCCCGTTTGGCAGGTTCATTGCCGCTCAGTACTTCCAGCGTCATCTTGCAACAACCCAAAGATCTAGCATGGGCCTCGGCTGCCTCAAACAGCTGGCGTGAGATACCCAAACCACGCGCCTGTTGTTGCACAATCACATCATGGATATTCATTAAGGGCTGGCATTTAAAGGTGGAAAAACCCAAGAAGGCATTCAATACACCAACGGGTCGATGTTGATGATATGCCAGCCATGAGTAAGCAGTTGGAAAATTTTGTAGCTTTTTCACCAGATTATCTTGGCAAAACTCACTTAACGCTTCACCGCCACCCATGGTGTCTTGCGCATATTCATTCATTAGCAGCACCAAGTCCTTGGCATAGGTCGGGTTGCTGTAATCAACCCTAATGATGCTAATATCAGTAATATTGAATGAATGAGCCATAGAATAAATTGCTAAGGTTTATTAAAAATAATTTTCTTTTGAATGGTGCCAAAAATCTTATCACCAGCATCACCCAAGCCTGGGATGATATAGCCTTTTTCATTGAGACACTCATCAATGGAAGCCGTATAAATCATCACATCCGGATGATGCGTTTGCAGGTTAGCAATCCCTTCTGGTGCAGCAACCAACACCATCACGCGAATTTCTTTGCACCCTGCCTGCTTCAATAAATCTATGGCTGCCAGCAGTGAATTTCCAGTAGCCAGCATTGGATCAATAATTAACGCCAAACGTGCATGAATATCCGGCGCCAATTTTTCCAGATAACTGCGGGCTTCCAGCGTTTCTTCATTACGTTCAAGACCCAGTACGCTGACCTTGGCACTAGGAATCAGGTTGAGCACACCTTCCAGCATGCCAATCCCCGCACGCAAAATGGGCACAATGGTAATTTTTTTGCCAGCAATACGTTCTACGCTCACTGGCCCTGCCCAGCCTTCAATCACCTCATTTTCCAGAATCAGGTCTTTGGTGGCTTCATACGTCAGTAGAGAAGCTATTTCCTGTGATAGCTCCCTGAAATTCTTGGTGCTAATGTCGGCACGGCGCATTAAACCAATTTTATGGCGAATCAGGGGATGACGAATTTCTAGGATAGGCATATCAATCTGAACGGCTGCGGTAAACAACAGCATGATAATACAAAAAAGGATTTAATATAAAAAAGCAGCATTAAAAAACCCAGCATCGAAAAGAAAAATGCCCCAACAGTGTTGAGGCATTTTTAGACAACAGATTAAACGACAGTAAATTAGCTAGCCTTAGCGCATCACCACGATTTGAGCTAGTGCTGCCAGTTTAATCAGTGGTTGCGGATAAACACCCAGTAGCAGCACCAGCAATGAAGTCAGCAGTACCATAATACCGCCTGCTTTTACACCCCAGTTGGTCTGGGCATCAATGCGTGGTGTATCTGGTGGGGTCATGTAAAGCACCACCATCACACGCAGGTAATAGTACAAACCAATCGCACTACCCAGAATAATCATGGCAGCCAGGAACCAGCTCATGTTCTGTACTGCAGCCATTATCACAAAAAACTTGCCAATAAAGCCAGCAGTTAATGGAATGCCTGCCAGTGATAGCATCATGACAGTGAGCACGGCCGTGAGCACTGGACGACGCCAGAACAGGCCGCGATAATCAGCAATGGATTCTGCTTCAGTGGTACTATAAGGACTGGACATCAGTGCAACCGCGCCAAACGCACCAATGGTGGTCAGTACGTAGGTCACCAGATAAATGCTGACCGTTGCAATAGATGATACACCCAGACAAATAATGGCAATCAGCACATAGCCAAAATGCGCGATAGATGAATAACCCAGCAGGCGTTTTAAGTTAACCTGACGTACTGCCAGCAAATTACCCACCAGAATCGACAACACCGCAATTGTAGCCAGAACAGTATGCAGCCCTTCCATTGCCAGTGAACTGGATACCAGTAAAAAGCGAACTGCAACGGCCAACATGGCAACTTTGCTGACTGTAGCCAGAAAAGTTGCTGCTGGTGCAGGCGCACCCTGATACACATCAGGTGTCCAGCCATGAAATGGTGCCAGTGATAACTTGAATGCAATGGCAATCACGATCAGGCCAAAGCCCATCACCACAATTGGCTCATGCAGTACCTGCCCCAGAATCTGACCCAGATTACGGAAATCCATGGTGCCAGTATAGCTATATAGGAAAGCCATACCCATCAGTAAAGCCGCAGAAGCAGTTGCTGACAGCACCAGATACTTGATCCCGGATTCCAGTGACTTGCTGCGTTCATGGGTATAAGCCAATAAGCCGTAAGTTGGAATAGACAGCAACTCAAGACTCATAAAGAATGAGGTCATATGGCTGCTAGCAGTCATCAACATGCCGCCTGCGACAGCAATCAGCAGCAACAGGTACAGCTCTTCACGGTTATGCTGGTAGCTATCAATGTAAGCATGCGCCAGCGTACAGCACGCTAGCGAAGCAATCAGGATTAGCGCCATATTAAATAGCGCAAAACCATCAACCACGAATAAACCCATTACAGCTTGCGGGCCAGAGTTCTGGAAAAATACCTGCCAGACAATACAGGCAACAGCAGCATTTAAGCCGATCACGGTTGCCGTTGCAATAAGGTCATGCTGGCGCTTGATGGCAACCAGTAGCATCACCAAAACGGCTGTTAGGCTGACAATAATAACCGGTGCAAGCGGCGCCAGCGGTTTTAGCGTAGAAATCATATCCATGGCTTATTGCATCTCCACGCTATTCATTGGACTAATGTTTGGCGTATTAAACAATGGGTAATGATATGAGTTACTTAACCATTGCATGCTTAAATGCGACGTATTGAGTACATCCTGCGGGAATAGCCCCAGCCATAACAGGCCAACGCCCATCACCAGTAGCATGGTCATTTCACGCGCATTCAAGTCTTTAAATGGCTGAGCCAGTTTTTGCTGTGACTCATGCGGCTGACCAAACATGGCTTTGTGAATCATGATCAGCGTATACAGTCCTGCAAAAACCAGACTCACTGTGGCCAGAATGGTAAAGGCTGGATAACGTGCATAAGAACCCAGCAGAATCAGGAACTCTGCAACAAAATTACCTGTACCCGGAATGCCCATTAATGCAGCACTAAAGAACATCAGGAAAAACGGCAAATAGCGGAACTGTCCCCACAGGCCACCCATCAGGCGCAAGTCACGAGTATGCAGACGCTCATAGATCTGACCTGCCATAATAAACAGCGCAGCAGAAGACAGACCATGTGCCAGCATCATGATCATGACACCTTGCAGGGTCATCAGGTTGCCTGCATAAATGGCCAGCAGGATAAAGCCCATGTGCGACACGCTGGTATAAGCCAGCAGCCGTTTCATGTCAGTTTGCTGAAAGGCCAGCCATGCACCATAAAATACGCCAACCAGACCCAGAATAATCGCAACATTGGCGAAATCAGCCGACGCGTGCGGAAACAGGGGCAGCACAAAACGCAACAAGCCATAAGCTGCTGTTTTGATCAGGATACCAGCAAGGTCTACCGAACCAGCCGTGGGTGCCTGAGCATGGGCATCGGGTAACCAGCCATGAAATGGCACTACGGGCAGCTTCACCGCAAAGGCAATGAAGAAGCACAGCATCAGGCCAAATTCAAAGCCATACGGCAGGGTTGTCCCTAACAGGTGCATATAGTCAAATGACAAGGTATTGGTCTGGGTAAAGCGGATCAGCACCAGAGTTAGAATACCCACCAGCATGATCAAACCAGAGGCCTGCGTGTAAATAAAGAACTTGGTTGCAGCATAAACACGTGAACGGCCAGTTGAACCCGAATGTCCCCACAGTGCAATCAGGAAATAGATCGGTACCAGCATCATCTCCCAGAAGAAGAAGAACAGGAACATATCAATGGCTAGAAACACACCAATAACGCCGCCAAGACTCCATAACAGGTTAAGGTGGAAGAAGCCCACATTTTTCTGAATTTCATCCCATGAGCAGCCTACAGCCAGCACACCCAGCAAGGCAGTCAAGGCCACCATCATCAGTGACAAACCATCCAGTGCCAGATGGAAGCTAATGCCCAGCATGGGAATCCATGGCAGGTTAAATTCTGCCTGCCATACAGGTGCAATGCCCGGTTGTACTACAATGGAAGTGGTTTCAGCATAATGCCCTGCCATCCATAACTGAATGGCCAGACCGAGTGTTACCAGCATGCCAATCAGGGCAATCCAGCGTGGTGCCCGAATACTAACCTTTTCAAACACCCAGCATAAAAAACCTGCAATAAAGGGAATCAGGATTAATGCAGGGAGAACCCAGTTATTAGTTGAAAGTTCCTGCATCTTATTTCCCCAGTACCTGAATCACAATAAGTATCATGAGTAATATCACCGCGCCGATCACAATTGCTGCTGCATAACCACGCAATGATCCTGTTTGGCGATTTGTAGTAACACTGTTACCTGCCCTCACCAGTACTGGAAATACGCCCCAAATCCGGTCTACTGGATCACGTCCCAGCAAACGGGCAATCATCAGGTACGGTTTAACAAATATTAAATGATAAAGCGCATCAAAGCCCCAAGCATTACGCCAGATATGCGCAATGCCGGCACCCACTGATGTGTTTGCCATTTTTTGTACCGAAGCATAGTTAAAGGCAAACAGTACGGCACCCACGATCAGGCCCAGCAGAGCTACCCCAATGGCGGTATATTCAACAAAATGCTTATCGTGAGCCACTGCTGCATTTACCACAAATTCTGGCAATACATTATTGAGTACATGACCTACCGGATGTTGCAGTAGCGCACCAATACAGGTCGACAATACCAGTAGCACACCCAGCGGTAACCAGTAGGTAACCCCTTCAATTTTGTGCGCATGGGTTTTTTCTTCGCCATGAAATACCAGCCAGATTAGGCGGAAAGTATAGATTGACGTCAGGAAGGCACCCACAATGCCAGCCCAGAATAATTCTGGATGACCGGCTGCCCAGGCTTGCCACAGGATTTCATCTTTGGAATAAAAACCAACCGTGATAAATGGTAAGGCTGCTAGTGCACCACCACCCACCAGAAAGCAGACGTATACAAATGGAATGGTTTTACGCAAGCCACCCATTTTGAAAATATTCTGTTCATGGTGACAGGCAATAATCACCGCACCTGAAGACAGGAACAGTAAAGCCTTGAAAAACGCATGGGTTAGCATATGGAAAACAGCAGCCTGATAGGCTTCGGCACCTAGTGCCAAAAACATATAACCCAGCTGACTCATGGTTGAATAAGCCAGTACACGTTTAATGTCTGATTGTACCAATGCTGCAAAACCAGCCATTAGCAAGGTAATCGCACCAATGACACCCACAAAATACAGCACATCTGGCGCAAGCTGGAATACCGGATGCATCCGGGCAATCAGGTAAACACCTGCGGTAACCATGGTTGCCGCGTGAATCAGTGCAGATACTGGTGTTGGACCTGCCATTGCATCAGCCAGCCAGGTTTGTAGCGGTAACTGTGCGGATTTACCCACAGCACCACCCAGCAGCATCAGGGAAGCCCAGGTCACTGCCGGGCTACCGCTGGTTAGCACTTCTGGCGCACGAACAATAATTTCATAAATGTCTAAAGTGCCAAATTGCTGGAACAGGATAAACAAGCCAATGAGCAGCAGAACATCACCCACACGGGTTACGGTAAATGCCTTGATGGCTGCAAAGCCGTTGTCCGGGTTTTTAAAGTAAAAGCCAATGAGCAGGTAAGAACACAAACCTACGCCTTCCCAACCCAGAAACATCACCAGCAGGTTGTCACCCAGTACCAGCAGTAACATGCTGGCCACGAACAGGTTAAAATATGAGAAGAAGCGTGCAAAGCCTTCTTCCCCACGCATGTACCATGAGGCAAACAGGTGAATGAAAAAACCAACACCTGTAATCATGCCCAGCATGACCAGTGACAGGCCATCAAGTTGCAAACCAAAGCTGGGAGCAAAACTGCCAATGTGCATCCATGTCCAGAGAATCTGGTGATAGTAAGCACCCTGGGTATCCTGGCCTAAATAATCGGTTGCTACATACAGTGCAGTTAACGCCGACAGCGCCATTGACCCAACGCCAATGATTGCTGCGAGTTTTTCAGAAATCTGGTCACGCAGACCGGCCAGTAAAATAAAGCCCAGTAGCGGAAAAACGAAAGTTAAAAACAGTAGGTTCATCCGCGCATCTCACTGGCTGCATCAACATCCAGATGCTGGAAGCGATGATAAAATTGAAGCACGATTGCCAGACCAATACAGGCCTCGGCTGCAGCCAACGTCAGGATCAGGATAAACATAACCTGCCCATCCGGCTGACCCCAAACACTGCCTGCCAGCACAAAAGCCAGTGCCGCAGCATTCATCATGATTTCAAGACTCATGAGCATAAACATCAGGTTACGGCGCACCATAACGCCATATAATCCTAGCGCAAATAGCAGTGTTGCCAGAATCAGGCCATGTTCCAGTGGAATTGCTCCCATCATGGTTGCACCTCACTATCTCTTACGAAATCTTCTTTAATCGAATCTTCTTCTGCAACTATAGGTTCACGCTTGCCCAAATGGAATGCGGCGACTAAAGCACCTAAAAGTAACATGGCTGCAATTTCAACCAGCAACAGATAAGGGCCAAACAGCGCAATACCCACCTGCTTTGGACCAACGCCGTGCGTGCCAATTGCAGGATGCGCGGCAGTATTACCAGAAGACAGCATCCATACCAGTGCCAGACCGAGTAAAAAGCTTAGCAAGGCCGGTACAGTCCAGGCCGATGAGTTCAGCCACAATTTTTCCTGCTGGGTGGTCTGTGCGCCCAAATTAAGCATCATCACCACGAACACGAACAGCACCATAATGGCACCGGCATACACGATTACTTCCAGCGCACCTGCAAATGGCGCACCCACGATAAAGAAAATACCCGCCACCGCCAGCAATGACACAATCAGGTTAAGCAAGGCATGAACCGGATTGGTATTGGTTACCACCCGGATCGTAGACAACAGGGCCACAATGGCCATAAGGTAAAATGGCCAGATCATGCTAAATACTCCATCATGGCAGTAGGCTCCGTGTATCAACAGGTGCAGATTCGCGCTCTGCTGCCCCTTTGGGTTTACCATCAATTGCCATACCGGCAACCCGGTAGAAATTATAATCAGGATATTTGCCAGGGCCTGAAATCAGCAAATGCTCTTTTTCATATACCAGATCCTGACGCACATATTCGCCCATTTCAAAATCCGGGGTTAACTGAATGGCCGTGGTCGGACAGGCTTCTTCACACATGCCACAGAAAATGCAGCGTGAAAAATTAATGCGGAAAAACTCAGGATACCAGCGCCCATCTTCTTTTTCTGCTTTTTGCAGCGAAATGCAGCCTACCGGACACGCCACTGCGCACAGGTTACAGGCCACGCAGCGCTCTTCCCCATCCGGGTCACGGGTCAGAATAATCCGGCCACGGTAACGCGGTGGTACGATCTGTTCTGCCGGTACTTCCGGATATAAAATGGTATCACGCTTGCGAAAAGCATGAGTAAATACCATAAACAGGCTACGGACAATCGTCCCTGCTCCAATAACAACCTTCCCAAAGGAAGCCAGAATACTTGTCATAACTGCTCTCCTTGCTCCCTTAGACGGAATAATTGTGCAGAATGACTGCAGCAGTAACCAAAAGATTAATCAGGGTTAATGGCAGACACACTTTCCAGCCAAAATTCATGACCTGATCATAACGTGGACGCATTAAGGAACCACGAGCCAATACAAACATCATGACAAAGAACAGGGTTTTCACAATAAACCAGAAAACTGGTGGAACAAATGGAATTTCAATATTAAACGGCGCTAGCCAGCCGCCAAAAAACAGCACGACAATCAATGAGGAAATCACCACCACGTTGACATATTCAGCAACGAAGAACATGCCCCACTTCATACCCCCATATTCAATATGGTAACCCTCGGCAAGTTCCTGCTCGGCTTCCGGCTGATCAAACGGATGACGGTGAGTCACGGCAACACCGGCAATCGCAAAAATACAAAACCCTAGGAACTGCGGCACAATGTTCCACAGGTCACGCTGCGATTCCACGATGTCACGCAGGTTGAATGAACCAGCAATGGCCACCACACCCATCAGCGACAAGCCCAGAAACACTTCATACGAAATGGTCTGGGCTGCGGAGCGCAAGCCACCCAGCAAGGAATATTTGTTATTGGAGGACCAGCCGCCAAACAAGACAGCGTATACCGCAATACCAGCCATGGCCATAAAGAACAGCAGGCCAATATCAAGGTCAGCCACCCCAAGGGTTGGGCTAACTGGAATTACCATAAAGGACAGGACGGCAGTACCCATTGCCACTGCAGGCGCCAGACGGAAAGTGAGCTTATCGGCAAACTTGGGTGTCCAGTCTTCCTTAAACATGATTTTCAGCATGTCGGCAACAATCTGGAATATCCCGCCGGGGCCAACCCGGTTAGGACCATAGCGGTCCTGCCATAAGGCCAGCAAACGGCGCTCAATAAAACTCATGAGCGCAGCAAATAATACAACCACCAGTAAAATCACAATGGACTGCACCACCATAAAGGTCGTTTGCCACTGGCTGGTGGTCATATAATCATTTAAAAATGATGGAATTGAAGGATCAATCCGCATTGTTAGACTCCTACCGCAGCAGCATCAACGCTGATGGCTATTGAATCGGTCAAGCTGACTACTGGCGCAAGTCCAACCGGATAACCTACATAACCATATGGCAAATAGTCCACCACATTGACTGGCAGGTTAATGCTGGTATCACCTGCTTTTACAGTAACACGCTGGCCCTGCTGAACATTCAGGCGGGCAGCATCATCACGGCTTACACTAAATGCAGCTTCTGGAATGCGTGACTGCATAACCGGGGTACGTACTGTCATTTCGCCACTGGCAAAAATATGATGAACCGGAACCAGACGGTAGGTACTGTCATTGTCCAGTAGCGGTGCTGGAGCCACAAAACTGCGTGCCGGACGTTTTGGCAGACGATCAAACAGGCGCACGCCCGGATCCCCCGCTTTTAGATGTCCACCGACTTCATCCTGAAACTTGTTCCACGATTGTGGTGAGTTCCAGCCCGGCGCCCAGGCAAATGGAATCAGCGAGGATGATTCCTGCGGGCCAACATAGCCTTCCATGGAGAAAGCCAGTGCAGAATCCACATCAACTGGCTGCTTGGGTTCATGCACAGAAATTGGCGCACGCATGGCGGTACGACCAGAATAACGGCGTGGTTCACGGGCAATTTTTAAGCCATGTACACGATAGCCTGCATCTGGCGCAACATCCAGAATGCCTTCCAGCACAGGAATTTTTCTGGCCACTGCTTCAACCACGTCATCCAGTACAGTCCAGTCAATTGACTTACCCTGAATGCCAGTATGAATGGCATGTAGCCAGCGCCAGCTTTCCTTGATGCTGATTTCCGGGTTGTAATAAGCCGGATCAAACACCTGGAAGTAGCGCTGTGCACGACCTTCCTGACTCACCACTGTGCCATCACCTTCAGCAAAACTTGCCGCAGACAATACAATTGAGGCTTTCTTAACGGTTGGAGTTTCCTGATGATCCAGCACAATAATCTGCTGGGTTTTTGCCAGTGCAGTCTTGATCTGTTGCGCTGGCAGACGGCGGTACAGGTCATTTTCAACCACAACCACAGCATCATAGTTTTGCGCAAAAGCCTGTTCCAACGGCATACCGCCCATCAGCGCCAGCCCCATGGAATTCACTTCTGGTACAACCAGTGTCAGGCCAGCTTGTTCGCCCAGGTTTAAGGCAATTTGTGCTGCGGCTTCCATCAATGCAGGTTCTAGCAAGCTGGTTCCAGAAATGATCAGTGGCTTTTTGGCATGCTTGAGCTGACGCGCTACTTCCAGTGCAAACACCTTGGCATCATCGGAAATATCACCATTCATGGCTTCAGCTTTAATCGCGGCGGCAATGGCAAAACCTAAACGTGCAATATCGTTGGGTGAGGCAACCACTTCACCTTCAGCAATATCACTTAAGCGCGTGGCAACCGGACTTAAAATATAAACCGGGCTTTTTGCATCCTGTGCAATACGGGCAACCGGCTCGGCCAGCCAGCCTTGCGTTTTGCGATCGCTTGCCATTTCCAGCCCTTTATTCTTGGCAGACTGGCGTACTGATAGTGCCATACGCGGTGCAGTCTGAGTCAGGTCTTCACCCAGAATCAGGACGGCATCGTAATCTTCCACTTCACGCAGGTTCGGATTATAAATGCCTTCGGTTTGCATCAGGCTAGCCGCTAGCTCAACCAGTTGCTGTTCCTGCTGGGTCATACCGGTAGAAAAATTGTCATTGCCAACCAGCTCACGCAAGGCAAAATTGCTTTCCAGACTGGCGCGTGGTGAGCCAATACCCAGCACGTTCTGGCCTTTTAAGCTGGCAATCGCCTGATCCAGTGCTTCATCTACACTGACCGTTAAGGTACGGCCTTCAATGTGTAACTGTGGCTGACGTGGACGATCCTTGCGATTGACATAGCCTGCACCAAAGCGACCCTTGTCACACAGGAAATACTGGTTGACCGAGCCGTTAAAGCGGTTTTCAATCCGGCGCAGTTCGCCATAGCGTTCTCCCGGAGAAATATTGCAGCCTGAGGAACAGCCCTGACAAATGCTGGGTGCATACTGCATATCCCATTTGCGGTTGTAACGCTCGGAATGGGTTTTATCGGTGAATACGCCGGTTGGACAAACTTCAACCAGATTACCCGAGAACTCGCTTTCCAGTACACCATCTTTTTCACGGCCAAAATAAACCCGTGCTGCGTTGCCATAAACGCCAAGATCAGTACCGCCTGCATAATCCTTGTAATAGCGCACACAGCGATAGCACGCAATACAGCGGTTCATCTCATGAGCAATAAATGGACCCAGATCCTGATTCTGATGCGTGCGTTTGGTAAAGCGATAACGACGGCGGTCATGGCCAGTCATTACGGTCATATCCTGCAAATGACAGTGTCCACCTTCCTCGCACACCGGACAGTCATGCGGGTGGTTGGTCATCAGGTATTCCACGATAGTTTCGCGAAATGCCCGTGCTTCGTCATCTTCAATAGAAATATAGGTATCATTGACAGCAGGTGTCATGCAGGACATCACCAGACGTCCGCGCTTGTCATCCGCATTGGCATATTGTTTCACTGCGCACTGACGGCATGAGCCTACAGAACCCAGTGACGGATGCCAACAAAAATAGGGAATATCAAGACCAAGGGACAGACAAGCCTGTAACAGGTTCTCTGATCCATCAACCTCATAATCTTTACCATCGACATGTATTGTAGCCATCGCCTGGTTCCTTAAGCTTGCTGAGCGTTGCTGGTTTGAACCACGGATTCCGCTTCTTTGGGAATCAGTGCTTCAAACTCGCTGCGAAAATATTTTAGGGCGCTTTGTAATGGCTCCATGGCACCGGGCGCATGTGCACAGAAAGTCTTACCAATCCACAAATTCTTGGTGAGCTGTTCCAGATGGGTAATGTCTTCCATCTTGCCACGACCATGTTCAATGGCAGACAGCGCTTTTACGCTCCATGGCAAGCCATCACGGCATGGCGTACACCAGCCACAGGATTCACGCGCAAAGAATTCTTCCAGATTGCGGGTCAGCGATACCATGCACTGGGTTTCATCCACCACCATGATCAGGCAAGTGCCCAGACGTGAACCTGCTTTCATAATGCTGTCGGCATCCATCGGCAGATCAAGATGCTCAGCGGTTAAAAAGTCGGTGGATGCACCACCGGGCAGCCAGGCTTTGAGCTTTAGGCCATCGCGCATGCCACCCGCATACTCTTCAATCACTTCGCGTGCCGTGGTACCAAATGGCAGCTCCCACAAACCGGGGAAACGCACCTTGCCGGAAACACCATAAATCTTGGTACCGGGGTCCTTGCTCTTGTGGGCAGACAGATTGATATACCACTCTGGTCCACGCAGCAAAATGGCTGGCAGATTATTAAAGGTTTCAACATTATTCACAATTGTTGGGCGGCCCCAGGCACCAGCCACCTGTGGAAATGGCGGCTTGGTACGTGGATTGGCACGGCGGCCTTCCAGCGAATTAATCAGTGCGGTTTCTTCACCACAAATATAACGGCCAGCGCCAGTGTGCACGTGAATTTCAAAGTTCCAACCGGTATCCAGAATGTTTTTGCCCAGATAGCCCTTGGCACGCACCTGTTCCAGTGCTTCATTCAGATAGCGGGCCGCTTCAATGTATTCACCACGAATAAAGATATAACCTTGCGTGGCTTCCAGCGTATAACCCGCAATGATCATGCCTTCAATCAACTGATGAGGCAGCTTTTCCATGAGCAGGCGATCTTTAAAGGTGCCCGGCTCCATTTCATCGGCATTACAAATCAGGTAACGCGGGCCACCATCATTGGGCGCCATCAGCGACCATTTGATGCCTGCCGGAAAGCCAGCACCACCACGGCCTTTAACCGTTGCTGCCTTAACCACTTCCTGCACTTCAGCGGGCGTTAGCTTCAAGGCTTTTTTCATGCCTGCATAACCTTCCAGTGACTCATAAGTATCGACATCATGCAAGAATTCATGATGTTTTAACCGCCAGGTCAACGGATGGGTTTCTGCGGTGCCGTTACCGTGAATAGGTCTTGGTTCTGTATTTACATGGCTCGTCATACATATTGCTCCAGTAAGGCAGCGATGTCATTGACACCGACCAGACCATGCGTATCTTCATTGATCATCAGGGTTGGCCCCTTGTCACAATTGCCCAGACAGCAAATGGGTAACAAGGTAAAGCGGCCATCTGCTGTGGTTTGGCCGTATTGGATTCCGAGGTGCTTTTGAAATGCTTCAGCCAGTGTTTCAGCGCCCATCAGGAAACAGGCAATCGAATCACACAGCAAAATCACATTACGGCCTACCGGACGACGGTAAATGCGGTTATAGAACGTGGCTACACCTTCTACGTCAGCTGCTGAAATACCCAGCATCTGGCCAATCGCAGCTACCTGTGCATCATCCACCCAGCCATTGCGCTTTTGCACAATTTTCAGCGCGTCCAGACAAGCAGCACGCGGATCAGGATAATGGGCAATCTGGTGCTCAATATCGTGAATTTCTTGCGTGGTCAAAATGGCTTCAACATTCACACGCGGTTTTTTATCAGTCAAAATCATCATGATAGTGCTATCCCCTTAACGATCCACATCGGCCATTACAATATCGATGGTCGCCAGATAAATAATCAAGTCGGACACCAGACTGCCATTAATTACAGAAGGAATTTGTTGCAAGTGCGGGAACGTCGGTGTACGAATCCTGGTACGATAACTCATGGTTGATTTATCGGACGTCAGATAATAAGTACTCGCCCCTTTCACTACCTCAGCCATGACGGTAGACTCGCCTGCTGGCATCACCGGACCCCACGATACACTTAAGAAGTGGTTAATCAGGGTTTCAATATCATGCAGGGTTTTGTCTTTTGGCGGTGGCACAGCCAGCGGATGGTCGGCTTTATATGGGCCAGACGGCATGTTGTTCAGGCATTGCTCAATAATGCGCATGGACTGCCAGATTTCTTCGTAATGCACCAGAATACGATCATAGGCATCACCGTGGTAGCATAGTGGCACTTCAAACTCAAAGTTCTCATAACCACTATATGGACGCGCTTTACGCACATCAAAATCAATCCCAGTAGCACGCAAGCCAGTACCAGTAACACCCCAGGCCAGTGCCTGTTTGGCATCATACTGGGCAACGTTGCGGGTACGGCCAATCATCACACTGTTTTGCAGGGCGGCCTTTTTGTACTCTTTTAGGCGGCTTGGCATCCAGTCAAGGAATTCACGCACCAGCTTTTGCCAGCCATTTGGCAAGTCTGCCGCTGTACCACCAATACGGAACCATGCCGGATGCATCCGGAAACCAGTAATGGCTTCAATCACATCATAAATTTTCTGGCGATCGGTAAACATATAGAATACCGGCGTCATACCTCCGGCATCCTGAATGGCAGTACCAATAAACAGCAAGTGGTTATTGATGCGGAAAAATTCGGACAGCATCACGCGGATGACTTGCGCACGGTCAGGAACAGTAATACCTGCCAGTTTTTCAACTGACATGACATACGGCATGTTTTGCGCAACACCGCCCAGATAATCCACCCGGTCGGTATAGGGAATATACGAATGCCAGGTTTGACGCTCGCCCATTTTCTCGGCACCACGGTGGTGGTAACCAATATCAGGCACACTGTCTACAACTTCCTCACCATCCAGCTGCAATACCACACGGAACGCACCATGCGCGGATGGATGGTTGGGGCCAAGGTTTAAGAACATGAAGTCCTCATCCTTGTTGCCCCGTTTCATGCCCCAGTCTTCCGGTACAAAGCGCAGTTGTTCCTGCTCAAAGTCCTGCTTGGCCTTGTCCAGATAGTACGGCGTGTATTCTGTCGCACGCGCAGAATAATCTTTGCGTAGCGGATGACCTTCCCAGTAGGTTGGCAGCAAAATGCGGCGCAACATTGGATGACCCGTAAAGTTGATGCCAAACATATCGTAGGCTTCGCGCTCATACCAGTTGGCATTTGGCCAGATTCGCGTTGCAGTTGGAATGTTCAGATCAGCCATTGACAACGCTACCTTAACGCGAATATCCGTGTTGCGCTCCAGCGACAACAGGTGATAAAACACGGTAAAGTCGGATGGGGGCAACCCGTCACGATGATTGCGTAGACGCTCATCCATGGCGGAAAGGTCGAACAGCATCACATAAGGACGTGACACCGTTCGCAGGAACATTAGTACATCCAGAAGCTGCGAACGTTCAACCCAGATCGTTGGAAAGTCTTCAAACGTGGTTTGTATGCGGAAAGAGTCACCAAACTTGCCGCGTAGCTCTTCTAAAACAGCAAAGGCAGGTCGTTTATCAACCGCAGGTGACTGTGATGCAGCATCTGGCAAAACAATTGATTCTTCAGCCATTGGTTAGGCTTCCTATTTACTACAAATTCTGGCGCACAAGGATCAGCATTAATCACTTGCATAAGCTGGCAAAACGCTGCAAAGGCAGCGTTAGGGGTACAACAATTACCGACTTTCGTCTGGTGAACGCAAATTCGTCACTGCAATCCGTTCCGCTTTTTTGCGGTCACGCTCCGGCTGCATTTTTGGACGATATACCGGTTTTAGGTCATCGCCGATTACCGCTGATAATGGACGACGTTCTTTTTGAATCTGATCCTGCAACAGCATGAGGGCTTGAATCAATGCTTCAGGACGTGGTGGGCAACCTGGTACATACACATCAACAGGAATGATTTTATCCACGCCCTGCACGACTGAATAAATATCGTACATGCCACCGGAATTGGCGCAGGCGCCCATGGAAATGACCCACTTGGGTTCCAGCATTTGCTCATACAAGCGCTGAATAACTGGCGCCATTTTAATAAAGCAGGTACCCGCCACGATCATCAGGTCGGCCTGACGTGGTGAAGCGCGGATAACCTCGGCACCAAAACGCGACATATCATGGACGGCTGTTAAAGTGGTGGCATATTCCACATAGCAGCAGGATGTTCCAAAGTTATAAGGCCACAGTGAGTTTTTGCGACCCCAATTAACAGAAGAATGCAACAAGTCCTCAAGCTTGGTCATGAAGACGTTCTTGTTGACATCATCGGCAACCGGATCATTGACTTCCCTGCGATCCTGCAATGGATATTGCTCTGCATTGGGATTGGCGCGGGTCAGGGTATATTTCATATCGCATTACTCCTTAACAGCAGTTGCAGAAGACACGCGATCAGTACGTGACGCCATCTTGCCCGATAGCTGCGCTGGCACTTTTCCGGTAGGGTCAGTTTCCAGTTCTTCAATATTGTTAAAACGGGTGATTTCTGACAGATCCATGTTTGGCTTGCCAATTTGCGGCTGAATACCAGCCTGCTTACGGCGATCAGCTGGTGACCAGTTCAGGGAGCCAGTGCTGAGTTCATAAACCAGACCAATCAGCAGGATCAGTACAAAAATCGCGGCAGTCCAGAAACCTGTCCAGCCGACTTCGCGCACCGAAACAGACCATGCATAAAGGTAGAGTGCCTCAAGATCGAACACTACGAAAAAGATAGCAACAAGATAAAACTTGGCAGACAGGCGCAGACGCGCACCGCCAGCGCCGACGACCCCTGATTCAAAGGGTTCATTTTTGGCACGACCCCATGCTTTGCCACCCAGCAGCAAGGGAACGGTCAGCATGAAGACGCACAAAAAAGTGACGCCGATAACGAAAGCCACAACGGCCCAGTCATATGGAGTAATGGCACTCATGCGGGGACAACTCCTGGCAGGCCAAAATAATTTTGGTAGGTAAAATACATTTGGTTAGGAAAAAACCAAATCCTTGAAGATTGCATCGGATTGTACCTGATTTTGCCTAATTGTTTCTAGCCATGTATCCGTATTGAGTTCAGCTAAAACCATAATATTTGTTTATTTTTTATTCATTCATTAAGGCATTAATTCATTTACTTTTTGTATTATCGTGGTGCATTTTTTAAAAATCAGACTTTAGTCTTAAGTTTCGTTTAATTTTTATAACCCTTAATTTTTCTATTTATGAATGGGCGATAAAGATAGTAAAAATCTGCTTATTTCGCTATTGATTAAAAATTACTATGCTTACTATCTGTAAGTTAAGTGCTCTTTCATAAAAAACTCCTATATTTCATAAATCATGGATAAAAATGCAGAATAGAATTGAATATGATTACAATTCATTAACATTTTGATATATAAAAAAACAATTCAGCCAATCTAAATCATGCAATCAGTCTTTATAGTCGTTTTCATTTAAAATCAAACTGATATCTTATGTTGCCGAAGTCCAGACCCCTGAAAATCCTGGTAATTGTTTTAATTACTGCGCTGGTGGCCGTGTTGGCCTGGAAATTCTTTAAACCCAAAGAAGAAAAGCCGCAATACATTACGGCTAAGGTAAGCCGTGGCGATATTGAAGAAACAGTCCTGGCTACAGGTACATTACAGGCCGAGCAACTGGTGAGTGTAGGTGCTCAGGTGTCAGGCCAGGTTAAAAAAATGTATGTCAAGCTGGGAGATCAGGTTAAACAGGGACAACTGATTGCCCAGATTGATTCAGTACGGCAGGAAAATGATTTACGAAATGAGGAAGCTGCACTGGATAACCTGCTGGCACAAAAGGCGACCCGTCTGGCTACCCTAAAAGAAGCACAGCTGGCCTTTAACCGCCAGAAGCAGATGCTGGCACAGGATGCCACTTCCCGCGCCGAGTATGAAAGCGCACAAGCTACCTTTGAAACCGCGCAGGCCAATGTTAAAGCCATTAATGCGCAGATTGAACAAAGTCGCCTGACCATTTCAACCGCCCGTGAAAACGTGGGCTATACCCGCATTACCGCACCGATTAATGGCACCGTAGTGGCCATTGTGACCGAAGAAGGCCAGACCGTAAATGCAAACCAGTCTGCCCCAACGATTGTGAAGCTGGCCAAGCTACAAACCATGACCATTAAGGCGCAAGTCAGTGAAGCTGATGTGATGCGCATTAATCAGGGCCAGCCAGTATATTTCACTACGCTGGGTGAACCCGACAAGAAAATTTATGCCAGCCTGCGCGCAATTGAACCCGCACCGGATTCAATCGCCACTGAAAGCAGTAGTAGTTCTAGCAGTAGCACCAGCAGCAGTGCGGTTTATTACAATGCCTTGTTTGATGTACCCAACCCGGATGGCCAGCTTCGCATTGATATGACTGCACAGGTCTATATTGTGCTCAATGAAGCCAAAAATGTGCTCACTGTTCCTGCCGCTGCCCTGAGCACTGGACAGGGACGCGGTAAAAAATCAGGTCAGGGTAATGCCAGTAACGATCAGGCTAGTGCCCGCTCCGGCAATGACAGTAATAATGCTGGTGCCAACACTGATGGCAATGCCTCAAGCAGCAAAGCCAGCGCCAGCAGCAAGATTGCCAATCGCCGGGCCATGGTACGCGTACTTGATCAGGAAGGTAACGCTGTACCACGTCAGGTGCAGGTAGGCTTGAATAACCGGATTACTGCTGAAATCAAGTCAGGGCTTAAGGAAGGTGAAGAAGTGGTGATTGCTGATAGCACTGACTCTTCCAACAATAGTGCCAAACGCTCCAGTAACCGTGGCCCGATGAGGTTTTAAACAGTGAGTACTGTAAAAACCAATCACATGAACCCAGCAGGTTCAGGCCCGGCAGCCATACCTTTACTGGAAGTGGAAAATCTCACCCGTGAGTTTCCTGCTGGTGAAGGCACGGTAGCAGTGCTCAAAAATATTAATCTGCAAATCCATGCGGGTGAACTGGTTGCCATTATTGGCCAGTCCGGTTCCGGCAAATCCACCCTGATGAATATTCTGGGCTGTCTTGACCGCCCTACCCGTGGCAGCTACCGCGTCAATGGGCAGGAAACCGGCAAGTTGCAACCCGATGAACTGGCGCGCCTGCGACGTGAGTATTTTGGCTTTATTTTCCAGCGCTATCATTTGCTGGGTGATTTGTCTGCTGTGGGCAATGTGGAAGTGCCTTCCATTTATGCCGGGATTGAGCCATCAGCGCGCCAGCAACGGGCTGCCCAGTTACTTACCCAGCTTGGTCTGGGTGAGCGGCTAAACCATCGTCCCAGCCAGTTATCTGGCGGCCAGCAGCAGCGTGTGAGTATTGCGCGTGCACTAGTCAATGGCGGCGATGTGATTCTGGCTGATGAACCTACGGGCGCACTGGATAAAAACAGCGGCATCGAAGTCATGCGTATTTTGCGTGAACTGCACCAGCAGGGCCATACCATTATTTTGGTTACGCACGATCCGCAAGTTGCACAAAATGCCAGCCGGATTATTGAAATCAGTGATGGCGAAATTATTGCAGACCGGCAAAATACCCCGGTGCATGCCACAGACGGCATTCAAACCGAGCCAGTAATTGTAGAACAGACTGAAAGCAGCAAATCGGTCAAACGTGTATCAGCGTGGCGCTCGTCATTTGACCGGCTCGGTGAAGCTTTCCGTATGGCTTTGCTGGCCATGAATGCCCATCGCCTGCGTACTTTCCTCACCATGCTGGGCATTATTATTGGTATTGCCTCGGTGGTTTCTGTGGTGGCGCTGGGAAATGGTTCACAGCAGCAAATTTTGCAGAATATTAGTAGTCTTGGCACCAATACCATTACTGTGTATCAGGGCCGGGGCTTTGGTGACAATTCCCGCACCAGTCAGGCCAGAACCCTGATTCCCGATGACGCTGATGCCATTGCTGAACAGCCTTATGTCGATAGTGTCAGCCCTAGTGTGAATAGCTCACAAACCATTCGTTATCGCGATATTGAAGCCAGTGCCACTATTAATGGTGTAGGTGAAGATTTCTTTAATGTCAAAGGCATGACGTTTAACAGTGGTCAAGGCTTTGATCGGCAAAACGTCAAGGAATTGAGCCAGGATGTGGTTATTGATGCCAATACACAAAACACCCTGTTTCCCAATGGGGAAAATCCGGTAGGCCAGGTAATTTTACTGGGCAATGTGCCTTCACGCATTATTGGGGTAACAGCTGCTGAAAAAAGCATGTTTGGCAATTCCGATTCACTCAATGTCTGGATGCCCTACACCACCGTCATGAGCCGTATTCTGGGTCAGCCCAATTTGCGGAGCATCATTGTGCGTATTAATGACAATGCGCCAACCAGTGCTGCTGAAAATGCGATTTTAAGTCTGCTGGAACAACGGCACGGCGCACAGGATGTATTTACCCAGAACAGTGACAGTATCCGGGAAACCATTCAGCAGACCACGGCCACCATGACGCTGCTGATTTCTGCCATTGCCGTGATTTCCCTGATTGTAGGCGGCATTGGCGTGATGAACATCATGCTGGTATCCGTTACCGAACGGACGCAGGAAATTGGGGTACGCATGGCTGTTGGCGCACGGCAAAGTGATATTTTGCAGCAGTTCCTGATTGAAGCGGTGCTGGTATGTATTCTGGGCGGTGTATTGGGCGTATTGCTGGCATTAGGTATTGGCCAGATTTTTAGTCACTTTGCTGGTGATACGTTCCAAATGGTCTACTCCACCACCTCCATGGTTGCCGCATTTATTTGTTCGTCCTTAATTGGTGTGCTGTTTGGATTTTTACCGGCACGTAATGCGGCTCAGCTTGACCCTGTGGCTGCCCTTGCTCGTGAGTAATGCGACTGACGCATTTTGTAAATTCAACAGCTTCAGGTTAAAGCGCCAGAGCAAAGATGATGAGAATGTAATAATGATGTTAAGCCAGAAGTTATGCCAAAAACTTGCCAGAAGTTCACAGCATGTTGTGCTGTCGGTTGTGGCGCTCTCAGTACTGGGGGGTTGTTCGGCTGTAGTACGCACGCCATACCAGCAACCCGCCATACAGATTCCGGCTCAGTACTCTCAGCAGAGTCAGGCAACAAATGCTCTGAATCTGGCACAGTTACAGGATCACTGGTGGACTGTTTTTAATGATGCTGAGCTGAACACACTGGTGGATCGGGCGCTGGCAGCCAACAATGACCTTGTGGTCGCTGGCTTACGCTTAAGACAAGCGCGTGAGCAGGCAAGCCTAACAGCAAACCAGCAATTGCCACGCGTGGGTGCCAATGTCTCTGCATCGCATCAGGTGGATGTGCGTGATGGTGAAGACAATTCACGCGGCTTGAGCCTGTCAGGTTCGGTCAGCTATGAAGTGGACTTATGGGGCAAACTGGCCAGCCAAACCGAAGCAGCACGCTGGGAAGCTGCGGCCACGGCACAGGATTTACAGGCAACCGCGCAAAGTCTGGTGGGTACGGTGTGCAACCTGTACTGGCAACTGGCCTATTTAAATGAACGGATTGCTTCGGGTGAGGTCAGCATTTCTAACAGCCGCAAGCTGTTTCAACTGGTACAGGCACAGTACCGGGCTGGTGCAGTGTCAGGACTTGAACTGGCACAGGCTGAACAGTCGCTTGTGGGACAAGAAGCCAGCCAAAGCCAGCTCATCCAGCAACGGGTTGAAGCGCGTAATGCCTTGGCAATCTTGTTTGATGTCGCGCCGGGCCAATTGGGATTTAGCGAACCACAGCGTTTAGCCAACTTCCAACTGCCTGTCATTGATGCAGGCCTACCGGCTGAATCGATTGCCCGTCGTCCCGACCTTACAGCTGCCGAACTGCGCTTGCGCCGGGTACTGGCCAATAAGGATGCGACCCGCGCCAGTTATTATCCTTCCATTAGCTTGACCGGTTCCCTAGGTTCCAGTAGCACCTCGCTGACTGAACTCATCAAAAATCCAGCCCTGACGCTCGGTGCTGGGTTGTCGCTACCCTTTTTGCAATATAACGACATGCAGCGCAATCTGGCGATTAGTGATCTGGAATATCAGGCTGCGATTGTCGGGTTTCGCCAGTCTATTTACACCGCGCTGGCTGATGTGGAAAATGCGCTATCCAATAAAACCCAGTTGCAGGTACAGGCCAGTGCTCAGGAACGTACCCTTACGCTGGCTCAACGCACCGAACGCTTAAATGAAGTGCGCTATCGTGCTGGTGCGGTGGCACTGAAACAATGGATTGATGCACAGGAAGCACGCCGTAATACCCAAAACTCACTCATCCAGATTCGCTTAAATCAATTGAGCAACATGGTGACTTTAATGCAAAGCTTGGGTGGCAGTCCGGTTAGAAGTTAATTTCGTTGTTTTTATTTTTTGATTTAGCTTTAAATTGTCCAATCGCTTTTTCACGTTTTAAAGACAAAAGTTTTAAAAGCAAGAATTTTAAGGGAAAAAAACAGCCCGGCAGTTGCTTGTATACACCTGCCGGGCTGCTGGTCTATAAGACTGGCTCTTTAAGCATTCGGGTTTGATGGCGCATGCTCAGAATCAATATTGGCTTCCAGGAACCATAGATATTGATCCAGATCTTCCAGCGCTGCATGGATAATATCTTCAGAAATCGGGTCTTCAATTTTATCAATGGTATCGCGCAGATGGTTGGCCACCACACCATAGCGGTCAGCCAGTTCCTTTAAATGTTCCTGCACATCATGAACATCGACAGGATAAGGACTCAAATGCGAGGTTGCGGCCACAGTCTGGGTGGTGCCCAGTGCAGTGCCACCAATTTGCACAGCACGCTCGGCCACGTTGTCCAGATGGGTAATGAGGGACGTTCTAAATGTATCCAGCATTTCATGCACGGCAATAAAGTTGCTGCCACGCATGTTCCAGTGTGCCTGTTTGGTCAGCAATGATAAATCAATCAGGTTGGCCAGAATCTGGTTAAGGATTTCAATGGTGGCTGATTTTACAGCAGGGTCAAGATTATTACGGGTATAAACTTTTAATGTTTTTGACATGATAGGGTTCACCGATTTTATTGCTGAGCAGAATTTAACAAGGACGACCTAAAATGAAGATGTACTTCATGGTCTGTATTCTTTTAAATTAATACAGTGCAGCATTGCGCTGTGTGTCTAATTTTAAAGGTTTTTGTATGGCTTTGATTATGGAAAAGTTATCTAACTTCGTTTGTTAAGTACAAATATTAAATTATAAGAAATTTCTGTTTAGGACAGCTTTGCATTGATCATTACTTTCTTTATAGATTTCCTGACTTCCTGCAACTGGTCGCTATCAAACTCTTTAAAATAAACAGTATGATTACCAAATATTATAGGTATAAAGCTAGATTTTAGTTTTTTAAAAACATTAACTTGCAAAATAACGCGCCGAAACTCATCAGCACGACCATATGTATGATCAAAACGGTATTTTCGCACATCTCTATATTGCTGATGAAATTCCTGCTCTAAAACATGCTCAGGTGTAGTTTCCAGATCAGCTTCGATAATTACTTCATGGAATGTATTTGCACTACTTTCCACCTGATGGGTAAAAAACAAATTTTTAACACGAATCGAATCCCCTGTTTTGTTATTAACTGCAATCGTTTTTTCAGGAGAAATCGTAATTTTATAGGAAGGACAAATGAGACCTAGCAAATAAATCATCACATATTTTAAACTATAGATCATTATTCCTATAAAAATTAGCAGCACTAGGACTAAAAAGGTTTTTAGAGAATATTCTGTCATTTTTATTCTGTGAAACTTAAAGCACTTTATAGCCAGCCTTGGGTAAAAACCATTGCATGGCCGCAGTAATTACCGTAATTAGAAAAACAATCAACAATACCCAGTGCGAGGCATTAAACCGTTCTGGAAACAGCACATAAAAGGCACTTACGCCAATACTGTTGCACGCCACAATTAAAATGGCGCAGGCATAATCATGAAAACGGCGGCCACGGTTGGATTTAATCACCCATTTGGCTGTGGTGTTATAACTTGGAATGGATAAATGCGCATTGCCCAGTTGCTCTAGCTCAGACAAATATTCCCTTAAATTGGTAATAATCAGTTCGTACTTGAAATTTAAAAACGCAAAAGAAGCTGAAGCCACAGGAAAACCCAGCAAAATCCATTCAATGTGGGCAGTGCTATCCTTGCTGGCATTGTGCGCTGCAATGAGTGCGGCCAGTAAGCCAATAAAAAAACTGATAAAAATGGTAAGCGCCTGCTGACGCTGTGAAGTTCGCGCATTTAATTCATTCGAGGCTGCAATATAACGGTAATTGACTGATGCGTAATCATTTTCAAAGCGCGAACTGCTCACAAGTGTTCCCTTTTATTCTGTTCCTAGCATTAGTCGGTATTCAGCAGGCTTTCACTCATGCCCACTGTATTAAAGCCGCCATCGACATACATAATTTCACCGGTAATGCCTGATGCCCACGGTGAACATAAAAATAAGGCTGCATTGCCCACTTCTTCAATCGTGACATTGCGTTGTAATGGCGCAATGGACGCATTCACATCCAGCATTTTACGAAAACTTTTAATACCACTCGCGGCCAGCGTCCGAATTGGCCCGGCAGAAATGGCATTCACGCGAATTCCATCCTTGCCCAGACTGCTGGCCAGATAACGTACACTGGCTTCCAGCGAGGCTTTGGCCAAGCCCATCACATTATAATTGGGCAGCACACGTTCAGACCCCTGATAGGTTAAGGTCAGCAAACAGCCCTGACGTGCCTGCAATAAAGGTTTGGCTGCGCGTGCGATGGCAATGAAGCTATAGGCCGAAATATCGTGGGCAATTTTAAAGCCTTCCCGACTGGTGATATCGGTAAAATCACCATCGAGTTGATCGGCTGGGGCAAAACCAATGGAATGCACCACCCCATCCAGACCATCCCAGTGCTGGCCTAAATCAATAAAGGTTTGTTCAATTTGCGCATCATCTGCTACGTCACAGGCAAACACCAGGGTCGAACCCATCTGGCCGGCAAATTCATCGACGCGTTTTTTTAGTTTTTCATTGGGATACGTAAATGCCAGCTCTGCCCCTTCGCGATGCAATGCCTGCGCAATGCCATAGGCAATTGATAGTTTGCTGGCAATGCCTGCAACCAGAAAGCGTTTTCCTTGTAATAACTTACCTTGCACCGATGATCCCTGTTCTGCGGATGTCATATCAAACCTTATCTGTTCAAAATTATTCATTAAAGATCCTGCTAGCCATCATAGCAAATTTTTTTGCCGTGCCTGCCTAGGCTTATTGATAATAGTCATCGATTGGGTATTTTTTCACGGTGGTTTGCCATTGATGGGTGCTCAAGTTATAGGTTTTGGTAGTAACTTTGACCTGCTCCCCGCCCATTGCATCTTCAGTCACTTCATGTACCAGTTTTAATCCTTTACTGGGAATAACCGCATATTCTGATGACACATGGAAACAGCAACCGGATTTGGCAAAGGTTATTAGTCGCTTGCGCTTGGCATCAGTTTGAAACATACCCAGATTTTCTGTGGCTAATGCAGTCAGTTCATCACTGATGACAAATTTCTGGGGGGTTTTATTAAACACATAAACATCATAGGACGGCCCGCCATAGCTACTTTCATTGCCGTTACGAATAGCCAAATCCTGCTGCCCATCAAAGTTAAAATCCTCAAAAATCAATGGGCTTTGCTCATTGTATAATTGAATGACATTCACACTGGGCTGTTGCTGTTTATCCAGATAAAAATTCAGGTCATTGGATATGAAAGTTTGAAAAACCTGCTGACTACCCTTTTTATATAGCAGAATTTTGGCTTGGCCTGAACATTCATCTTTTTCACAGTGAGCCACATCAAGCTGGGCATTATAGAGTTTGGAGCCATTTTTGATCTGGAATGTGGCGGCATGGCTTAGTAGCGGTCCGCTTAGAACCAGACAAATTAATAATTTAAGGTTTATTCCATTTTTCATTATTAACTTTCCCTTAGACTAACTGGTCTGAATCCAATGGAATTTATTATTTTTCATATAAATAATACCGCTGCCACAGGATTCCAGCATCCCAATATCTATGCCATCATGTTCCAGATAAACCAGTTCGTTTTCAGGCACATCTTCCATAGCAGGAATATCTCCGTTTTCACCCATTGACACATTCAGATCAACATATTTTTCATGCTTGGGGGCAATACTATAGGTTTGAAAAATTGATAAATCATCTTCACTAAGCCCAGCCAATGTTTTGCCAGCAATGAGGTATTCTGTACGTTGATGATTACCAAAAATAATTTCAAGACCAGCTTTATGATTTAACGTGTTTTTCACCACTCTCACCAAATCAAGTGCGCCATCACCATCCAGATCCAGCAATAATTTCTGGGCACGAAATGCAGGATCAATTTGCATGTCTGGATGCTGTAAAGATTGCTCAAGTAGTGTATTTAAATACGGCGTATGTCGGGTAGCAAACTCAATCTGGTTACAGCCTGACAATATGATTAATGAAAAAATAGTAAGTAATAAAATTCTAAAATTTCGCATTTTTGTTCCGGGTTTTTAAATCAAATTTTAATTAGAATACTTCAATAAGCTGAAATGCCAGTTTCACTATTAGAAAACTGGCAGTTTATATAAGGTGTTTTTCAATTCAGTTATAAAGAAAAATTAGCCTATTGCCGCCTCAATTAATGCCTTGGTATAGTCGGTTTGCGGTGCATTAAACAGGTCTTCTGTGGCCTGTAACTCCATCACCTTGCCATGGCGCAGCACCAGCACGCGCTGACATAAAGCCCGAACTACCGCCAGATCATGGCTAATAAACACATAACTAATCTGTTCATCCTGCTGCAATTTGCGCAGTAGATTCACCAAAGCGCGCTGTGTTGTCCTGTCCAGTGCCGAGGTGGGTTCATCCAGAATCATCAGCTTGGGCTTCATAATCAGCGCCCGTGCCAGTGCCACCCGTTGCCGTTGCCCGCCAGACAACTGATGTGGATAACGGTCAGCAAAGTCGGCAGGCAATTCTACCTTTTGCAGCACCTCTTCCACTGCCTTGCGACGCTCAGTTTTATTGGGAATCAGGCGTGTGGCGCCTTCTCCAATAATTTGCTCTATGGTCAGGCGCGGATTTAAACTGCCAAACGGATCCTGAAACACCATCTGAAACTGAGGTCGCAGTGGCCGTAACTGGTTTTCGTTCAAGTGATCCAGCCGGTTCTGGTTGAGCACAATTTTGCCATCACTTTTAATCAGGCGAGCCAATGCCAATGCCAGCGAGGTTTTACCGGAACCACTTTCGCCCACAATCCCCACGGATTCGCCACGCATCACATTTAAATCCAGTGGTTCAACTGCAACCACATGGTCAGTTACTTTGTTAAGCAAACCAGTTTTAATCGGGAAACGAACTGTAATCTGTTCTAAATGCAGCATCGGTTTTTCACTGGACAGATTGGCATTAGGCATTAACGCCTGCCCAAAATCCTGATCCAGCAAATGGCAGGTGTAATCATCCTGCGGATTGGCAAAAATCTGTGCCGTGTTGCCTTGTTCCTTCACCTGCCCCAGTTGCATGACAATGACATCATCACTATAACGGCGTACCAGATTGAGGTCATGGCTGATTAAAATCATGGCCATATTTCGGCTAAGTTGTAGCGATTTGAGCAGGTTTAATACCTGCGCCTGCAGGGTCACATCCAGTGCTGTGGTTGGTTCATCAGCAATGAGAATATCCGGGTTCTGTGCCAGTGCCATCGCAATCATCACACGCTGGCGCTGCCCGCCAGACAGCTCATGCGGATAACGCCCGAGCTTTTGTTCCGGCTGTGGAATACCCACCTGATTCAATAAGTCAATTACCGTGCTGCGTACTTGTGCCTTGCTGAGACCATTTAAACGCAGCATTTCACCAATCTGCTTTTCCACTTTATGCAGCGGATTGAGCGCCGTCATGGGTTCCTGAAAAATCATGGCAATTTTCTTGCCACGAATTTGCCGCCATTGAGTTTCGTTAAGCTGTAACAGGCTTGTATCGTTTAAACGGGCTTGTCCTGTGACCTGCAAGCTGTCCGGGAGCAAGCCCAGTAAGGCCAGTGATGAAATGGACTTGCCAGAACCGCTTTCGCCTACAATTGCCAGCGTTTTTCCGGGCTGCAAGTCAAAGCTTAAATCCTGCACTAGCACTTGCTGATGGCTGCGAATGGACAAATGCTCAACATGCAGCAATGCATTGTTATTATTGTTGATTGCCTGATGATTCATATCAACGTCTTGGGTCAAATGCATCGCGTGCGGCCTCCCCGATGTACACCAATAAAGACAGCACAATCGCCATGGTAAAAAAGCCGGTCAGCGCCAGCCACACAGCATCCAGATTATTTTTGCCCTGCAATAACAGCTCACCGAGTGAAGCAGATTCCGGCGGCAAGCCATAGCCTAGAAAATCCAGCGCGGTGAGTGCGGTAATGTTGGCTGTCAGCATAAAGGGTAACTGTGACAAACTGGAACTTAAGGCATTGGGTAAAATATGCCGGAACATGATGGCACGGTCGGTTACCCCAAGCGCGCGTGCTGCACGCACATAGTCCAGATTGCGTGCGCGTAAAAACTCAGCCCGCACCAGACTCACCAGCGCTGGCCAGCCAAAAAACAGCATGATTAAAAACAGCCAGTACACGCTGGGCGTAAACAGGCTTACCAGAATAATCACCATAAACAGCATGGGCAGACCGCCCCACACTTCCAGAATACGCTGGCCAATCAGGTCAACCATGCCACCATAGTAGCCCTGCAATGCCCCCACAATCACGCCGATAACGGCCGCCGCCGCGGTTAAAAACAGGCCAAACAGCAGGGATACCCGCAGGCCATAAATCACCCGGGCCACCACATCACGGCCCTGATCATCGGTGCCCAGCCAGTTCTGCGCACTTGGTGGTGATGGCACAGGCACAGCCAGCTCCATATTGGGTGTCTGGTAAGAAAAAGGAATGGGCGGCCACAGCATCCAGCCATCCTTTTCAATGAGTTGTTTTACGGCTGGATCACGGTACTCGGCTTCGGTTTCAAACACACCGCCAAAAGTGGTTTCGGAGTAGGTTTTAATGACTGGAAAATACAGGCTATCCTGATAGGACACCAGCAAAGGCTTTTCATTGGCAATCAGCTCTGCGCCAAGCGACAGCACAAAGATGATCATGAATAAAATAAAGGAAAAATACCCCAGCCGATGTGCCTTAAAGCGACGTAAACGCGCAGCCATGATTGGACTGAATCGCGGACTAAACATTAAACTCATTGGTTAGCCCCCCGCGATTCAAAGCTGATTCGTGGATCAATCACCTGATACATGACATCACTTAGCAGGCGCAATAACAGCCCAATCAAGGTAAAAATAAACAGGGTGCCAAAAATCACCGGATAATCCCGTTGCACCACTGCTTCAAAACCCAGTAGCCCCAAGCCATCAAGGTTAAAAATAATTTCAATAAAAAAGTTACCGGCAAAGAAAATACCCACCAGCGCTTCAGGCAAGCCGGCAATCACAATCAGCATGGCATTGCGAAATACATGACCATACAGCACCTTGTTTTCAGTTAAACCTTTGGAACGTGCGGCCAATACATATTGCTTGCCAAGTTCTTCCATAAAGGAATATTTAGTCAGGTAAGTCAAGCCAGCAAAGCCGCCCAGCGTCATGGTGGTAAGCGGCAACACCAGATGCCAGAAATAATCCTTGATTTTGTCAATCAGCGATAATTCAGCAAAATTTTCCGACACCAGCCCCTGTAGCGGAAACCACTGGAAATAACTGCCGCCAGCAAAAAATACAATCAGTAAGACCGCAAAGACAAAAGTCGGCACGGCATAGCCAATGGCTAGCAAAAACGAGGTGCTTTTATCAAACAGCAGGCCATGCTCGCGCGCCTTGCGAATGCCCAATGGAATGGACACCAGATAAATCAGCAGCGTGCTCCATAATCCCAGTGAAATGGTCACTGGCATCTTTTCAAGGATTAAAGTAGTCACTGGTTTGTCCTTAAAAAAACTGGTGCCAAAATCAAGGCTTAAATAGCCTTTAAGCATCAGCCAGAAACGTGTTGGCGCAGGTTGGTCAAAGCCATACTGTTGCTTGATCTGGTCAATCATTTCTGGCGACAGGCCACGCGCACCCTGATAATGCGTACCCTGTGCTGTAGAAGCAGCCTCTCCCTGCCCTGCGCCAAGACCCTGTGCCTGCTTTGCCTGTTCAATCGCCATTTCCACCGGGCCACCGGGTGCAAGCTGCACAATAACAAAATTGGCCAGCAGGATGAGGAACAAGGTAGGAATGATCAATAACAGACGCCTGATGATGTACGCTGACATTCCGGTTTCCTTATATATAATTATTCATAAGCTGGCAGGTTTTACTGCGCAGACTTGCTTTGTCGGGATAAATAAGTGTTAACACGCTGCGCTTTTTTCGGATTGACCCACCAGTAATCCAGGCCAATATCGTATTTAGCCGGATTTTTAGGCTGCTCATACATGTCCCAGGTGGCAATCCAGTTGCCTACCTTGCCATAGGTGGGAATCACGTAGTAGCCAGCACGCAGGGTACGGTCCAGCGCATGGGTATAGGTTTGCAATACCTGACGATTGGGTGCCTTGATTAACCCATCAATAAGCTGGTCAACCACCGGATTTTTAATACCGGCAAAGTTGTAGTTGCCTTGCTGGTCTGCGGCCAGACTGCTCCAGAATTGTACCTGTTCATTACCCGGCGAGTTGGATTGCGGGATAACCTGGGTGGTCATGTCATAATCAAAGCGGCGCATGCGCTCAGTATATTGCGGTACATCCACCAGACGCAGATTGACTTTAACCCCAAGGCGTTTCAGATTGCGTATAAAGGGTAAAATGGTGCGCTGCAAACCATCCTGACTGATCATGAAATCAATCTGGATTGGCTTGCCCTGCTTATCCAGCAAGTTGCCATCTTTATAGCGATAGCCTGCACTCAATAAAATCTGGCGGGCAATCAGCAGATTTTTGCGGTTATAGCCACTACCGTCACTCACCGGATAACGCCAGTCCTGCAAAATGCCCTGCTGCTCCAGCGGTGACAGTTTTCCAAGCAGCGGCTGTAAAATTTTTAATTCATCACTGGATGGTTTGCCGGTCGCTGCCAGATCACTGTTATAAAAAAAGCTTTGCAGCCGCTGATACTGGCCAAAAAACAGTGCCTTGTTCAGCCACTCAAAGTCATAGGCATAGGTTAGTGCCTGCCTGAAACGGATATCTGCAAATAGTGGCCGCCGGGTATTAAACACAAACATCTGGGTGGCTACCGGATTTTGCGTTACGATATTTTGTTTGCGCACAATACCGGATTTGGCAGCGGGGAAATCATAGGAGAGCGACCATGTTCTGGCCTTGTATTCGGTCTGGTACAAAAACTGGCCGCTTTTAAAGCCTTCAAAGGCAATGTCCAGATTGCGATAATACACATACTTAATCGTGTCAAAATTATTGCGGCCCCGGTTGACAGGCAAATTCTGTCCCCAGTAATTGGGATTGCGCTTATAGGTAATACTGCGCCCGGCATCTACACGATCCAGCACATAAGGCCCACTGCCCAATGGTGCGGTTGCCATAATCCGGTCATAGGGTTTTTTGCTAAAGTCCTTTTGCGAATAAATCGGTACTTCAGACACAATGGATGTGATTTCGCTATTGTCCTTACTTTTATAGTCAAAGCGCACATCCAGTGTATTCAACGCCTTAACGCTTTTGATATCGCCCAGATATACCTTGAGCCCCGGTGCGCCATCCTTTAGTAATGCATTAAAGCTAAAGGCCACATCTGCAGCAGTAACTGGTGTGCCATTACTAAACCGTGCCTTGGGATTTAAATGAAAAATGGCATAGGATAAATCTTCCGGGTCTACAGTAACACTGCTGGCCAATAATGGATAATTCACGGCGGCTTCATTAAGCGAGCGCTTCATTAGGGTGTCGTACAAACTGCCAGTACCATCAGCAGCCGTCCCCTTGCCATTCAAGGTCTGGAAATTATCAAAGGTGCCATTGGCCGACATGGACAGCACCCCACCTTTGGGGGCATCAGGGTTGGCATACGGCATGTAGGGCGCATTCTGGTACAGCGGTTTTTCATGCGCACTAATGTAGTTTTGTCGTACTGGCACAGCAGTTGCAACACTGCTGGCCAGCCCCATACTTAACCCCACACCCAGTAATAAACATTGTTGTTTTAAATTGCTTTTAATGTGCGGGTCTAACCTTGCCATTCCATCCTGGCGGCGTTGTAACATATAGCATTACTCACAACAGTCACTGACTAAAAAATTATAGGCTACGGCTTCCACTATTGGGCACCACCAGCACATCACCAATTTTAACGTTGGTTGATGGGGAAATCTGGTTCATTTTGGCCAGATCATTGACTGAAACACCGTGTTTTGAGGCAACCTTGATTAAGGTATCGCCCCGCTTGATGGTGTAATTGCTGGTGAGCTTTGGCACATTCAGGCTTTGGCCGGACTGGACTTTGGTCTTGGCTGAAATCTGGTTTAACTTTGCCAGTTCTGCTGCTGTCAGGTCATATTTAGCGGCAATACTGTTGAGTGATTCACCACGCTTTACTGTATAGCTTTCCGTGTCGTCCGAACGGCTGGCTTTGGCACTTACCGTTTCAACTTCAACCTCATCGGCTTCAGCTTTTTTGCCTGTAGCCTTTTTATCAGATTTGCTGTCTGCTTTTTCCGATTTGTCAGCTTTGGCTGATTTTTTATCTGATCTGGCATCACTGGCCACCAGCGTCAGGGTAGCGCCCCGAATCAGGTTACTGCTGGCTTTTAAGTCATTCATTTCTGCCAGTTCTTGTGGCGTCAGGTCAAACTTTGCTGCCACACGCGTTAGCGTATCACCAGACTGTACGGTATAGCTGGTCGGACGCGCTGGTTCTTCAGGCGTTTCGGTATCCGGCACGTTCAGCTTTTGCCCCACAATCACCATGCTGCTGGCAGAAATCCTGTTCAGTTTGGCCAGTTCATCATTGGTGGTATTAAAACGGCTGGCAATCCGGCTTAAGGTATCACCGGATTTAACGGTATAGCTGATGGTGTCAATCTTGGCCGCAGTTTCCTTACTGGAAGACTCTTTACCAGAAGGTTCTTTACTGGAAGTCTTGGCATTACGTGAGCTGATAAGCGGCGCTTTTTCATCAGCATCATTAACCACTGTAGCCGGAACTTTAATGGTTTGTCCTACATATAAGGTGCTGTTGGCCGAAAACTTGTTAAATGATGCCAATTCTTCATTGCTAATCTGGTAACGATTGGCCAGTGAACCTACTGATTCTCCCGGCTTCACCTTATAGCTGATGGTTTCTACTTTTTCAGCAGTTTTACGGCCTGATGTAGTCTTGCTGCCACGTGGTTCATCGTCTGCCTGATTGTCATCAGTACGACTTGTTCCATTGTCGACCAGGGTCAGGCGTGTACCACGCAGCAGGTTACTGGTTGCTGTCAGGTTATTCATGCTGGCCAGCTGTTTGTTGGTCATACCAAATTTTTCTGCTACGGCAGTCAGGGTATCACCCGCTTGAACCGTATAGCTGGTTGGACGGCTGGGCTGTGGCTTTTTGGCATTATACAAATACAGCGCAGTGCCCACATAAAGCGACTTATTAGGGTCAATCTGGTTCCAGTTGGCCACATCACGCCAGTTCACGCCATAACGGGTTGCAATACTGGCCAGCGTATCGCCTGCCTGCACCACATGCACAGAACGCTCGCCCTGTGGTTTTTGTGTAGCATTGACAATCACTGGCGCCACTTTCGGTTTGGCTGGCGAAGCAGTATTTTTCTGGGCAACCAAAACGGGCTGTTCATACTTGATTTTTAGCTCCTGCCCCTTGGCATCCGCCACTGACTGGCTGGTTTGAATAGCTGTCAGCTTGATCTTGCCATCTAACGGATCAACCACCTGGGTTCCCGCTGGTGCCAGTGCCTGCAATTCAGCCACCACCTTAGCTTTTTCCTCAACGGTTGGCTGCGGCTCGCCAGCGACTGGACTGGTTACGCTAGCAACGGTTGTGGAGGCAGTCAAGCCACGCAGCTCGGCATTGCTTAACGGCGGTTCACCCACTGGCTGAATATTGCGCGCTGGTGTTACTGCAACCGGAATCCGGGGGCTACTGGGCAAATCCGCCTGATTGGCAAAGGCTGCCAGTGCATTGGCAGACGCTGGTGTTGGATTGCGCTTGGTATTCATGGCCAGCATGCCAGCGGTACTGCTGGCTGTGGCAACTGGTACAGATGTCGTTATTGCAGGAGTTGCTGTTACCGCTGGTGTAGTGGTTCTAACGGTTTTTGAACCATTACTTAATGTGGTCGTAATGGTTGTATTGGTATTGGTTACATTAGCGTTACGGGCTGTCACTGGCTGGGTTATTGACGAGCCCAGTGATGACGTATTGGTACGATTGATAGTCCCTGCACTCATCAGTGCAGCAGCCTGCTGGGTACTAAAACTGCGGTTTGCCGTGTTGCCACCTTGACTTAAAATGACCGCACCACCCACCGGGCCTAGGCTTGCCATCAGGCCGGGATTGGTTTGTCCAAGGGTCGGCATACTGCGCAAACGCTGGTCAATCTGTGCATTTAAGGCTGCGGGAATCAGCAAACGGTTTGGCCCCATGGGATCAGTATAACTGCTTCTGAATCCGGGATTTAATTCATATAGCTCCTGATAGCTTAAGCCAGCAATTGATGCAGCCAGCGTCAGGTCAACCACCCCGGGCAACTGTACTTCACGGAAGTGAGGGCGATTGGCAATGCTGGGCAAATATACCCCATAATTTTCTGGATTTTTTACAATTTGTGCCACTGCCAAAAAGCGAGGCACATAGTTCATGGTCTCGGCAGGCAAGCGCAGTGACCAGTAATCGGTAGGTAGTCCTGCTGCCATATTACGGTTAATGGCTTGCTGGATACGACCCGGACCCGCATTATAGGCGGCCAGTGCCAGCTCCCATGAGCCAAACTGGTTATACAGGCTGGTCAGGAATTCATAAGCTGCGCGTGTGGATTCCACCACGTCACGGCGGCCATCATAAATGGAATTCTGACGTAGGCCATAAATGGTGCCCGTACTGGGAATAAACTGCCACATCCCTGCTGCTGCGGCACTACTGGTTGCAGCCGGGTCATAAGAACTTTCAATAACAGGCAATAACGCCAGTTCTGTGGGAATACCACGGCGCTCGGCTTCCGTCACTGTATGGTATAAATAACGGCTGGCACGCGCACTCAAGCGGTCAATATAGGGCTGGCGGCTGGCAAACCAGCTTCGTTGTGCCGTAATCCGGCTGTTTTGGACGTTCAGGTTCATCTGAAAACCTGCCCGCATGCGTTTCCACACATCACCATGTCGCAAGATTGCAAGACGGTCGCCTTCTACAGCCGCCATATCCGTTGCTGACAGCAAGGCTTCCAGTGAATCAACACTGTTGGCATCCAGCAGAGCTTCCTGATGACCGGACTTGCTATGGCCTATGGTTTTACTGGTTTTGGCTTGCATGGTTTTCTTGGGCGGTGTATTGGAGCAACCACTCACAATCCCGGCAGCCATTAAGGCAACCGTTAGGGCCATGAGCTTACCCTGAAAGCCAGATGTATTTTGCTCAACGGTTTCTACAGAATGTTGCATAGCTTGTTCCTACCACCCAGATTAAACGCATCCACTAAAGCGCCACATTGTATGAAGACTGCCTTAGCTCTCCAACCCTGTTCACGCGCAAGAATGTCAGCGAATGTTGCAATTTAGCCATATTACTTACAAAGTTTGAAAATAAAAATAGTCAATCGTAACGATATTGAAAGTAGGCGCGCCAAAATTCAGCCTCACACCTGACTATTATTTTGTATGTTTAACGCAGATTAGGCGTTTTGGTTGACTAAGCTGGTTAGCTTTTGCTCAGGCTTAATGGCTTTATCTGAGCACTAGACCTCAGTGACTGGCTTCGGTAGACTGCTGGCTTGATCCGTGCGGAGCTGTTGCAGGCCATGAATAACCCCCAAACCCAGCCAGTTGTGTTGTATGTCGATGGTGCCTGTCGTGGCAACCCGGGCCTTGGCGGCTGGGGTGTCTATATGCAGCTTGCTGATGGACAGGAACAGGAGCTGTGCGGCGGTGAGCCTGATACCACCAATAACCGCATGGAACTGACTGCAGCCATTGAAGGCATCAAGGCTTGCGCTGTATCACAGCCGCTGGTGATCTGGACCGACTCCAACTATGTCAAGCAAGGCATTACCGAATGGATCATTGGCTGGAAAAAGAAAAACTGGCGCAAGGCTGATGGTAAAGCAGTGATCAATGCCGACCTCTGGCAACAACTGGATCAGGTTTGTCAAAACCGCAGTATTGAATGGCACTGGATTAAAGGCCATGCTGGTCATGCGGGCAATGAACGCGCAGACATGCTGGCCAACCGTGGCGCTGATCAGGTTAAAACCAATACAGGTCGAATTAACTCTCCCCAGCCAGCAGCTTCTTTAAATGCCACTGTTCCTGAAGCCGATGCACCTGCTGCGGAGCCTGACTGGCTTAGCCACGATCCACTGGGTCTGGACATGTTGCATGAACAGGAGCCAGATGAGCTTTATGCTGCTGATGAAGAATGGGTGGATGAGGTTGAACCCAAAACGGCTGTAGAGCAGCACAACAAGGAACAGCAACTGGAACAGGCCAATCCGCAAAATGGTATTCAGCGCACTCCTGCCAAAGTAAAACTGTCCGGCAAACGCCAGTTGATTCTGGATACTGAAACCACTGGCTTTAGCTTTGCCGATGGCGACCGCATTATTGAAGTTGGCGTGATTGAAATGATCAACCGCAAGCTAACAGGCAGCTCATTTCATGTCTATATTAATCCACAGCGTCCGGTGGGTGATTCGGTCACTGTCCACGGCATCAACGATGCTTTTTTGCAAGACAAGCTGCTATTTGAACAAATTGCTCAGGAATTAAACGATTATCTGCATGGCGCGGAAATCATTGCGCATAATGCCACCTTTGACATGAACTTTCTGGAAGGTGAATTTTTAAAGGCTGGTTTGCCTTCACTAAAAAGCCGGGTGGAAGTGACTGATACACTGGCGCTGGCCAAACGCAAGCATCCGGGTCAGAAAAATTCGCTGGATGCACTGGTTCGGCGCTATGAAATCAAGCAACGTGACCGTACTTTCCACGGTGCATTGCTGGATGCGGAAATTCTGGCTGATGTCTACCTTGCCATGACCGGTGGTCAGGTCACGCTGGATATTGGGGGTGACCAGAGCAGCGCTGATGGCCTGTCCCAGCACCGTCAGTTTGCTGGCCGCTTTAAATTGCCGGTCATTGCAGCATCAAATCAGGAATCACAAAATCATGGCCAGTGGCTGGATCAGTTTAGCGAGAAAAATGGCATGCCTGCCCTGTGGCGTACTGTATTTCAATAAGCCATTTTTTGCTAAACTACTGCAAAGCCATTTTCCGCACATAAACTGTGCAGTTTGCCACAAATGGTTTAAAAAACTTTAGCAAAGCATGATTTTTTACTGGCTGTCCTGCGCCAAACACTATATGTTATAGCAGACGCTAAAAACTCCAGCAGACCCTGTTTACAAGGACTGCCGTGTCTACAAAGACCTGCCACGGGTTTGCGCACCAGATAGCCAACGCCTGTACTGCCACGTTAGCAACCCAGTACAGGTTCATACATCGACCTCAAATAAGATCTAAGGAAGGATGTTATTACTATGTCCCTTGCTACCGCTCAACATTTTGATGCCATTGCACTTCATATTGTTAAACCGGAAATAGATGCCTCACTATTACAAGTACAAAATGCCTTAAGCGCTTATATTGACGACACCAGCAATACCTTTGGCCTGACTGAGGCCAGTGAAAACATGAACCAGATTCACGGTGTCCTTAGCCTGCTGGAAATTACCGGTGCTGTTGAACTGGCTCAAGCCACCTCCAAGCTGATTAATCACATTGTTGCCAATACCAGTAAAGTGACTGATCAACAACTGGGTGCCGTCAGTGAAGGCCTGATGATGCTGTCCCGTTATTTGGAATTTGTGGTACTGCGTGAAAATCTGTTGCCACATTTCCTGCTGCCATCTATCAACCGCATTTATGCAGAGCTGGGTGAGCCGTTATTGCGTGAAGGCTATTTCCTGCAGCCCTATCTCAGCATTATTCAGCTGCCCCAGTTGAACCTGAACCTGCAAAAGCCGGAGATCAGTCCTTCACAGGTGAACCAGCTGTTAGCGCTGTATAAAACCTCACTCAATCGCGTGCTTAAAAAGCAGGCCAATGCGCTGGACTTTCAGGCCATTAAACTGGTTGGGCATTTTACCAGCATGCTGGCAGCTGGCAGCAGCTCGGAACTTTACTGGCATGCCATCAATACTGCCTTTACAGATCTGCAAAGCTGCAAGCTCAATGATGTTCGTCTGCGTACCCTGATTTTAATTGAACGTAACCTGCAAAAATTTATTGGCAATACAGCAGCCTTTGTTCCTACCGAGCAGGATATTGCTGATGCCCTGACCTTAAGCGCCTGCCGTGACCATGAAGAAGCTGATGAATTGCGCCAGCAACTGGGCCTCTATGAATATCTGATTAGTGATGCGCAGGCCGGTTTGCTCGGCCGTTATTTGCATGGCCCGGACAGCGCGACTATTCATGTCACCACAGAACTGATGCAGCAGGAAATTACTGATATCAAAAACAAGATCGACAGCATGCAGCATGGCGACAGTATTGACAGCAGTTTTCCAGCCATTGGCGAACAACTGCACCAGTTGGCCAATGCTTTAAACCTGCTCAATCTGGGTGAAGCCAGTACCCTGCTTGCCTATCAGGCCAATCAGGTTGCAGGCTGGCAGGATCTGACCAATCTTGAAGATGTTAACAACCTGATGGATGCCCTGCTTTATGCAGGCAACGCCCTGACTGTGCTGGATCGCTCCTATATTGCTGGCACCAGCAAGCTGCCTTTCCATAACCTGCATATTTCCCTGCATCAACTGGAAGAAGCCGGTGAAACCCTGATCAAGGAAAGTCGTGAGTCGCTAAATATGAGCATGCGTGCACTCACCTCTTATCTGGAAACCAAAGACCTGTTACACATGAATAATGTACCCGCCATGTTTGAGACCATTGCTGGTGCCTTGTTATTTATGAATGCCACAGCAGGCGGCGATATGCTCAAGCAGGCCGCTCAATATGTAGAGCGTGCTTTTGCACCAGACCAGACCACGCCTCCGGATAGTCATCACATCAATTTGCTGGCCAATGTCATGGTGAGTGTGGATCATTATCTTGATAGTCTGGAACAGCAAAAACCGCTGGGTATCCGTCCTTTTGAGATTGGCCTGAAAAGTGTTCAGGAACTAGCTGCCTGAAACGGATATAAACTAACCATACCAAGCTCATGATATAGGGTCACTGTGATGCAAAGCACCATCTTGCCGGATAATTTGACTGCTGCTGGCCATGCGTCTGAGCAGACGGCTTCTGCACATGGACTGCCAACCGTCATAGCCTATATCTTAAAAGACCATGCTCTGCTGGTTAATGAACAACTGGAATTGCCTCGCCTGCCTGCGCATCCAGAAGATATTGTGGTTAGTGTAGAGCCTGAGCAAAATGGCCAGCGGGTGGTTGCACGTCCTACTTTCCATGAGAATGAAATTCCGGCGGGCTACCAGTTTGTGCCAGTGCGTCAACTGGTGAGCCACTGGACTGTTGCACAGTTTGAGCAGACTAGTCGTGCCATGCAGCTTCTGGAATGGAAGCGTAACCATCAGTTTTGCAGTCGTTGTGGTCACAAGGCCGTCGCCCATGCCAAAGAACATTGCATGACCTGTACTGCCTGCGGTTATTCGCAGTATCCACGTATTAATCCCTGTGTGATTATTGCTATTACCAAGGGTAAACAGATCTTGCTGGCACGCTCTGCCCAACGGCATACCAGCATGTATGGCCTGATTGCCGGCTTTGTGGAAGTGGGTGAAACCCTTGAACAAGCAGTTGCGCGTGAAACCCTTGAAGAAGTTGGAATTCAGTTAAAAAATATTCAATACATGGCGAGCCAGCCGTGGCCATTTCCCAGCAACCTGATGCTGGCCTTCAAGGCTGAATATGCCGATGGTGAGCTACTGCTGCAAGATGAAGAAATTGCTGAAGCTGCTTTCTTTGATTTTAACCAGTTACCAACCATTCCGCCCAAAGGCAGCATTGCCTACTGGATGATTGAACAAGTAACCCAGCAAGCATCTGCACTTTAAATTTAATTAAAAATTTCTGCTGCAACCTTTTGATAGGATTATTGACCGGTTGGATACGTTTCTGGCAAGTCTTCTTCAACTTCCGGTTCTGTCACGCTTTGCCGATCCAGAGGATTCAAGGCTTTAGTTTTATCTATATAAATCAGCGCATCATACTGCTGATCGAGCCGGGTTTTTAAATAATGACTCCAGCGCTCGGTTGCAGGTGCATAAATTACCCCAATGTAGCGCTCTAACCGCTCCTTACTTAACAACGCTGCATCTGGCTTTTCTTTTTGTTGCTGGGCTTGCAAGTTAATCCAGAATTTTTCTACACCCGCCTGCTGGCTCACCTGATGTAACAGCGCTTCATGGCTATCAGGCAAACCCGGGCGCACAGCTTTACGGATGCCCGGACTATCCCAGTCATCAGCCGCAAAAACTTCGCCCTGATAAGTACTAAAGCCAACAATAAAGGTGTTGTCCGGATGTCGTTCACGCATTAACTGGCCAACATTCACCTGATCACGCTGGCCGACTTCAGTAGCGCGGGCATCGCCCAGATGTGAGTTGTGCGCCCAGACTATAATTTTGGCGGGCTGTCCTTGCTCGGCCTGATGTGCTGCAAGCGCATCAATGGTATCAACCATATGCGTATCCCGTAGATTCCACGAATTATTACGTCCGCGGAACATGGCACGGTAATAACGCTCTGCATTTACTGCCAAACGTGCATTTTGCTCGGCATAAAAATGCTCATCTTCCGCCAATACGCCTTCATTGTTGACTAGCGCATCTTCCTGATGGCGAAGCTCCATCAACTGGGCAATGACCGCATCCTCACAAGGTTCTGCGACACCATACTCGGTTGCCATGCCGTAGGTCTGGGGTTCCTTGCCAAAGGAGTCAAAGCAGCTATAGCGTGCACGGGCGCGATGGGCAGCTTCCGGGTCTACACTCTCCAGATATTCAATCACTGCACCCATGGAACGATGCAGGCTATATAAATCCATACCATAAAATCCAGCCTGGGTCTGGCCTTGTAACTGGGCTTTCCGGTTATATTTGCGCAACCACTCAACAAACTGTAGCACCACATCATTACGCCACATCCAGCGCGGAAAACGCTTAAAATCACTCAAGGCAGTTTGTGCATTAGGGTCTTTACCCTGCCCGCGTACATAGCGGTTAACCCGATAAGCATCGGGCCAGTCTGCCTCAACCACCACAGCGCTAAAGTTTTTTTCTTCAATCAGGCGCCGGGTAATCCGCGCACGCTCCTGATAAAATTCCTGCGTTCCATGCGATGCCTCACCAATCAATACAAACTGGGCATCACCAAGTTGTGCAAATAACTGGTCATCTTCGGCAGCACTGCCGGAAAGTGAATGAGTGATGGCCTGTAACTGGTGCAGGTGGCTGGTCATTGGTGTTCTCCCTGGGTCTGGTTCTTTTGTTGGATCAGGCGAATGGTTATTGGGATTGCCTACCAGATATAGCGTAATACTTATTTTTATAAGGGATATGACAAAGCAGCAAAATAAGGGTTTTAAAGTCGATTAGTCAATTTTTGCAACGAGGGATACTGCTTTGTAAAGCACAGCACATGGACACATAGCCTATAAAAGATGACTGCATCATAGGCTACCGTTAAATGCAAATTTCCGGGACACTCGACTAAGTCATCTAAACAGGGTTTATGATTTTAAGATCTATGAATTCAAGGTTTTTGCCAGATAATCCAGAATTTGTTGACGTGTATTTTTGTACCATGAAAGTCGGGTAGCAACTGCCGCCATAATAGAAACATGATTAGCGCCTTCCACAGTTTGCAATTGCACCGGAATTTGTCTGGCTTGCAAGGCAGCCTGCATGCGCTGTGCATTGAAAGGATTAACGCGATGGTCTTTGGAACCGACCAGCAATAAATGTGGCGGCGCATCGGTCCTGATATGGCGATCCGGCATGACCTGATCTGGGGAAGCATCGGCTGGAAACGCATCGCGGGTACTGTCAGTGCGAAAATCATAGCTATAAGGCCCTGCAATGCCAACCACTGCCTTAATATGCGATATCGGCACATTAACTTCAGCCAGCCAGCGTGAATTATCAACCGCTTCCACTACATTAAATGCCCCGGCAGAATGCCCCATCACCACAATTTGCTGCGGGTTGCCTCCATAACGGGCAATATTCTGGTTAATCCATTGGATGGCCAGTGCGGTATCCTGCACGTAATCCGGATATGTGTGCGCCGGTGCCAGCCGATAATTCATTACAACAGTAACATAGCCTGCGCGGGTAAAACTTTCACCCACAAACAGGTAATCATCCTTGCTACCTTCTTCCCACGAACCACCATGCACAAACAAAACCACAGGCTGTGGCTTGCTGTTGCTCACATGCAGCGGCTGGTAGACATCCAGCTTTTGCCGTGAATCCTGACCGTAGGCAATATTGTATTGCGCCGTAAAATCTTTGCGGGTAATGCCATTAAGGAAACCCACACCGGAAAAAAATTGCGTTAAGGAAGCCATGGATGAATGATTCTGCGAACTGGTTGAAGTAGCGGATGTCGTGTTACGCGAAGTATTGAGGGAAGAACAGCTGCTACAGCCTAATAGCACGATACCAGCAACCATCAGCCACTTGGTTTGTAGGCTATGCTTACCTTGCAAGTGCTGCTTATGCCGATCGCGGGCTAATTTATCTGTCATGCCGTATTCTTCCTTTGGTTAAAAATGCGCCTTATTCAAAATCTGAAATAGCGCCCTTATTTAAAAATGCAATTAAGGCGCTGACGTTTCATCGGTTTGATCCGGGGCAGCCTGTTCTGGATCAATCGCTACCGGGGTCTGATCAATTGTGGTGGTCGGACTCGCCAATGGCGTGGTTGAAGCCGTTCGGGTCAGATTAGCGTTTAAGGTACTGGCTGTGGCTGGTGTCGCTGACTGGGTTAAACCGTTACTTGAAGTTGCCACACCGGCATCACTCAATAAATCAATCAGTGATACCACTTTGACAATATTGGGTGTGCTTTGCAGAATATTGATCAATGCCTGATTTTCACTGGGCGTTAGTTTACCCATTACATACACCACGCCATCCTCGGTTTGCACCTTCACCTTGGTGTCTGAAATGTCTGGCGAAGTAACCAGCATGCGGCGAATATTGGCCGTGACAATACTGTCCTGCACAATCGTGTTATACGGAATTTTCTCGCCAATTGTAATGTAGTTATGTACAGTTTTTACATCAGACATGGCTCTAACATTGTCTTCTGCCAGTTGTTTTAAATATTGATCACCCACTTGTCCGGTGAGTAATACAGCACTATGAAAGCTGGCAATATTGATACGAGCATACTTAAAGCGTTCATCCAGCTTATAGGTGTTGATTTTAGCAGTGCGTTCAATGGAATTATCATTTAAAACCTGACTAAAAGTCCGCACTCCACTAT
This sequence comes from Alkanindiges illinoisensis, assembly GCF_004377485.1. GTDB lineage: Bacteria > Pseudomonadota > Gammaproteobacteria > Pseudomonadales > Moraxellaceae > Alkanindiges > Alkanindiges illinoisensis_A. Next base: position 113,408 of record NZ_SNTY01000076.1, read on the forward strand.
CTGTCCCCAAGGGTGCAGGCCCGGTGCTTTGCGCCAGAAAACTCGCACAACCGGACAATCCCACCAGCATGATGCCTGCCAAACCCATTTTTAGTCCCAGATAGCCAGACTTATTCATAAACACATTTCCTTAAGACAAGATCAATTCAAACTGACCGAGTGTAACTAATTTTAAAGCTGCTTTTGAATGACTATCAGCATTATTTAACAGTTTTCTCTAGGTCCATGAATGAATTATGAATGTGTTGCTGGGACGATATTAAAATCAGGTGTTTTGCTCTGTAAGTAAATATTAGAATTGAAAAGGTCATAGTGACCGCTTTAAGCATTGTCAAATTTAAGCAATGTCAAATGCAGCCTGAATCCATTCCAGCTCAAAAGGCATTGATACATCCTGCGCTGTAGATTGCGCCAAGGCAGGCCACTTTTGAGAGGACGGTATCGGCTTTGAAGTCAGGGCAATCACATCAAAACGGCAATCGTGGTTGTGGTACTGCTTATGCTGTTGCAGAAAAACCTGCGCTGCCCTGATAATTTTACGCTGCTTGGCGAAAGTTATACTTTCCAGTGCGCTGACCAGACTATTGGCCTTGCGCTGGCGCACTTCGACAAAGACCAACTGCTGAGCACGCTGCACAATCAGGTCAATTTCGCCAAACCGGGTATTAAAATTTTGTGCCACCAGTTGATAGCCCTGATGCTGCAAAAAACTGGCGGCTGCATCTTCAGCTTGCGCACCCTGCTGATGCGTGGGACTACTGGAACGACCTACAGGCATGGATTAATCATCATATTCTGGGCTATTTAAGCAGGCTGTGAACACAAGCTTTGGCTAATTAAAACTCAGACCGGTATTTTCCACCTTCATACACTGGGGATAGCGGTCTATGGTATTTTTTACAATCCGGATCGTTCCCGTACGGCCATGAATAGTCTGACCCTGCTGCGTGTCTGGCTGTTTACCTGACGTATTATTCAAAATGACGCTGGCAATATTCCAGGTATCGCCCCCAAAAGCCAGCAAACGCTGATAGGGTACACTGGTGGGCTTGTCCTGATATGCCTTGAGTAATTCTGGCCAGTCTGCCTTATACAGGGCAGGTATATCGCAAAATTGCAGCCCGACTGGCAGGCTGGCGTTTTCCTTAATGGCCAGCGGCACAGTATAAATTTTCTCATTGGGTAGCTTCTTAAGCTGGCTAAGCCAGTCATAATCCCCCAGTAGCAAAATACCCTGTTGGGGTTCCAGCTTGCGCGGTACATTATTGCTGTTTACCAGCTTGCCACCCAAAATGCGGTTCATGGCATCGCGAAAACGCTTGGTACTGCCACTTTGGTTATCCTGGGTGAGTACAAATAGCTGACTAACCCCATCAGTCTGAATACGCTTGGTAATGGCTAGCGCATCTTCATCGGGTGACAGGGCAAATTGCCAAATATTGGGTTCGGTTTTATAAACCTGATTGAGCGCCAGTGTTTTAACCGCTGGCTTGGCTTGTACTAGTGCTTCCACTTCATTACGTGCCAATGGGCCAATAATCAGCTGGGTGTTTTTTTTAACCTCAGTTTTTAAAATATCCGTAATAGCACGCTGGCTATTGTCTACAAAACGCAGCACTGGTCTGGAATTTCCGGCATAATAGGCCGCTTCTATTCCATCCCGTACACTACTGGCGGCCACTGACATCGGGCCACTGGCGGGCAAAATAATGAGTACTTCAGCCTTTGATTGCTGTGCTGGCGTCTTAAGTAGCGGTGCCTTGACCACTGGCTTTGCTTGCAATGGTACTTTTGGCTGTGGCTGGGCCTGTACTGATGACAGCAACAAGGGCAACGCAGTTAGCCCCAATCCTGTTAATCTATTTAATATTTTTCTATACATGGAGAAGCCTTCCGCATGAGTGCTTATTTATATGTGGTGGCAACGCCAATTGGTCACCTTGAAGATATTTCGGCGCGTGCAATTCAAATACTGCGTGAGGTAGCACTTATTGCTGCTGAAGATACCCGACACGCAACACGCTTAATGGATACCTATCATATTACAACTGCACTCACTGCTTGCCATGAACATAACGAAAATCACAAAATCCCGGAAATAATATACAAAATTAAACAAGGCCAGTCTGTTGCGCTAATCAGCGATGCAGGAACTCCCTTAATTAGTGATCCGGGGTTTAAACTGGTGCGTGCTGCCCATGAGGAAAATATCCGGGTTATCCCTGTACCGGGTGCCTGTGCAGCCATTGCTGCTTTAAGTGCTGCTGGGCTGCCCAGCGACCGCTTTAGTTTTGAAGGTTTTTTGCCCGCCAAAGCCCACGCCAGACAACAAAAGCTACAAGCCTTAAAAACCGCCCCGCAAACCCTGATTTTCTATGAAGCCCCGCACCGTATTCTGGATTGTGCTCAGGATATGCATGATATCTTTGGCCCGAACCGTAGCGTTACCCTGGCACGTGAAATTACCAAAACCTTTGAAACCATTAAAAAAACTACATTTGCTCACTTGGTAGAATGGGTAAAGAATGATCCCAATCAGCAAAAGGGTGAGATTGTTCTGGTGGTGGCAGGTGCCCCGGAAACTGGCGAGCAGGATCAGCAAAAAGTCGATGATTTATTAAAACGGTTATTACAGGATTTACCAGTTAAAACCGCCTCACAGCTTGCTGCAGATTTAACTGGCCTGAAAAAAAATGAACTCTACCAGCGCGCCTTGCAGCTCAAAGCAGAGTGATGCTGAAATGCCATACAATCAAAGGACTTAGTAATTAGTAAGTAAAGCTTGATATACAGGGTAAAACAGTAACACTGGCATAACATTTTTAATGCCGGATTGCTCCCTGGGTTTGATAGTCTGGCAATGTTGCCCTATCAAATTAATGGATTAATACGTATGAAAAAAACTACTTTTACCCTTGCCCTGCTTGGTATTGCCGTACTCACTGGCTGCCAGTCTTCCCCTTCTCAATCCGGGGAAGGCAGCCACCAACCGGTGTGGGTTGCCAAAGACCTGGGCTTGAAGCAGTGTGAACAGGCAGCTGGTAATGATACCCTTAATAAGACCCAGCAAAGACTTGACCAAAGTCAGGTGCAAGTACTAAACGCACATTGTGCAGATGACGGCATGATGCGCACACAGGTGTGTGGTGCCGCGCAAGGCAAGCTGGGCATTTACAAGATTTCCGCTTTTCAACTGGAAAAAGCCAAATCGCTAGGTTTTAAACAGGTACAGGAAAACCAGTATAAACAAGTGGCTTGCTCCTAATACCTTGAAATTAAGTAGCTAAGGTGGCTTGCCATAGTTTTAAATGCTGAACTGTGGCAAGCACATCATGGGTTCGAATAATTGACGCGCCCTGCTGTACTGATATCAGGTGTCCTGCCAGTCCAGCATATAAGCGCTTATCTACTGCTGCGCCATTGAGCACCTCTCCCAAAAAGCGCTTGCGGGATAAACCGCTTAGCCACGGTAAGCCAAAATAATCATTAAACTCATAAAGCGTATCTAAGAGCTTTAGATTGTGCTGGGCAATTTTGGCAAATCCAAAGCCGGGATCCAGAATTATATTTTCACGCTGAATTCCTGCATCCAGTGCTGCATTGACACGCTGCTCAAGTTCACTAATAACCTCCTGTACCACATTGTCATAGTTTGCCAAGCTATTCATGGTATCTGGCTCACCACGCATGTGCATGAGAATGACAGGAATATTCAAGCCAGCAGCAACCTGTAAAGCTCCTGGCCGGGTTAGGGCACGTACATCATTCCATAGATGTGCACCCGCCTTAACCGCTTCTGTAATCACCTCTGGACTGCTGGTATCAACTGAAATAATCACATTCAGCTGTTGGCAAATTGCGGTAACGACGGGTACAACCCGCTGTATTTCTTGATCACTGCTCACTTGGGCGGCATTAGGCCGGGTAGACTCCCCGCCAATATCAATTATAGTGGCGCCCTGCTCTACCATTTCCCTAGCACGTTTTAGCGCATAATCAAGCTGGGTATATTGGCCGCCATCCGAAAAAGAATCCGGAGTTACATTCAAAATTCCCATTACTTGCGGCTGCGATAAATCCAGCACTTTATTCTGACATTGAAGTGATACTTTAGGGAGAGAACGCAATTGCATAGGTTTTTCCAGTTCAGGCAAGGCTATATCTTAAATAAAAAAACCGCGCTTTAAACAAAGCACGGTTTTTAATGAGGCTATATAAGCGCTAGTTTTGCAATTAAACAGTAATTATTAGCTGTTATATTTTGCATGCACTGCTTAAATAGCTGGCAATGGCGGCGGGGTTGAGCCACCTGACGATGAACCACCGCTATCAATGCTATGGGTTGGTACCGGATTGATTGGCTCATACACACGTGGCGGTTTTGGATCACGGCCCGCCATAATATCCAGAATTTGCTCGCGGTCAATGGTTTCCCATTCCAGCAACGCTTTTACCATGGCATGTGCAATGTCCAGATTGGATTCAATCAGGTCACGGGCAATCTTGTATTGCTCATCCAGAATGCGACGTACCTCAGCATCCACCTGTTGCTGGGTGGCTTCTGAAATGGTACGACTACCCACATTACCAAAGAAAGACTGGGACTGGTCATCTTCATAAACCATCACGCCCAATTTGTCTGACATGCCATATTTAGTAACCATAGCACGGGCAATTTTGGTTGCACGTTCAAAGTCATTGGATGCGCCAGTTGATTGCTGATTGATAAACACTTCCTCAGCAATACGGCCACCAAACAAAATAGAAATTTCATTCAGCATTTTGTGCTTATAATGGCTAATGCGGTCATGTTCAGGCAATTGCCAAGTCACACCCAGTGCCCAGCCACGCGGCATAATGGTCACTTTATGCACAGGATCGGTTTCCGGCAATAACTCAGCCACAATCGCATGACCAGCTTCATGATACGCCGTGGCCTTGCGCTCTTCTTCACGCAGCACCATGGATTTACGCTCAGGACCCATATAAATCTTGTCCTTGGCGTCCTCAAAGTCGTGCATATCGACAGTGTTTTTATTGCGGCGGGCGGCAAACAAGGCAGCTTCATTTACCAGATTAGCCAGATCAGCACCACTAAAACCGGGTGTACCGCGTGCCAGAACCTTGGTATCCACACCAGTTACAGACGGCAGTTTACCCATATGCACATTCAGGATTTGCTCACGGCCTTTAATGTCCGGCAAGCCTACAGCAACCTGGCGATCAAAACGACCCGGACGCAGCAACGCCTTATCCAGTACATCAACACGGTTGGTTGCTGCAATGACAATAATACCTTCATTGCCTTCAAAGCCATCCATTTCAACCAGCATCTGGTTCAAGGTTTGCTCACGTTCGTCATGACCGCCGCCCGTACCTGAACCACGATGGCGGCCTACCGCATCAATCTCGTCAATAAAGATGATACATGGCGCATGACGTTTGGCTTGTTCAAACATATCACGCACGCGGGATGCACCGACACCAACAAACATTTCAACGAAGTCGGAACCGGAAATTGAAAAGAACGGTACTTTGGCTTCACCAGCAATGGCTTTAGCCAGCAGGGTTTTACCTGTTCCCGGTGGGCCAACCATCAGCACACCACGTGGAATCTTGGCACCCAGACGCTTGAACTTGGCCGGGTCTTTCAGGAAGTCGACAATTTCAACCACTTCCTGCTTGGCTTCATCACAGCCTGCCACATCCTTAAAGGTGACCTTGATCTGGTCATCAGTCAGCATTTTGGCTTTCGACTTGCCAAAGCTCATTGGCCCGCCCTTGCCACCTGCACCGCCCTGCATGTTACGCATAAAGAACATGAATAGCAGAATAATCAGTAATACCGGGAAGCTGGCAATCAGCAACTGCATAAGCAGGCCTTGACGATGTGGCGCAGTACCTTCAATTTCTACATTATTTTTAATCAAGTTAGGCATTAGCTCAGCATCAGTTACGGCTGGACGAATACTTTCAAATGCTGTGCCATTGCGTTTTTCACCCGCAATTCTCTCGCCGTCAATTTTGACCTGCTTGATTTGTCCCGCATTAACCGCAGCGACGAACTCAGAATAGTTCAGTTGATCCGGCTTGTTGCGGTTTTCAAAGTTGCTAAATACCAGCACGAGAACACCGATGATGACAAGCCACAACACGGCATTCTTAACGAGATCGCTCAAAGCTTTCTTCCCATATATACATGATGATCACAGCATGCATTATAGCATTCAAATCATGAACCTAATGTCGATATTCGGTACATGATCACCTGATAGATGTGATCTTTCACTCAGGTTTTGACTCAATTTAAGCTCCAGTTAATCTCAACAGTCGCTTAACTTTTTAAATTCGTTATAAGGATTTTTTACGTCCCTGGCCCAGCAAATATACTTCTTTTGAACGGGCACGCGAGGCAGCAGGCTTGGTGGTTTTGAGCACATCAAAAGTATCGACAATCGATTTGCGGTATTCATCAAAGCCTTCCCCCTGAAATACCTTCACAAGAAACTGTCCTTTGGGACTCAGTACCCGATTTGCAAAATCAAGGGCCAACTCACACAGATAAATCATGCGGGGCTGATCAACAGAAGTATTACCAGATGTATTGGGGGCCATATCAGAAATTACAACATCTACTTGTCGGCCATTTAATATTTTTAACAATTCATCAAAAACAGCCTGCTCCCGGAAGTCCCCTTGCAGGAAGGTTACATCAGGTAACGCATCCATGTGCAAGATATCAGAAGCTACTACTAGCCCCTTGGAACCCACCAGCTTGCCCGCAATTTGCGACCAGCTACCCGGTGCTGCCCCCAGATCAACCACGGTCATGCCCGGCTTAATCAGGTTGTACTTTTCCTGAATTTCAAGCAGCTTGTAGGCCGCACGCGCCCGGTACCCATCTTTATGTGCCTTCTTAACGTAAAAATCATCCAGGTGCTCCCGCATCCACGCGCGACTACTTTTGGATAGCTTATTGTTGGTAATGCGTGTGGCCATAGCTCAACCTGTAAAAAACCAGTTTCATTAAATATGTTTTCTTGCTGCAAGAACAGTGCAGATATTAACTGATTTTGTCAGTGTTTTTATCTCAAATGTGCACAAACCCGCTATCTACTTGTCGCTGCTTCAGCCTGTGGCAGCAAATTTTCGCGTCCCCACAGCTCCATGGCACGAATGACAGGTGCCAGCGTTTTACCCTTACTGGTCAGGGAATACTCAACCTTGGGCGGTACTTCTGCATAAACCTGCCGAAATACGATGCCACTGGCTTCCAGCTCACGCAACTGATTGGTTAGCATGCGCTGGGTAATGCCGGGTAAGCGCCTGCGGATTTCATTGAAACGCAAGGTTTCATCCAGTAAATGATACAGAATGACGCCTTTCCATTTACCCCCAATAATCTCAAGCACACCCTCTACCGGGCAGCCTACCGTACAGTCCAGACGCTGATGCGCAATGTTGGGCATTTGGTTTCCTAAAAAATCATAAGATCAGCAAGCTTTAATCAGCTAATGTGAACGACATGGCTTATGGACAAAAGTTGCTGGATCTGGAATAGCATGCAGGCCATTAATCCTGAATCAGGACGCTTAAGGTTGGCGCTCACATCATACCTATAGTATCAAAAAGGATACTAGGTGTCATGAATGTGCATTCTTGCAGAAATAGAACTTTACTCTTAAGGTGTGTAATTAATGGGTCTTTATTTTAGTTTACAAGCATTAGGATTCTAGGATTCTAGGATTCTAGGATTCTAGGATTCTAGGATTCTAGGATTCTAACCATGCGTGCAGTTGTCTACCAAAACTCCCTATCGATTGATCAACAACAATCACTGATTGACATTAACCTGCCCGAACCCGTTGCACATGGGCATGATTTACTGGTTAAAGTTAAAGCCATTTCAGTTAACCCGGTCGATACCAAAATTCGCAAAAGAGTGCAGCCTGAAGCTGGCCAGTACAAGGTGCTGGACTGGGATGCTGCTGGAATTGTAAAAGCAGTGGGTGATGCGGTAAGCCAGTTTAAGGTGGGTGATGAAGTATTTTATGCCGGTGATTTGAGTCGCTCCGGGATCAATCGTGAATTTCATCTGGTGGACGAACGTATTGTTGGCCTAAAACCCAAAACCCTTTCCTTTGAACAAGCTGCTGCCCTGCCGCTCACCAGTATTACTGCCTGGGAAGCCCTGTTTGACCGTTTGAAGATTAAAACTTCCGATTCAACTGAAACAGGAACAATTCTGATTATTGGTGGTGCGGGCGGCGTGGGTTCCATTGCCATTCAGCTACTGCGTGCACTAACCAATTTAACCATTATAGCAACAGCATCACGACCGGAAAGCAAAGCATGGTGCCAGAAACTAGGCGCGCATGTGGTGCTGGATCACAGTCAGTCCTTAACTGAGCAGTTTCAGGCCCAGCAATTGCAGGCGCCACAGTATGTGTTTTCAACCACCTATACTAGGGTCTGTTGACATTTACTGTTGATAATTAACCCTATAAAGGTAGCCATAAAAATATACAGGCTAAGGCAACAGAACTTTGATAATTTCTTTTGAGCTTGTCATATCGAGTAGCTATTCCTCTAA
>NZ_SNTY01000068.1 GCF_004377485.1 Alkanindiges illinoisensis
AAGTGCTGGCAAATAAGGAAAAGGGTTGCGCTCGTTGCGGGACTTAACCCAACATCTCACGACACGAGCTGACGACAGCCATGCAGCACCTGTATGTGAATTCCCGAAGGCACTCTCTCATCTCTGAAAGATTCTCACTATGTCAAGACCAGGTAAGGTTCTTCGCGTTGCATCGAATTAAACCACATGCTCCACCGCTTGTGCGGGCCCCCGTCAATTCATTTGAGTTTTAGTCTTGCGACCGTACTCCCCAGGCGGTCAACTTATCGCGTTAGCTGCGCCACTAAAGGATCAAATCCCCCAACGGCTAGTTGACATCGTTTACGGCATGGACTACCAGGGTATCTAATCCTGTTTGCTCCCCATGCTTTCGCACCTCAGCGTCAGTATTAGGCCAGAAGGCTGCCTTCGCCATCGGTATTCCTCCAGATCTCTACGCATTTCACCGCTACACCTGGAATTCTACCTTCCTCTCCCATACTCTAGCTTGCCAGTATCGAATGCAATTCCCAGGTTGAGCCCGGGGATTTCACATCCGACTTAACAAACCGCCTACGCGCGCTTTACGCCCAGTAATTCCGATTAACGCTCGCACCCTCTGTATTACCGCGGCTGCTGGCACAGAGTTAGCCGGTGCTTATTCTGCGGGTAACGTCCACTAATCCCAGGTATTAACCAGGTTAGCCTCCTCCCCGCTTAAAGTGCTTTACAACCAAAAGGCCTTCTTCACACACGCGGCATGGCTGGATCAGGCTTGCGCCCATTGTCCAATATTCCCCACTGCTGCCTCCCGTAGGAGTCTGGACCGTGTCTCAGTTCCAGTGTGGCGGATCATCCTCTCAGACCCGCTACAGATCGTCGCCTTGGTAGGCCTTTACCCCACCAACTAGCTAATCTGACCTAGGCTCATCCATTAGTGCAAGGCTCAAAGAGTCCCCTGCTTTCCCCCGTAGGGCGTATGCGGTATTAGCGTGCGTTTCCACACGTTGTCCCCCGCTAATGGGCAGATTCCTAGGCATTACTCACCCGTTCGCCGCTAAGTGATGGTGCAAGCACCATCACTCCGCTCGACTTGCATGTGTTAAGCCTGCCGCCAGCGTTCAATCTGAGCCATGATCAAACTCTTCAGTTTAATATCAATTGTGCCTTTAATCTAAGACACCAAATCTGGCTCATTAATCGAATACTTGCTAAAAATTCGCTCAAATAAACTTCGAGAAATTCTCACCAGTTCAAATCAATGATAATTTATCATCGCCAAAAACCAGTAAAAATCCACACAAGTTGTTCTTTACAATCTTTTAATGAATCAATCCACCAATCTCTTGGTAAATTCACAACACCTCGTCAGTGTTG
>NZ_SNTY01000069.1 GCF_004377485.1 Alkanindiges illinoisensis
TTGGATTACCTTCAAGCCTAATCATCTTAGTGGTATTCCAATGATCTTCAATTGTATTACCTACAATTTCTAGATCCTCAAGAATTGCTGTGGTCTGCAAGAAATGCATGTCACACTCAGCTGCACCGCCAATTCCCAAAGTAGGATACGATGAAGTTTCAATATCACCACCTGTGATTTGGATGTTGTAGATGTTGTGGTTTTCACTAAAGATGTTTTTGCGACAATATGAAATATGCATACCAACAATGTTGATTTGATGAATATCTCCACCTTGTTCAAAATGAATACCATAATCCGAACACGCAAAAATATGTCCAGAACTCAAGATCGCATTTCGATTCACACCACGGAAGACGATACCGCGACGCAAATAAGAGAAATTACAAGCCAAGAACGTCGGAGACATCACGTTATTGACCACAAAAGCAGTTCCAAGAACTTCCATCGGGTTTGTGATCTTCAGTGCAACAACTAATGGACCCATTTCGTTGTAAGCTAATCTTCGATTCAACGCACCAGCATTGGCTGAACTTGTTAAGGTTCCGATCATCTGAAATGTTTCAATATCGCCAATACAAACAATATGCGCCATGTTGCCCTTCACGAGTTTCACATACTCTGGGTTGTAGCGAATTGGACGAGTGACTTTGTATTTTTTGTTTGGCTCTAACGACACCACCCCTTGTTTCGGATTACTAAACAGGCGTTGTAGGTCGTCTGTATCATCTGTTGCAGGAATTGTATATTGCGAATCTTTCCAAGCCCCAGATGTCGCTTCAGCTTTAGAAATATAATTTGCATCGCCAGCACCAGCATAATCATATGCAACTGATCCTGAGCTAGATCCTTTACTGTTTGGAGTTGAAGCAGGGCTAAACTTATAACCAAAACTCTCGTATTCAGTTGCAATTTCACCCTCTTCTACTTGCACCCATGTCGGATAGCCATAGTTAGCTACATGAGATGTTAAGTATGCATATAAGATGAATTCATTCTCGCGAGTTGTAAAAGTAATTTTTTCAGTGGATTGTGGATCAGTTGAACTATTTAATACTCGATAATGATCTGTTTGAGTCGGACGACCAGTACCATTTCCCATTCTTTTAAACAACGCAACACGAAAACGATCACCGCCTTGTCTGCTCAATGTGTACGTTGTATTCGGCTTCACATTAACTAATATTGCAGCGCCATCAGATCCAGTTGTCCAACCTGTGATTAATGCGTTCTCACCTGACAAACCATCGTCTCTAAATACCTGTCTTATCCAATTTTGCTCACGTTCATCAGCAATATTCTTACTTTTAATAATATTTGATGCTTCTACATCTCGACTAAATACAGTCTT
>NZ_SNTY01000070.1 GCF_004377485.1 Alkanindiges illinoisensis
TCGTATAACGTGCATTATGTTAAATGGGGAAAGTTAATGATTAAAATACATACAAATTTTGTTTTTTTCGCATATATCTAATAACAATCTTCTTCAATAATGGTGCTACCCAAACACAACCAAAAAAGGAAATTGTTATGTCAAAACCAGTTAATGCTCCAAGTACAACAGGTAATCCATCTGGTAAAGGTCGTGGAAATAATCCTCCACGTAAGTAAAACCATTAATTAGTAATCTGATAGATCAGAAGGCCATTGATTTGTGCCTTCTGATTTATATTTCGTACTGAACACATTGAAAATTGAATCTAAATCCTGAATACCCAAATTTTTTATCATAGATTCAGGTCTAATAAGAATTATGGAATATATATAGATTAACCATAAGCCCGTGAGTGAGAACCCATTAAAACAACTTAAGTCTTGATGTAATTTCTCCGCACCAACTATTTGATAAAGATGACTTAAGTAAAATGCTCCTTCTTTTTTTTCTTTCAATTTTCTTACCGAATATTTGATACGTTCAGCTTGTTCTTCATTTATCAAAGAAAAACCATCTTCATCCTTTGGAACCCCTTTAGAAAAGTCATAAGAGATGCCTATTTTTTTGTAGGATTCCATACATGCGATAACTTTAACTAGATTCCAAAAACGATGGTTTATTGATTTCTTTTTTCCATTTATTTTACCTATAATCAAATACTTATAAATAGAGATATTCTGAAAGTTATCCTTAAAAAGTATCGAATCAAGGTGAAATAATATTAAAAATATATTGTAATCTCTCTGCTGGAGAAAATTTAAGTTGATTAACTTTTTATAGTCATTAATAACAAAGTTACCTTGTAGAAATAGGTACATCTCTACAACGTTTCCCTTAGAAAAGTTATTTTTTTCTAGAGTGTTATATAGTTCAAGATGTTCATTCCAAATAGGAAATTCTTTATTTGGATATAGTTTCAAACTTTTGAGTTGTTTGATAAATTGAGACTCTGCTTTTAGCTTTTCTGGATGATCAACTATGTCATCAAATAATTCGGATGATTTTTGAGTTAAAGACTTCCCCGTAACAGTGGAATGGTAAACCTTAGCATTAATTTTGAAGGCTTCTTTACTATCATTTTTAACTATTTTTTTGAAATTTTTCGGTAAACCATACATCATTTTATGGTGATATGAACTTATGTGACTTGTTATCACAAAAGATTCAAAACTCGAAATTTCTTCTAAAGAGGAATAATGATTTTGCATTAACGGCCTAAGATAAAAAATTAGAATTATGCGATTTGTCTAAAATTAACATAATGCACGTTATACGA
>NZ_SNTY01000071.1 GCF_004377485.1 Alkanindiges illinoisensis
TGATGTGTGCTGATAAAAACGGAAGCTTTCACTTGGTAAACTAAACGTACTCATCAGGAGTTTACCATGAGCAAAAAACCAAAGTTTTATACAGCGGAATTCAAAGCTGAAGCTATAAAACAGATTGAAGAAAATAAAGGCAATGTTTCGGAAACAGCAAGACAGCTTGGCATATCCATGCAAACGCTTTCCAATTGGTACAGCAAAGCTAAATCTGGAACATTAGTTGGAACACAACAATATTCCCCTGAACTTGCTGCTCTGCTCGAAGAAAATAAGAAGCTGAAACAGCAACTTAAAACTGCGGAATTGGAAAGAGAATTCTTAAAAAAAGCAGTAGCGTACTTTGCCAAAGAAAGTCAGTGAGGTACGCCTGCATGAAACAGTATAAAGATACATACCCAATCACCATGATGGCGAAGCTGTTAAAAGTTTCAGTATCAAGATTTTATGAGTGGTTGAAAAGTGGCTTAAGCCAAAAACAAATTCGAAGAAATCAGCAGACTATCATGGTGAAAATAGCACATCAGGAGACCAATGAAAGCTATGGCTATATTCGCCTGAGTAAGCATTTACACGCTCAAGGTGTTCAAATTAGCCAATATGCAGTACGTACAATAAAGAAGGTCAATAAACTCTTTTGCAAGCGCCATAAGCGCTTTAAAAGAACAACAAACAGTGATCACAACCGTCCCGTCTACAAAAACTTATTAGAGCAAAAATTTAACGTGAGCACTCCAAACCACGCGTGGGTAAGTGACATTACCTACATTTGGACAAACGAAGGATGGCTATATCTGGCTGCTTCAAAGGATCTTTATACAAAGCAGGTTGTTGGCTATAGTCTAAATGAACGTATGACAGCACAGTTGGTCTGTGATGCTCTTAAAATGGCTATTCGGAATCAAAAACCGCCACAAGGCTTAATTGTTCACTCAGACAGAGGCAGTCAATATTGCAGTCATGTATATCGAAATATGATTGAAAAATATGATTTTCAAGGTTCAATGAGTAAGCGTGGAGACTGCTTTGATAATGCACCAATTGAAAGCTTCTGGGGCATATTAAAGAATGAACTTATACACCATCGTACTTATGAAACGAGGGAAAAAGCGAAAGCAGATATTACAAAATACATAGAGCTATTTTATAATCAGCAAAGAATCCAAAAAGGATTGGATTTTAAGACACCAAATCAAATGGCAGAGGACTTTTACAGGTTGGCTGTCTAGAATCCTCCCAAGCGAAAGCCTCCGTTTTTATCAACACACATCA
>NZ_SNTY01000072.1 GCF_004377485.1 Alkanindiges illinoisensis
TGATGTGTGCTGAGAAAACAGGAGGTTTTAACTTGGTAAACTATAGACACTCATCAGGAGTTTACCATGAGCAAGAAACAGAAGACTTACACCGCAGAATTTAAAGTTGAAGCAATAAAATTGATTGAAGCCAATCAAGGCAATGTATCGGAAACAGCCAGACAACTTGGCATTTCAATGCAAACTCTTTCAAATTGGAATAATAAAGCAAAGACTGGCACCTTAGCAGGCACTAAACAATATTCACCTGATCTAAATGCCTTACTCGAAGAAAATAAAAAGCTCAAACAACAGCTCAAAACAGCTGAAATGGAACGTGAATTTCTAAAAAAGGCAGCAGCGTACTTTGCGAAAGAAAGTCAGTAAGGTACGCCTATATGAAACAGCAAAGACATTTATTCCCGATTAGCTTTATGGCTAGATTACTTCACGTTTCAGTGTCACGATTTTATGATTGGCTAAAACGAGGCATGAATAAAAGATTGGTTCAGCGAAATCAACAGACAATTTTGGTCAAAATAGCTCATGAGGAAACTAAACAAAGCTATGGCTATATTCGATTAACTAAGCATTTACAAGCGCAAGGTATCAAAATCAGTACGTATGCTGTACGTCAAATAAAAAAGCTCAACCAGCTGTATTGTAAGCGTCATAAGCGTTTCAAAAGAACTACGAAGAGTGATCATAATCGAGCGATCTACGCAAATTTACTAGAGCAACAGTTTTCAATGACTAAGCCCAATCTTGCATGGTCAAGCGATATTACATACATTTGGACTGCTGAAGGTTGGTTATACTTGGCAGCAGTAAAAGACCTGTACACGAAACAAGTGGTTGGCTATAGCTTAAATGAGCGTATGACCGCACAACTTGTTTGCAATGCACTGACTATGGCGATTCGTAATCAAAAACCAACGAAAGGCTTAATTGTTCATTCGGACAGAGGCAGCCAATATTGCAGCCATGAATATCGAAAGATACTGGAAAAATGTGATTTTCAAGGTTCAATGAGCAAACGTGGGGACTGTTACGATAATGCACCGATTGAAAGTTTCTGGGGCATACTCAAGAATGAATTAGTGCATCATTGCAACTATAAAACCAGAGATGAAGCTAAAGCAGATATTACAAAATACATTGTGTTATTTTATAATCAGCGAAGAATTCAAAAGAGTTTGGATTTTAAAACGCCAAATCAAATAGCAGAGAACTTTTATCGGTTAGCTGCCTAGCATATCCCAAGTGAAAGTCTCCTGCTAATTCAGCACATATCA
>NZ_SNTY01000073.1 GCF_004377485.1 Alkanindiges illinoisensis
AGGATTAAGGAGTGTCTTATGAGTCATATCGAAGTTATCACATTCAACCAGCGTCGCCGTCGCTATACTGCCGAACAAAAAGCCCAGTGTGTTGCCTTGAGTATGCAGGTGGGCTCATCGGTATCAGCAGTTGCCCGGCAATAGGGTATTGCCCCAAGTTTACTGTTTAAATGGAAGAAACTCATGCAACAAGGGGGTATTGTTGCCGTGCAAACCAATGATCAGGTGGTGAGTGCTAGCGAATATCAAGCCTTACTTAAAAGAGTAAAGCAGTTTGAACAAATGCTGGGTCGCA
Organism: Alkanindiges illinoisensis; assembly: GCF_004377485.1. Taxonomy (GTDB): domain Bacteria; phylum Pseudomonadota; class Gammaproteobacteria; order Pseudomonadales; family Moraxellaceae; genus Alkanindiges; species Alkanindiges illinoisensis_A. The sequence continues at coordinate 296 of NZ_SNTY01000073.1, forward strand.
AGACTGTCGAAGCTGAGATCTTAAAAGATGCACTGGAGATTGCCGCTGCAAAAAAGTTCATCTCGCCCATTGTCTTGTCACCGCCGGACAGTACCCGATCGGACAAATAGCCCATGCATTAGGGGTGTCCAGATCTAATCTGTATCAGTGTCTAAAGCAGCCACCGCCAGTGCCGCGTACCCGCTACTGCAGGGCTGATGATCAGTTACTATTGCCGATCATTGAGCAGATCTGTCACACCAGGCCGAGTAATGGCTACCGGCGGGTAACCGCACATCTCAACCGTCATCTAAAGCAGCACAGGCTTAATCCTGTTCGGGTAAATCCTAAACGGATCTACCGCATCATGAAGCACAATCAGTTATTGCTCACTAAAGCCATGCCACGATGCAATGACAGAACCCATGAAGGACAGGTCATTGTACCGGTATCCAATACGCCCTTGCGAAGCAGTGCTTCTCATCAGATGGCTTTGAGATCAAATGCTGGAGCGGTGAGAAAGTACGGGTCATCTTTAGCCTGGACTGTTGCGATCGGGAGGTCATCAGTTATCTTGCCACGACCTCAGGCATTAGTAGCGACATAGTCTGTGATGTATTGGTGACGAGTATGGAAAACCGCTTTGGCTTAGTTGACCATCTACCTCACCCGATTGAATGGCTCACTGATAACGGCAGCTGTTATATTGCCAAGGCAACCCGGCAATTTGCCCACGCACTGGGCTTTGAAATTTGTACCACACCGGTGAGAAGCCCGCAGAGTAACGGCATGGCTGAAGCATTTGTAAAGACGTTCAAGCGTGACTATGTTTATTTAAACGATCTGCCTGATGCCATTACAGTGATAAATGCTTTACCCAGGTGGATAGAGGATTACAATTGCAGCCATCCGCACAGCGGGTTAAACATGAAATCACCTCGTGAATTCCTGGCGATGAAATTAGCCAGTTAATTGTCCGTTTTTATAGGGGCTAATACA
>NZ_SNTY01000074.1 GCF_004377485.1 Alkanindiges illinoisensis
AAGACTGTATTTAGTCGAGATGTAGAAGCATCAAATATTATTAAAAGTAAGAATATTGCTGATGAACGTGAGCAAAATTGGATAAGACAGGTATTTAGAGACGATGGTTTGTCAGGTGAGAACGCATCAATCACTTCTTGGGCTACTCCGTCTGACGGTGCTGCAATATTAGTTAATGTGAAGCCGAATACAACGTACACATTAAGTAGACAGGGCGGTGATCGTTTCCGTGTTGCGTTGTTTAAGAGGATGGGAAACGGAGTTGGTCACCCGACTCAAGCAGACCATTATCGAGTTTTAAGCAGCTCAACTGATCCACAGACAACTGAGAAAATCTCATTCACAACAAATGAAAATGAGTTTATTTTATATGCTTATTTGACCTCTCATGTTGGAAACTACGGCTATCCTGATTGGGTTCAAGTCGAAGAAGGCGAAACTGCAACTGAATATGAGAGTTTTGGTTATAAGTTTAGCCCTACTTCAACTCCAAAAAGTAAAGGGTCTAGCTCAGGATCAGCTGCATATGATTATGCTGGTGCTGGCGATGCAAATTATATTTCTAAGGCTGAAGCAACAGCTGGAGCTTGGAAAGATTCGCAATATACAATTCCTGCAACAGATGATACTGACGACCTACAACGCCTGTTTAGTAATCCGAAACAAGGGGTGGTGTCGTTAGAGCCAAACAAAAAATACAAAGTCACTCGTCCAATTCGCTACAACCCAGAGCACGTGAAACTCGTGAAAGGCAACATGGCACATATTGTCTGTATCGGTGACATTGAAACGTTCCAAATGGTTGGGACTTTGTCAAGTTCGGCAAATGCTGGTGCGTTGAATCGAAGATTAGCTTACAACGAAATGGGTCCATTAGTTGTTGCACTGAAGATCACAAACCCGATGGAAGTTCTTGGAACTGCTTTTGTGGTCAATAAAGTGATGTCTCCGACGTTCTTGGCTTGTAATTTCTCTTATTTGCGTCGTGGTATCGTCTTCCGTGGTGTGAATCGAAATGCGATCTTGAGTTCTGGACATATTTTTGCGTGTTCGGATTATGGTATTCATTTTGAACAAGGTGGAGATATTCATCAAATCAACATTGTTGGTATGC
>NZ_SNTY01000075.1 GCF_004377485.1 Alkanindiges illinoisensis
GGCTTTGTTGCACAAACCTATATGTAAAGGCTTATCTAGCAATATAATTCTCAAATGAATAAGCCCGCACCTAAAACCTATCGCACAACCAATTGGTCTTCTTACAACCGAGCTTTGGTGAATCGAGGAAATATCTTGATCTGGTTTGACCCGACTACTCAATGGTATGCACAACCAAAAGGCAAACATGGTAGAAATCAAACTTATTCTGATGCGGCTATTCAATGCTGCCTTATGATCAAATCACTATTTCGACTCTCTTTACGCATGGTCACTGGCTTTGTTCAGAGCCTCATTAAACTTTGTAGATTAGATTGGACAGCGCCAGATTATTCGACTATTTGTAGAAGACAAAAGCATATTGATATTGCAATTCGCTATCAAAAAAGTCGTGATGGTTTCCACCTACTCGTCGACTCTACTGGCTTGAAGTTTTTAGGTGAAGGTGAATGGAAACGTAAGAAACATCAGCCTGAATATCGTCGCCAATGGCGTAAACTTCACATTGGTATAGATGCTGAAACGCTGCAAATACGGGCCGTTCAGCTCACGACAAACAATGTCAGTGATTCACAAGTACTCGAGGATTTACTTGATCAAATTCCACTTGATGAGCAGATTGATTCTGTCTATACAGATGGTGCTTATGACACGAAACACTGCAGAAAAGTCATCTCAGATCGACAGGCACATGCGGTGATTCCGCCAAGAAAAAATGCGAAGCCCTGGAAAGACAAAAAGCTGAGATCTTTAGAAAGAAATGAATTGTTGAAAACGGTTAAATGCCTAGGAAGAGCAATTTGGAAAAAGTGGTCTGGGTATCATCGCCGAAGCTTGGTAGAAACCAAGATGCATTGCATCAAATTATTGGGAGATAAACTCAGTGCACGGAGTTTTCAAAGCCAGGTGAATGAGATTCATGCACGTGTGGCAGTATTAAATAAATTTATGGAATTAGGCCGAGCTCATACCCAAGTTGTCACTTAAATTTGAGTCGCTTAGGGTAGTTCTATTTTTTAAATCTTTGTGCAACAAAGCC
>NZ_SNTY01000085.1 GCF_004377485.1 Alkanindiges illinoisensis
TGGATAACTGTAATTTCTCAAACAATGAATTACGTGTGACTGGCACAGGTGGATTCCATGCTACGCATAAAGCTCCGATTACGATTCATGCTGACACAATGAAGTTAGTAAGAGTTGATGATAATACCATCGCAAATACTTCTTCATCGACAAAAGCTGTGGAGATCGTTGCAAGAAATAGCTCAGAGAAGGGTTCGATGCGAGGAAATATGGCTAATTACGGTACGTTTACGGCTCCTTCAACTTTTAGTGTCTCAGAAAATACTTAATCAACTATTAGTATAAATAGGATGTCAGGATAATGGCTTTTAAAACAATCTACACTTCTATCGGATTATCACTTGTTGCTCAGGCAGTAAGCCAAAATAAGACTATTGAAATCACCCACTTTGCAGTGGGTGATGGCGGTGGAAATTCAATTGAACCGAATGAGTCTATGACTCAATTGGTGCGTGAACGATACCGTGCAACCATCAACCGCATTTATCAAGACCCAGAAAACGAAAACAAATACACTGCTGAAATGATCATTCCAGTGACTGTTGAAGGCTTTGTTGTTCGTGAAATTGCTTTATTTGATCGTAATGGCAATATGGTATTGGTTGGTAATACACCTGAAGTTCACAAGCCGACACTGGCAGAAGGAGTCACACAAGATTCGGTTTATCGAATTCCATTTGTGATTTCAAACCCTGAAGTACTTGAATTAAATTTTGACCCGAATGTGATTATCGCAACACATCAATGGATCCTGAATACACTGACCCCTGCTAATATGTTTCCAGGCGGTACCATTGGCCAAGTACTCAAGAAAAAAACCAATGCCGATGGTGATACTGAATGGGCAGATGCCGGATCTGCAGAAGTGTTTGTCAACACGATTGAAGAAGAACAGTCTTTAGTGGCCGACCAGACCATTGTTGATTTGACCACAGTCAGCACACATGGCGCGGCAGTCTATATCAATGGTGTACGCATTACCAATAAGGCCGGTGCAGATGGCTGGATCGCAACATCAGCCACACGTATTACTTTAGGCAAAGCCTATCCTGGTACAAAAATTCTAATTGTTCAAAATGAATCGCTTGGTGCCGCGCCTTATCCCTTAGCTCAAAAAAATAATTTATCCGATGTAGCAAATAAACCATTGGCGCGCCAAAACTTAGGCGTCATGAGTGCCGACGAAGCCAAATACAGTGACTGTCCACCAGGCACAGTGATTATGCTGGCCACACCCAGTATACCTACAGGCTATCGCTTGCTTAAATGTAATGGTGCAGTTGTATCACGTACTGCATACCCTGAACTGTTTGCAGCGATCGGCACTTACTTTGGCGCTGGTGATGGTGTGAATACTTTTAAACTTCCTGATCTTCGTGGTGAATTCTTACGCGGGTGGGATGATGGCCGCGGTGTGGATTTTGGGCGAACTTTTGGAAGTCAGCAACTTAGTGCTATGCAAGACCACTATCATGGAACTGGTGATTTTTTATCTGATGGTAATGACGATTGGTATCCAATCTTGCGTGATAATTGGAGTGGAACATTTCCTGCACGATGGGTGCCAGGTGAAAGTCAGTATTATTCAGGTCAAACCATTCAAGGTGGTTCTGGTGGACGTAGATATACAGGGACATCAAATCAACAGGTCGTATCAGGCACTGAAACGAGACCTCGAAATTATGCCATGTTGACTTGTATTCGCTACTAACAAAGGATATTTAAAGTGCCAAATAAAATCGTTTATCAATTAAATATTACTGGTTTATTTGTTGGTGAAACACTGGCTGATGAATCACCAATGGAACCTGGTATTTTTCTTATTCCCGCCGGTTGTGTCGAACTGGCACCACCGGAAAGCTGGCCAGAAGATCAGTGGCCACGCTGGAATGGATTTGAATGGGAGCTGATCCAAAAGCCACGGGTTCCAGAAGCTGTTTCAGCTGAAGCAAAACTGGCAGAGTTTTTGTCACAAAATCCTGATGTACTGCAGCTGATCCAAAAAAATTAAGTGTGTTGTACTGCACTTTTAAACAACTGCCACCGCTACCCATCAAACCCATGATTTGTAAGCCTGTCATCTGAATATAACACCAGATCACAGGCTTAATTTTTATGGCTCAAGATTCATACCATCATGGCGTTCGCGTCATTGAAATCAATGAGGGCACGCGGCCTATCCGCACCGTGTCCACTTCCGTCATCGGCATCGTGGCCACAGCAAGTGATGCCGATGCCACCATCTTCCCTGAAGACACCGCAGTCTTAATTACCGACGTTCAGGCAGCTGTGAGTAAGGCAGGCGTGCAGGGCACACTGGCTCGCACACTGCAGGCCATTAGCGATCAGACCAATGCGCTAACTGTTGTGGTACGTGTACCAACCAAACAAACACCAGCAGAGCAGAAAACCGCTGTTATCGGTGGTGTAGTGAACGGCAAATATACCGGCATGAAGGCCTTGCTGGTGGCTGAAGCCCAGCTCAAGGTCAAACCACGTATTTTAGGTGCACCAGGACTGGATTCAGCAGAGGTCGCGCAAGCCCTGGTATCCATTGCTGACAAACTACGTGGCTTTGCCTATGTATCTGCATCAGGCTGTCAAAGCAAGGAAGAAGCCACTGCATACCGTGATACTTTCGGTGCACGTGAACTGATGGTCATCTGGCCAGATTTCCTGGGCTGGAATACCACCACAAATACCACCACCACATTTGAAGCCACCGCACGTGCTTTAGGCCTGCGTGCCAAGATCGATAATGAAATCGGCTGGCATAAAACCTTGTCAAACGTGGCAGTCAATGGTGTTACCGGTATTAGCAAGGACGTGTTCTGGCAGCTGCAAAGCTCTGATACTGATGCAGGCTACCTCAATGCCAATGAAGTCACCACGCTGATCCAGCGCGACGGTTTCCGTTTCTGGGGTTCACGCACCACTTCAGCTGATCCGCTATTCCAGTTTGAAAACTATACCCGTACTGCACAAATCCTGGCTGACACCATGGCTGAAGGACATATGTGGGCCGTGGATAAACCAATGCACCCATCCCTGGCTCGAGACGTCGTGGAAGGCATTAATGCAAAATTCCGTGACTTAAAAAGTGCTGGTTACATCATTGATGGCCAATGCTGGTTTGATCCTGCGGCCAATCTTAAAGAGACCCTGAAGAATGGGATTTTACGCCTGGATTATGACTACACCCCAGTACCACCACTGGAAGATCTCACCTTGCGTCAGCGCATCACAGACAGCTACCTGTCTGACTTTGCTGCCCGCATGAGCCTATAAGGAATTACAAAATATGGCACTCCCTAAAAAACTCAAATTGATGAACCTGTTTAACGAAGGTAATTCCTACCTTGGTGAAACAGGTGAAGTCACCCTGCCAAAGCTTGGCCGCAAGTTTGAAAAATGGCGTGGTGGCGGTATGAACGGCGCTGTCGATGTCGATTTTGGACTGGACGATGCAATTACTGAAATGTCCTGGAAGCTGGGCGGTATCGATCCACTAGTCATCCGCCAGTTTGGGGTTACATCAGTATCCGGTATTGGCTTGCGCTTTGCCGGTTCTTACCAGCGCGATGACACTGGCGAAACCTCGGCAGTTGAAGTTGTTGTGCGTGGTCGGCATCAGGAAATCGATTTTGGCAATGCCAAATCTGGTGATGATACCGAGATGACCATTAAAACCATCTGGAGCTATTACAAGCTCACCATTGATGGAAATGTGGAAGTTGAAATTGACATTCCTAACCTGGTTGAAAAGGTCAATGGCGAGGATCTGCTTAAGGCCCATCGCAAAAACATTGGTTTATAAGTTTCCTCCCCCTTGTGTGGCCATGTGCTGCACAAGGTTTTTTTAAATAACGCTGTTTTAATTCTTTAAGGATATTTTTATGTCAAACGCAAACACTCAACCAGTTCAGCTGGATCATGGCTTTCCTCGTGCTGGCGAACAGGTTAAGGAAATTAACCTGGTTAAACCTAATACCGGACATTGCCGTGGCCTAAGCTTAAAAGACGTATTGAGCTTTGAGGTAAATGCCCTGACGGTACTGCTACCGCGTATCACTGTACCTGCCATGACTGCACAGGATGTACTAGCTCTTGAGTTAATGGACACGCTCAAAATTGCAGAGGCTATTACCAATTTTTTAGCACCTACCGAACCATCCCAAGCAGCGTTGACGAAGTAATTGCAAACATTGCTATAGCATTCGGCTGGACTCCAGCCGATTGTGCCGATTTTGATTTTGATGAGTTAATGGCATGGGAAGAGCGTGCCATTGCTCGCACACAACAAGAGTAATAGCGTGAGTAAGCTAGATTTAAGTATTATTATTAAATTTGTTGATCGGGCGACACAACCTATTCGCCAGTTCCAGCAGAATGTCCAAAATACCAATCAATCCATTGATCGACTTACTCATGCTGTTGATCGTCTGGAGCAGGGTTTAAACGGTACTTCATTAAGCCGTTATAGCCGTCAGCTTAATACGGGTTCTAGTAATATTAATAGGCAGAGTAATGCACTGCATGAGTTGCATCAAGGATATGACAAGGTAGCTCAAGCAATTGATAAGGTTCGTTTAAAATCAAAATCATTATCTGAATCGCTTGCTAATAGTCGCGTAAAATTGCGTCAAGAGGCAAAAGGTTTAGGCGTTGGCTTATTAGGCGCAGGATTTGCTGCTTCTATTCCAATCAAGGCTTTTGCCGATGCAGAAGATGCCAGTACAAAATTAAAAATTTCTATGATGGATAGCTCTGGAAAAGTTGCATCAGAGTATGAGGCCATCAATAAACTTGCCACCAGATTAGGCACTCAGTTACCCGGCACCAATGCAGATTTTCAGCTCATGATGACCAATCTGGTTCAGCAGGGCATATCCTTTAAATCTATTTTAGGTGGCACTGGCGAAGCAGCAGGCAATCTGGCTGTTCTCTTAAAAATGCCATTTGACCAAGCAGCTGAATTTGCCGCAAAAATGCAGGATGCTACAGGTACTGCTGAAAAAGATATGTTGAGCCTGATGGATACCATCCAGCGCACCTCATATTTAGGCGTTGATTCAACCAATATGCTTGGTGGCTTTGCCAAACTGGGTGCAGGTATGCGTCTAATCAAGCAAATGGGGTTAGAGGGTTCTAAAGCAATGGCACCGCTATTGGTTATGGCGGATCAGAGTGGCATGACAGATTTATCCAGTGCTGGTAATGCTTACAGTAAGGTATTTAAAGCCATGCTGGATCAGGGCGAAATTAATAAAACCCTGAAAAAACAAAAATCATCATTTGCGCTGGATTTCAGTAATGGAAAAGGGGAGTTTGGTGGGCTGGACAAGATGTTCAAAGAGCTAACCAAACTTAAAAACCTGAATACCCAGCAGCGCATGAAAGTGATTGAAGGCATTTTCGGTAACGATGCTGAAACCATGCAGGTACTTAACTTATTAATTGATAAGGGTAAGCAGGGTTATGAAGATACGATTGCTAAAATGCAGCGTCAGGCTGATTTGCAAACCCGTATCAAGGCATCGTTAAGCACCCTGACTAATTTGTGGGATCAGGCCAAAGGCTCAATGACTAATGCCCTTGTTGATATTGTTTCTACTATCAGTCCTGAATTAAAAGAGTTTGTAAACCGTATTAGCAGTGTCGCTGAAAAAATTAGTATATGGGCTAAAGCTAACCCAGAGTTGATCCGTACTATTGCAAACATTGCCTTAAAACTGCTGATGTTCAAAGTTGCCATGCTCGGCGTGCGTTATACGGGTAATTTATTGTTTGGCACGATTTTTAGCATGATTGCAGGTATTACCAAGCTGTCCCTCATGTTTTGGCTCTTAAGCAAAGCGGCTGATAAGTTTGGCATTAATCTACCTAACAGATTTACCCTGATTACTCGGGGTCTGCGTTTGTTAATACAAAATTTTGGCTTTCTGGCACGAAATGCACTACCTCTGGTATTAGCTGGCTTACGCATGTTGGCTGTAGGTTTATTAACTAATCCATTAACCCTGATTATTACGGGAATCGCAGTTGCAGCCTTACTTATTTATAAATATTGGGCACCTATCAAGGCCTTTTTCACTGGCTTCTGGGAAGGCTTAACCTCTGGTTTTTCAGCCACTAGATTAATCATTAGTGATTTTTTCGACAGTATTGCACCAGCAGTAGAGCCGATTAAACCAGTATGGAATTGGCTGGTTGATAAATTCACGATATTTAAAGGTGTGCTTGGTGAAATCTTTACACCATTTGCCGCAACCAATGACCAACTCCAGACTGCTAATCAGGCAGGACAAACATTTGGGACATGGGTAGCCATTGTCACAAGCGCACTATTGGCCATGAAAGTAGCTCTGATTGCTGTGTCAGCTATTCAAGGTTTGGTTGCTTTCTTTAGTACCTTAACAGTTGGCTTATCTGGTGCAGCAGTGGCGGCATGGTCATTTATGGCACCTTTCTTACCAATTATTGCTTTAGTCGCCTTATTAGCAGGATTGGTTTATCTGGTTATCAAGAACTGGGAACCTATCGAAGAATTTTTTAGCGATTTAGGGACATCGATTACAGAAAAATTCACCTCTGTAAAACAATCTATCACTGACAAATTTGCGCCGATCGGCAGCTGGTTTGGGGCACGTATGACAGAAGCAAAAACGGCTTTTGGTGGTGGCATTGGTGGCATGAGTAAGCTCATCACCAATTGGTCGCCGCTAGGCCTGTTTTATTCTGCCTTTGCCAAGGTATTAAGCTGGTTTGGTATTGATCTGCCTGCCAAGTTTACTGATTTTGGCAGCCTGATCATTAATGGCTTAATTAATGGGCTAACTTCTGGTTTTGAAAAATTAAAAGGGGTATGGGCCAATATCAAGGCGTCCATGTCTTCCTTCAGTTTTAGTACACCAGCTTATTCTGGTGCACCAGCCAACCCAGCCCTGGCAAAAATACCTATCGTCACACCACCCATGGTCAGCAAGATTAAGCCAGTCCAGCTGCAGACACGCCCAGCTGCTGCACCGGTACATGTTCAGGGCGACACCATTCATATGAATATTCACCCAACACCTGGCATGTCACCACAGCAGATCGCACAGCAGGTCAGAACCGAAATGGATCGGCGTGACCAGCAAAAGCAGGCGCGTGCACGTGCCAGCTATAATGACAATCGCTAGGAGCCAGTAGCTATGATGATGATTCTAGGCATGTTTGTATTTATGTTGCCGACTGCCACCTACCAGCAGCTGCAGCGCACTAACACCTGGCGGCATGCCAGTAATTCGCGGGTAGGCGATGCACCGGCGTACCAGTTTGTAGGGCGTGGGGAAGACACTATCACACTGGATGGTAGCATCATGCCAGGCTTTAAAGGTTCTGCCTTGTCACTCACTGCATTACGGGTTATGGCAGATACGGGTAAAGCATGGCCACTTATTGGTGGCACTGGAGCTATTTATGGTTTATGGATCATTGAAAGCCTGTCTGAAACCCAAACCTATTTTTTCAAGGATGGGAAAGCCCAGAAAATTGAGTTTACCCTGACATTAAAGAAAACTCAGGCTACTGGTGCACTCATTAACAATGTTCTAGGCTCACTAGGCGCCACAGGCGTTCTGGGCACAGTGGGTTCCATTGCCGAGAAGTTTTTAAAATGAGCATTATCTCATCTGCCATATCAGTTGTATCTGGTATAAAAAACAAATTGGATAGTAGCTATCCTACTGCTATTTATAAACTGGTGGTGAATGGCAAGGATATTGGCGCAATGCTAGCACCACGCTTAATGCGCATGACCATTACTGATAATCGTGGTCTGGAATCCGATACCATAGAAGTTGAGCTGTCCGATCATGACGGTCAGCTTGAACTGCCGCCCAAAGGGGCAGAAATTGAAGTATCGATTGGATGGAGTGACACCGGACTGGTCTATAAAGGCAACTACACCATTGACGAACGCGAGCATAGCGGCGCACCTGATGTCCTCACCTTGCGCGGCTCATCAGCCGACCTAAAAGCCATCTTTAAACAAAAACGTGAGCGTAGTTTTGACGGCAAAACCATAGCCGATATCGTCACCATCATTGCTGAAGAACAGGGACTAATTCCCCAGATCAGTGACGAGCTGGCTGATATTGAACTGGCACACATCGATCAAAATGAATCTGATGCCAACCTCATTACCCGCATTGCCGATGAATATGACGCCATTGTTACGGTTAAAAATGGCAGCATGCTATTTATGCCTAAAGGTGACGGAAAAAGCCTGACCGGTTTTGAATTTGCCATCCAGCCAATCTATCGCAACATGGGCGACAGCCACCGTTATTCTGATTCCAGCGGCAACGATGATGTTACTGGGGTGACCTGTTATTACTACGACAATGACAAAGCAGAAAAGCAGAAAGTCACGGTAGGACAGTCCAATGAAAACACCAAAGAACTACGTCACATCGAGCGCGATAAAAACAGTGCCACGCACAAAGCACAGGCTGAATTTAACCGTATTCAAAGTCGCGCCATGAGCTTCAGCTACAACTTGGCCAAAGGCATGCCTCAGCTATTTCCTGAAATACCCATGCAATTTTTTGGATTAAAGCCGGAAATTGACGACATTATCTGGCTGGGTACCCGCATCGTTCACACACTGGATGCCGACAATGGCTATACCACCGCGCTTGAGTTAGAAATCAACTTGCCAGATTCTGACGTCATCAGCCAAATCATTGATGATGCAGACGAACAGGAGTTCACTGGCGTTGTTGCATTTTATAAAATTGGTAAGGGGCAAACTGGCAAAGTCACCAAAGGCGATCAGACCAAACCAAAACGACTCGCTCGCCTTTTTATCAATGCCTTAACGGCTACCCATGCCGCCGAACGGGAATACAATATCATCAAGGGTATTGATGAATCAGAAATTAAATATACAGGCGTTATTGCAAGTTACGAAGAAAGGGGAATCTTAAAAACAGTGACAATAGGCAATCCAGCCACACCTAAAAAGCTCACCTATCCCTATAAGACCCGCGAAACTGCCTTGCGTGGTGCCCAGCGTGAATGGGATGAAATTAGGGGAATTAAGCCCACCAAAACCACAAAATCGACCTCTAGCAGCAAAATCCAGTTGTCTACCAGCTATACAGGCATTAATGCTAATTATGAAAGCGGCAAAGACAAACTGACCGTCAAACGGGGAGATCAGAGCCGGCCTTATACATTGCCAAAACTGTATAAAACCCAGCGTACTGCTGTAACAGCCGTTAACCGAGAATATCAACGGCTACTGGCGTTAAAAAAAGCTAAAAAATAGTTACTTAAAGCACAAATATTTAACCGAATTTGCTATGATGGACATAAAATAATCAATGGAAGTTTACAGAAAATTATGGCTCAACGTAGCAAATTCCAATGTCCACACTGCAAAGAATCAATGACGATTCGTTCAAGCCGGGAAGCGCATCCACTCTTGCGCCAGCTTTGGTTTCAGTGCAGTAATTATTTATGTGGGTTTACCTGTGGCGGTAATCTGGAAATCACCCACCAGATTTCACCAAGCGCCTGTCCACGTCCTGGCATCCAGCTTAAAACCCATGATGAGATCACGGCCCAGCGGAAGGCCGCGAATGATGAATTGGCCAACTATACTTGAATTTACTGTAGACCAACTATTAGTTACTAAATTTTAGGGGCAATTAGCTGTTAAAATAATTCTTTAAATTAAAAAGATAATATCGAATGTCTAAAAGATATCTTGTACTTGATAAAAGTTATTTAAGAAGTGTTAGTAAAGCAAAGGTTGAAGAATTAGAGGAAAAATTTATATTTTTACTACCTTTAGCTGCTGTATATGAAATTATTAAAGATGAAAAGTATAGAGCGCAGCTTTTAGCCAAATTTACAGATGAAAATTCTTATGAGATTTTACCTTCACCTAAAAAATTAATTGATTTTGAAGCAGAATTTTTAAAACCTGTAATTAAACCTTCTAAACTTATCCAACTTACAGATAAATCCAATCATAAATCTTTTATCAATAAAGAGTTTAAGCTAACCTCTAAGCAACAAAAAGCCATAGAGGAAGAGATGGATTTTTATCAGGATCTTACTACCCAGTTTATTGAAAATGAGCTAAAAGCCGGTTTCGATCTTAAAGAAAATAGACCTGATTTCTTTGCAAAGATCCAAGAGATACCAGATTGGAATAGAGTATTGATAGATAGTATTAAAGAAGGAAAAAAAATTCCTTTTAAAAATATACCCGAAAGAATTGATGAAAATTGGTATATGTATAGATTTCATCAACTGAACCATCATCTGCGAATGGATATCTTAAATCGATATGAAAATATAGATACAATTTTAGAAAGTAAAAAAACAATAATGAAAATCAATCATGATTTAATAGATTTACTTTATTTAGTAGAGGGTATACTCGAAGGTGCATTTGCGACAAAAGAAAAAAGACTCATTAATTTTTGGGAGAAATTTGCTCCTGAAAATGGAATTCTGATTAAAGACTAAAACACTTACTTGTATAGTTAATCACGCCGCTCATGTCTTAGATCTAAGGTAAAATGCCTCATATGATAAGGAAGTCCTGAACTGGGATGTTTATGGGAGCTATTAAAACGATTTCTTCTCAAACTTTTTTGATCAGAATACTTTTTTCTAGCCCAATCAGTAACATCACATATTGCACACGACACTGATAAGTCATCAATTGAATTAGAAACTTTTGGTGTCTTAATTTCTAAAAGCATTTCTGCCCAACTGCTTAAAATATCATTTGTTGCAAGCTGAGTATCTACGACATAAATAATGATACCACCACAGCATTCATCATCATCCCCTGTAGAGTAAGCATTATTTAATTGTTTAAACCCACCATCAATATCACTGGCACCACCCCAAATTTTAGATTCACCAAACCAGATATAAGGATAGCCTTCTAACTCTACATATATATCGACATGACCATTGCTGAATTTATCATGCGAGGCTTCATACTCCTTACTTTCTAATGATCTGACAATCTGCATGTTGATATCATCTTCAAATATTTTAAATAAATCATTTTTATTCTTATCAACTGATTTGCTTGCATCAAAAGTAGCTTGATATTTTCGCAAATGAGCAGCACGATCTTTAGCAAGCCTTTTTAAAATGTCTTCAATGTCCTCATACAGGGTTTCAATAAACATATCATAAGACGTAGGATGTAAACGACTCATTAATCTTAATAATTTAGGATTATTATAATTAGGATTACTAAGCATTTACAGCTCTTATAAATGATGTAGAAGGACTAAAATAGGGAAGTACTTGCTCGGAAAATTCTTCTAATGTAAGTGACTGGCCAGTAAAGGGATTAAAAAAATCTCTTTCACTAATAGCTTCAATAATTTCCTGTTCATCAGGTACACGCTCATAGCGTCCTAATTTAGGATTTAAAGCCTCATGCTTTTGTTCTAAAATCTGTAAACGCCGTATTAAGAAAAAAACTGCTTCATAGAAATCATCTTCATCAACACTCTCACGATTACTTACGGTTTGATATAAATCTTGAAAAGTTAAATGACTCTTTGATTCAGGAACTTTAGAAATATAAATAGTAATATCTACACAAATATGAGCCATATCAGGGTTGATATCGCTCAATTGTGTTTTGATATTATCTAAAAGTGCCTCAATATATTTATGAGCCAATTGATTTCACCATTAGGTTAGTAATCTCTGAAGTGAAAAATTTAAATCATCATAAGAGCGCGTACCATAAAGATAAGCTTCATATAGATGCGCTCCATTCCTACTATTAATTGCAACATAAGAACTTTGCAGAGAAATTTCTATATGATTATCTCCATAAAATCTTTTACTAATTTTATAGAGTGTAATGTTTGCGTCTAGTTCAATGCCTTTAACGGTTTTAAGGCGTAATCCTCTAACACCAGCATCATGATAAGTGGTTCGACATAAATCTTTTGCTTCACCTCTTAGCTTTTCATGGTGTGCAGTACCATCTGGCGTTGTAAAGTTAAATTCAGTCACTCCACTAGTACAAGAATCAGGCTGGATTTTATTTAAAGCAACTTGCTCGTCATAAAACTTCTGTATGCAGGGAAATAAATCTAAAGGTTGAGAGAAGAAATCGTATTGAGTAATTATACCACTACCCAAAGTTTTCTTAATGAACTGATTGAAGTTATTCTGGATTAAATTTAACTCATTGCGACGAATTACGACGGCCAAATCAATCATAAAGATAAGCATATTTTTAGTTAAATCAATAATTACACTATCAT
This sequence comes from Alkanindiges illinoisensis, assembly GCF_004377485.1. Classification (GTDB taxonomy): domain Bacteria; phylum Pseudomonadota; class Gammaproteobacteria; order Pseudomonadales; family Moraxellaceae; genus Alkanindiges; species Alkanindiges illinoisensis_A. The sequence continues at coordinate 12,309 of NZ_SNTY01000085.1, forward strand.
AACAAGTTAAATTAACCTTTTTTATTCCATAAAGTTCTTGATAATCAGTTGTGATATCTTCTTTTAAATCATCTAAATTTAATGTTTCTCGTATGCGTAATTCTCTTACTTGAGCAAATTGATACATTACGATATTATTATCATCCAAATTGATAATTTTAGATGGCTGATAAGTTTTATCAATATCGATAGTATTATTAAGATTAGCAGTAAAATATGATTGAAGTGATAAATTAATATCATTGATATTAGAAACATCTTTATAAATTGTTATTAATTTATCATCGAATAAAATATGCGAAGTCACTAAAGCTTCAATTTTATCTTTTAATTCTTGTACTTTACTTATATCGTATATACCGTTTAACTTTGCTTTAAGGCCATCCCAGTTTCTTGCTGACCAGCCGCGATTCATTGAACGATATACATACTGTACTTCTGCAAAGCTCATTTCACGTTCATTAGCGATATCAACTAATTCGGAAATTTCTTGTCTTAAAGTGGTGAGGGGATCTATAGGAAGTTGAGTCATTTTGGAGTGTTTCTTGAAATATCTTATTCAGATATTGACATAGCAGCACACTATGACACAAGCAGGATTTATCAGTCCCCGCAAATACTCTCACACGGTATTCCATCACCATCCCGATCTAATCGATCATTCCCACATTTCAATGCCTGCCTTGCCTGTTGGCAACTGGTCATTGCACCGCAAGTTCTAGGATAAGACCTACACTTAATTTCTGATGTTTTTGGCACCAGAGTTTTACCCGAAGTAGATTTTGCAGAAAGTGTAGACGAATGTTTAGCTATCGCATTTGAAACCATAGAGGCTTCTTTGTAACTTGAAGTAGGGAATTTATCTTCCTTATCGGAGAAAGGATTATCTACAGCGTTTAATATTTCTTGGCTATCATTAGGGACTACACGCTCAAATTCTCGTTTATACTGGTCAGCTTGCTTTGCCGTTAAATCTTTATCCAAAACCATTAGAAACAAGCCCTGCTTATAAAGATAAAAGCTTGGCTTGCCTAAAAGGAGTAGATTATTGTTGAGTGAATTAAACCGTGCCTCTAAGTCAGGTTTATTTCTGAATCCTTCAATAGTTCCACCTTTTAAAGCGGTTGGATCATATAGCGTTTTTGGATCTGAATAATCTTTTAAATCAATTCTGGCATCTTGCCAAACGACTTTTGATATGTACTGATTAGGACGACCAAATAAGTTATAAGGATCATAGTCAGCAGTAAAAATATGAATTGAACCGTGACTTTCAGTATCTAACTTCATATTCACAAGTACATCAGATGCTTCCATTGCATAGCTAATAGCATTAATTAACAAACTAAAAATTAAAAGGAAATATTTCATTTATTGGAATATATAAAAAATACCTTATTCAAATCTTGACATAACGGCACACTATGACACAAGATATATTTGCACTGAAAAGCACAGTGCCAGGCGTAGGAACCTGTTTTTTATACAAAGGCGCACAAAAAGTCGCTCATGCGGCTATTTTTTTGCGTAAAATCTGGCGTTGCCTTGTTATGGCAGGCTGGATAGGGCAGTCGTAAGACTGGCCGCGTCCTTTGTAGCGGTATTCCTACCCCTGTTCAGTCTGCCACCCTTGCCGTAGGAAGCGAAGGTGTCAGGTTCTAAACTTGATACAAAGGAAATGCCATGAATAACCGTCAGGCTCAAGCACGCCCAAATTTCGATACTCTCTGCTATAACCGCCTCACCTCTCCAAATTTTGCCCAGCCGCAAAACCGCCTTGTCAAACTGATTGCAAAAATCAAGGCAGGTGCCAAATGAATACTCCTATTGAACTAAACCAAGCTGTATTTATTGATAAGCAGGAAATCAAAACCGATAGCCTTAAAGTGGCTGAAGCATTTGGTAAGCTGCATAAAAATGTCATTCGTGATATTGAAAGCCTGAATTGTTCATCAGAATTTAACCAGCTCAATTTTGAGCGCGTTGATTATGTAGACGGCAAAGGCGAAAAGCGCCCCATGTACGAAATGACCAAGGATGGTTTTATATTTCTGGTCATGGGCTTTACCGGTGCCAAGGCCGCCCAGATCAAGGAAGCCTATATCAAGGTATTCAACCAAATGGCAGAACGGCTGCAACAGCAGCTAACCGTTACGCCATTTATTCAGGTGGGTTCACTGGTTCAACTGCGTTCCGGTAGCCCGGATTTTACCGTACAGCACATTGATGGGCAGCTGGCAACCGTCATATGGTTTGGCCGGGGCAAACTGCAAAAGGAAATCCTGCCATTAAGCTGTCTGGTACTGTCGGAAGCCGGGTTTGCGGGTTTAACCCATAACCAGCAGCTTGAAACCTTCTGGACAGCGGTCATGGCCTATGGCATTCATCACCTGAATCACTCCAACCGCGCCGATCAGATTGCCCTCAATATCACACAGGTAACAGACACCCTGCCACAGACAGGCAAGCATCAGGACTTGCTCCAGCTTTTGCCGCATAGCAAACCACCATATCCACAGTATCTGGAGCGTAATATCGTGGTGGCCAGTCGCTTAGAGCGTAAATCCTGCCGTTGCTGGATATTCAGAAGCACCACACCGTTGCTGGATGTTAGCGGTCAACATAAGGTAGTCGCGCCATGAACGATATAATCCAGTATATCCCCATTGCCGATCGTGTCATGGCTACCCGCAAGAAAAGCCGCAAAGTGCTTAAACAACTGTTTGCTGCTATAGATTACCTGGTGCAGCATGGCCACCAAATTAACCACACGAACCAGCATGGTTTTTTGGTAATTTCCTATGAACAGGTTAGGGCCTTATTACAGCAGGCAGGGCAAAAACCATTGCCGCCAGTGGATCAAATTACCGCGTCACTATTTGACGCAAAATATCCGGTTTTTCATGCCACAGGCATTATAAAAAGCTCAATATGGCATAATGAAGCTGTGGCAGGCTGGCGCTTTCAGCTAAACCGAATTGCAGACAGTGCTGCCAAAAACCAAACAATATCAACTGACAACAGGAGAACTATGCAAATCGATCAAGAGCGTGCGCAAGCACAAGACACGGACGTTTTATTGGATATGGCACTGGGTAACATCCGCATCTGGCGTAGCTCGTTAGAGAGCGCAACCAGTAACCCACAGGTCACTTATAACTTAAATGACCTGGTGTACAAGCTGCTGGACATCGAGCAAAAATTAGAAAAGGTTCAGCGCACACTGGATAGTTGAACTTAAGTAATATTCTTACCAGCAACTGATTTTCAGTTGCTGGTTTTTTTATTTGATAACCCAGATTAAAAGACCAATTGAACTAACCAATCCTGCCAATGCAAAAATAATTAGAGCAATTGCTTGTAATAAACCAACACGATTTGCACCTTGTGGGGTCATTTTGCCGTCTACCCTTAATTGTGAATTTGAGGTATGATTTCTCAAGGTTTGCTCCTACGTCCATAGGTGTAAACAAGAAACCTCAAAGATTCGCCGTCTTTGGGGTTTTGTTTTTGGGAAAATAAAAAAAGCTGACATAAGCCAGCTCTTTTAACTCCACAAATTATTCAAACCTATCGATCAGATATAAAGTTACCTTTATTGTTATTCACCATTAAACAATTCACCGTTATCCATATCCTGCATAAATGATGAATCCATAGTCATAGTTTGCACCATACGCGGCTCTATATCTTTTGCATAAGCCTTGGCCAAACCCAGTAACGCTTCCTGTCCTTCAGGACTAATCTGCCGATAGGCTTTTAATAACAGGCTTTCTTCACTGGTCAGGCCTGCAAAATCAGGGTCAATGCCCAGCAGCACATAACGAATATCAATGCCTTTTTCATGCAGCCTGGCTAAATATACCCACTGATCCGGCACCTTGCCCCGGACATAATTGCCTAGCGTATTTTCGTGCGCGCCAATATCACGCGACAAACTTTTAGCCTTGAATTGTTTTTGTTCCAGTTCCTGCCGAAACCGATCAGATATTTCTAAAGTCATATCCGTTTCAGGCATACCTAAAGACATAAATTTCACCTATTCCCATTGAAAGGCCAAATATTTGTGCTATAGTGGGCTATAGCATATCACTATAGCCGAGTTTACCCCATGAGCACATCAAAATCACCTAAATCAACACGCGCCCGCAAAACCCCCGGCGGCCGTGAGCGTTGCGCCCTGTATCTGCCAACAGAAGAACTTAAATTCCTGGACGAAATTGCAGCCCAGACAGATTCCAGCCGTTCCAGCGTTCTGGCCAAGTTTTACTATGCTGGCAAACTCGCCAGCCAAAATAACCAAAGTCAGAACTAGGAGCGGGTCATGTCATTGCGTATCAGAAAACAAAAGCGTGACAACCGCTTCAATATCAATCTGACCGATGATGAAGCACAGATATTTGAAAGCGCAGCCAACATTACTGGCATCCAGGCTGGTGTCATCATGCGCCAAATGCTGCTTAAGCAGGCGTTGGCTATCCTGCTGGCTGATGACATCGAGCCGGACTTTAGCCTTGATAATTTTTTAAACAAAGGCGCAACTGCTCACCTTTCGCGGAGCGACGAAGTATGCCAGCAAAACCAATAGAACTAAGCGATCAGGAATTAGAGGTTGTACAGGAAGTACAACTGTTTTTGGGACTTGCCAGTGTGGAACAAACCATTGAATTTTTGCTCAGGCAGCGGCTGCAGGAAAAACTGCTGCAGCTGGCAGGACGTGAAATTCAAACCAACCCCCGGCATTCGTTGTAACTTTTTAATTGAAGTGGTTTATGTACTCAGAAACATTAAATGATGCACTCGTGCGGCTGGATCGTGACTTCCAGTTTAAAAGGAAAAGTGCCACTCATTTACGTGGTGGCATTTGCCCCAGCTGTCATAAAAAAGAATTATGGACCCATGCCCAGGCGCCGTGGGTGCTGTTCTGCCCACGGACTAACCATTGTGGTGAACAGTTTTACCTACGTGATTTATATCCCGATCTGTTTGAGAATTGGGAAAAACGCTTTAAGCCATCTCAGGAAAATCCGACCGCAACGGTTGATGCTTACCTGTGCGAAGGTAGGGGATTTCCCCTTGATAAGCTAAAAGGCTTATATACCCAGGAATACTATAAAAACTCTGAACTAAACGTCGGTTCAGTCACTATCCGCTTTCCGATTACAGATGAAGCTGGCAATGAAGGCTGGTGGCAGCGCATTCTGGACGATAAAGGTGTACTGCAGAAAACCACATTCAAATGGCAGTGGTCATCTAGTGGCCACGCCTGGCTAACACCCAACACCAATTATTTAGACAGCAAGGAAATCTGGATCACCGAAGGGATTTTTGACACCATCGCCCTATGGCTGTCCGGCATTACCAGCTTTTCTGCACTATCCAGTAATAATTATCCCTCTATTTTCCTGGAACAGATTGTCACCAAATGCCGGGCAGCCAATAAGACCCTACCGACACTGGTATGGGCATTTGACGCAGATCCATCTGGCAAAGCCGGTATTGAAAAAAACATCAGGAAGGCCACTGAAGCTGGTTTTACCTGCGTGGCAGCCCAGCCCCCAGCTGGCCGGACTAAAACAGATTGGAATGATCTATACAAAGCCGGAAAACTTGGCTTCCACGATCTGGAAAACTACCGTTATTACGGTGATTTACTCACTGCCCAAAAGCCGGTTGAAAAAGCCCTGCTGATCTATAAACGGCATGGCAATAACAGTTTTCCCTTTGATTTTATGAACCAGCTTTACTGGTTCAAGCTGGACATGGATAAGTACAACGATGCTTTAAAACTGGCAGATCTGGACAATGAAGACTGGCTGGAAGCCGAGAAGGAAGAAGCAGAGCTGGAAGCGCGCGACAATGCGTTAAAAAATAGCAATACCGTGACCAAGATTGTCAACTGTAAGCCTACAGCCCTGTATTACCAGTACAGCGACGAAACCGACGAAGCATGGTATTTCTTTAATATTGATTTTCCACGTAATGCACCAGCTGTACAAAACACCTTTACCGGTTCCCAGCTGGCGGCCGCATCAGAGTTTAAAAAACGCCTGTTGGCCATCGCTCCTGGCGTGGTGTACACCGGGTCAGGTGGCCAGCTGGATAAATTGCTGGAACACTGGATTACCGATATTAAGCGCGTTCAGCTCATTAATTATGTGGGCTATCACAATGAGCTAAAAACCTATGTGCTGGGTGATATTGCATACCAGAATGGAAAACAGTTCAAAATCAATAATGAGCAATATTTTGAATTACCGCGCAAGATCAATTTAAAAAGCCGTGCACCATTCCAGTTAAGTATTAACACCCAGCTGGCAGATTATAAAAAAGCCTGGGTAAATGACTTTATTGGCGCATTCCAGGTAAAAGGCCTACTGGCATTGACTGCATTTTTTGGCAGCCTGTATGCCCAGCAGATCCGCCATATGCACAAGTCTTTTCCATTCGTTGAAATTGTCGGTGAACCTGGTACGGGTAAAACCACATTGATCCAGTTCCTATGGAAACTGTTTGGCCGGGCCAACTATGAAGGCCTGGATCCTAACAAAACCAGTAAGGCCGGTTTAACACGTACCTTTCGGCAAGTATCCAATTTGCCAGTGTTACTAATTGAATCTGATCGCCAGGGCGAGAACGCTTCACGCCAGTTCAACTGGGACACCATTAAAACCCTCTATGACGGTGGTTCGCTTGGTGCACAGGGCGTAAAAAATGGCGGCAATGAAACCTATGAGCCACCCTTCATGGGCACAGTCATTATCAGCCAGAATGCTGAAGTATTGGCATCTGAAGCGGTGATGGGCCGTATCGTTCATGTTGGGTTTAAGAAGGATCAACTAACCAAGGAAACCCTGGTTGCTTCACGTCGCTTATCAAAATACGAGCTGGAAGATGTGAGCCAGTTTATTCTGGAATGTCTGCAAAAAGAAAAGGAAGTGCTGCATACCTACAGCCTGCAGCTAAACCATTATGACAGCCAGCTGCACCAGGAAAGCTTAAATATTCAGTCTAGCCGGGTAGTGCATAACCATGCCCAGCTGATGGCCCTGTTTGATGCCATGTGCCAGCACCTTATCACTGTGCCTGCAGAGATCCAGGATCAGGTTAGGGGCGAGCTGGTGAATATGGCCATTAGCCGTGACAAGGTGCTTAAGTCCGATTCCGTCATTGTTCAAAACTTCTGGGACACCTTCGAGCAAATCGAAGGGCATAAGTCACTTACTGAAGAATCAGTGGTGAATCATCATTCCAAATCCACCCTGATCGCCATCAACTTTCCCCAGTTGTACAAGGTCGCTTCAGATCTGCACTACCAGCTGCCGCCAATGCAGGAATTACAGGATGCCCTGCGGCACAGCCAGCATTACCGCTTTATTGAAACTAACCGGATGGTGTCAAGTCGCATCACTCGCAAATCAACCCGCTGCTGGATTTTTGAAAAGCCAGTGGCCAACAGGGATTAATTCCCATTTTTAGGAGGGATAAATGACTGAAATGAATTTGGATGATAGTCCTTACTTTACTCAGTTAAAGGCTGAAAAAGCCTTATTTACTATTCCAAAACTGGAAGGCAATCAGCTGTTCTATTGCACCCAGTGTGGCAATTGCACGCAAGCCCATTTCTATAAGCACGTGTATTCACAGAGCATCAATATGGAAACAGGCGAGGGTTCAGAGCTATTTGAGCATTTTTATGTGTCCCAGTGCTGCCTTGCAGATCTGGCCATCATGGATAACGACACATTTAAAGATATTGAAATTGATCCGATTCACTACTTACCAGTGAAAGACCGTTAAACCAGGCACACAGACAGAAGCGGCCACTTCTGCCTGTGTCACATTCACGTTGGAGACGCAAATGCAAAACGATTCTACAGGTGTACCATGATTGAAGCTAGCACAGTTGAACTTCAGGCATACGCTAAAGCCATGCTGTATGAACTGGAAATGTCCGAGCAACAGCGACTGAAGCAAAAAGTCATACCACCCTGGATCAGCGTTAAGCGGCTATATGCCCGAATTGAACAGGGTTTGCAATGTAATAGGGACGAAGTAGCAAGCCTGCTTCTACCCTACTGGAATCAGGGATGTATTGAACGGCGGCCAACCAATCGATATATCCGGCTAATCCGGTATCCCTAGTAAAACACCCAAACACACCTTTTATGCGCCTCTAAGATGAGGCGTGTTTTTTTAAAATTAAGCAAATTAAACACATTCAGGAATATTATGTCAGCAGGTTTAGAAGTTCGTGGTAATAGCATCCGTATCTGGATGAAGCCCGAAGGTTCCGAGCAAATTAAAGAAACCCTGGACTGGACGGCCACGCCAGAGAATATTGATAAGGCCCGGAAATTATCAGAACTCATTAAACTGGAAATTGAGCTTGGCCAATTCAGCCTGGCCAAGCATTTTCCCAACTCCAAGCATATCCAGAAAAACCAGATCAGCTATTTTGCAAAAATCTGGCAGGAAGCCATCATCAAGGAAGTTTCACCCAGTACCTTTGATGCCTATAAAAGCCAGTTGCACACGCACGTTATACCGCGTTGGGGTAAAATTCACCCCAAAGATATTGACACCAATAGTGTTAAAAAATGGGTTTTTGAATTAAAACAGACCCTTAATGCCAAAACAGTACGTGAGGTTGTTACACGCCTGGCATCAATTCATAGTATCTGGCGTAATGAACAAAAAATTGCCTATAACCCTTTTGAAACCATCACTATCCAGCAGCTGGACACACCGGAGCCAGATCCGTTTACCAAGGCAGAAATTAATACAATCCTGGATACACAGACGGATCTGGATATTGAAAACCTGTTGCCTTGCTTATTCTGGACAGGCCTATCGATCTCTGAACAAATTCCCATTGCCTGGGAAGATATTGACCTGGATAAAGGTACTATCCAGATCAGCCGGTCATATGTCAAAGGAATTTTTCGTGTCACCAAAAACCGTCGCCGGAACCGTGAAATTAAGTTGCTGCAGCCAGCACTGGAAGCCTTAAAAAAACAGTACCAATTGACCGGCAACCGTAAAGGCCATACTGTCCGCATACTGCAGCGTGACAACCAGACCTATAAAACAGAAAGAATCCGGTTTGTCTGGCTCAACTTTGAACAGGCTACCAATTTTGAATATCACGAATTACGCTACCGCTGGAATAAGCACTTACGCAAGGCAAAAGTAAGAATGCGGGGAATTAACCAAGGCAGGCATACATTTGCCAGCCAACTGCTCACCAGTGGCCGTGTACCGCCAGAATGGATTGCTGACCAGCTTGGCCATAGCGATACCAGCATGATCTATAAGCACTATGGCAAACTCATTGCTGAAGATGCACCAGACTACCTAAGCCAGATCAATAGCTATATCAGCACGTAAAATTTTAGTTCTTACTCGCAGCGGATTAAATGCCTGATTTATTCAGGCATTTTTTTGCTTATTTACTTTCTATCTGATTATGGCCATGCAGCCAATTTTATAAAAAACCATATCTGGCCACTTTATTCCGGTGCACAAATTTATCACCGGCCGCTTAAGCATCAACAATATCAAGTAAATTCCCATATTAAGGCAATAGCCTACATGCACATTACTTAAATCATTAAATCATATGTGGTTTTGGTCTTTGTTATCATGGGTTCGAGTCCCATTAGCCACCCCATTTTATATTCCGTAATAGTCCGCCAAAGTCCGTAAAAGCCTTGAAAATAAAGGCGTTCATAAAATTAATCTTCCGTTATCTTCCGTCGAAGTCCGCTGGCTTCCATTGGTTTTTGTAGTACCTGTTGTAGCATTTTATTCACCAAAATTTTGGTGCTAAATAAAAGGTGCTACATAAAATGCCAAAGATCGTTAAACCCTTATCTGACGCGGAAATCAGGCGAGCCAAGCCTAAGGATAAAGACTATAAACTACCTGATGGCATGGGCTTATCTGTGCTGGTGGATACCAAGGGTAATAAATACTGGCGCTTTAACTATCCTAAACCTTATACCAAGAAACGCAGCACGTTAGGCTGGGGCAGCTATCCAGATGTCACTTTAGCCGATGCACGCGAAAAGCGCGAAATTGCCCTGAAGCTATTAGAGCAAAATATTGATCCGGTGGACTATAAAAAAACTGAAGCTGATAGTAATTCAGAGCTGGCCAAAAATACATTTAAACATATTGCCCTGGAGTGGCTGGATCGGCAGGATAATTATGCAGATGCTACCCGTGCCAAAAGTATATATCTTCTTGAATGTGCTTTTGCGCTGATCGGTGATAAGCCTATAGCCAAAATTACGCCTTTAGAAGTTCTAAGCGTATGCCGGGTTGAAGAACAAAAGGGCCTGCTAGAAAAAGCTTCAAAAATTAAATCAAAGTGCGCCCAGGTATTCCGGTATGCCGTGGCCACTGGCCGTTGTGAGCGAGATCCAACGGTAGACCTACGTGGTGCACTGAAAACACCTAAAACCAAGCATCACGCTGCTGTGATTGAGCCGGAACGGGTAGGTGAGCTGCTGAAGGATATTGACCAGTACAAAGGCCACATGATCACTCAGGCCGCCCTAAAAATCGCTCCATTAACATTTGTTCGCCCTGGTGAGCTTCGGTCAGCCAAATGGAGTGACATCGACCTTGATAAGAAACTGTGGACCTATACACCACGTAAAACGCAAAATTCCACCGCAGTAGATCACATTGTACCTTTGTCCACTCAGGCCGTGGCAGTGCTGTCTGATCTCAAAACACTAACTGGCCAAAGTGAGTATGTTTTCCCGTCCACCTTTTCCTTTCAAAAGTGTATGTCAGAGAACACAGTAAATCTGGCATTGCGCCGTATGGGTTGGTCTGGTGAGGAAATGTGTGGTCATGGATTCCGTGCAATGGCCCGGACAATACTGGAAGAAGTTTTGGAATACCCGATTGAAATTATTGAGCAGCAGCTGGCGCACCGGGTAAAGGATGTGCATGGCCGGGCATATAACCGAACCAAGCACTTGGCCAAACGTACAGAAATGTTGCAGCGGTGGGCAGATTATTTAGATGAATTAAAGCAGAAATCAATTTGATTTCTGCTTGATGTCAGGTTCTGGGTGTTCAGCATTTTTAATCTGCTTTTCCTGCCATGCAGTAATATCGGATTCTAGCCAGCCTACTGCACGGCCACCCAGCTGGTAATTTTTTGGAAAATCGCCAGTTTCCATATCATCATAAATTTTTGATTTCTTGATGCCACAGCGTTCAATGACATCAGGCAACCTCAGGTATTTAAGCGCTACCGCTCCCATATTATTTACCTCCTAATCACATCCTATTTTGGCAAAGGATGCCCCGCCGTAGCAGGGCGGGTTATTAAGCATTTAATTCATTCAGGCGCTTGTCGTAAACATCCCACATAGCCTGCTGGATGGCCGGGTCTAAAAACTCAATTTCAGTAGATAGTTCGCCCAGCACATCAGAGTCGTTACAAGCTTCCATACGAGCCTTTAACGATAGTTTTTCAGTAGTGGTAGGTTGTGCAGCAGCGTTCATCAGTTCGCTGGTGCGCTTTTCCCGTGCGCTCACGATAGTTTCAATGTCACTATCATTTAGTCCATTCGTGTAACGCTGTATCATTCTGACATCAGCCGCACTATTTGCCCTGGCGATTGATTCCAGCAGTTTTGCTACGCGCTCAGGATCACCCGCCGCTTGCGCCTGTTCTGGTTCATCGTCAAACATTCCAGCAGGCTCTGGCTTGGGTTCTGGTGTGGCCTTGGCGGTTTTGGCAGGCTTAGTTTTTTCAGGTGCTGGTTCTGCAGCAGATTCCACAACAACGGTTTCAGGCTTTGCGGTACGTGCTGGGCGTGAGTTGCGGATGTTATCAACAGTTTTTTCTACTTTTTCCACAAGCTGCTCGGACTGTGGTGTCACATCAACCAGATGTGTGTCCTGCACTTCCTCGGCAGTATGCAAGCCCATAGCCAACTCAGGCGCATAGGCACGCACCAGCCAGCTTGCAGCGCGATACATCAGCATTTGCTGTGGCATAGTTTTCCACTTGCTACCGCCTTTGCCATACCAGCCTTCAGCCTTGGCTAATGCAATAGTAATGTCACTGCCTGTAATTTTCTCACCCGTTGCAATCTCAGTAGCGTAGGCACGGCAGCCCCAAGTGTCGGTACCCTGTTCACCAAAAAATTCATAACGCAGGGCAGAGAAGCGGCCGCAGGCGTTAAAGGTGGCAATTAAGAACTGGCTGGACCAGGTAGGGCGATTATGCACAATCACAAGGTTTTGCATCACCATCAGCGGATCGGCGCCGATGCGGCAGGCCATGTTTAAAGCGACTACGCAATTGGCAACATTGCCCTGGTATTCTTTTGGCACCAGACCAGAGCTAGCCAGCAGTTTTCCGGCACGCTGGGCCAGATCAAAGCTGTCACTGTTGGTCATACCAACTTGAGTATTACGTGGAGCAACAGCACGATTGGCGCGGATTTCTTCGGTTGTCATTACTTGTGCGGTCATGATTTCTTATTCCTTATTTGCGAAATGGGCAAGTTTGATGCGCAGGGCAAAACTTTGCACTGCACAGGGTTGATTTTGGGTTGCCGTAGAACAGGCCATTTTTGAGGATCTGGCCAGCGTGATGCAGTAGACCATGACGGTCATCAGAGCCTAGGAGCGCGTCCATCGGGTCGGGAATTTCACCCACACCTGCATGTTGTCCTTTGGCAGTTTTGCCTGTGGTTAGGCCATAGATACGGGCAGGGGCAAGCAATTGCTCATTTAAGGCATGTTCGGCGAGCAAGGTATAAACACCCATTTGTACGCCATGGCCAGCCGTTTTAACCGTACCATCAGCAGAGCAAGCTGTTTTGCCTGTCTTAATGTCGCCAATACCCAGTTGCCCGTTGTCGTGCTGATAAATGCGGTCAATAGTTCCAGTTAAGGTAATACCAATATCAGCCAGCGTTAGCGCCTCGGCCCTCACCTCAACACCGATATAGTGCTGAGTGCCTGCAATATCGCTGATGTACTTGCGGATCAGGGCGCGGCCTGTGGTTTCTGCGGTTTGCTGGTCGGTGTCCGTCCAGTCCACATCCTCATTCGGGTTCCAGATGGCATCTACCAGCACGGTGTCACAGTCGTCCAGTGAAACTGTGGTTTCATTCATTACTGCATAGTCATGCAGCGTAGTGGCTTCGTGAATTGCAGTGCCCATACGGCCAGCACCACCAATGGGCAAACGGCGGCCCAGTACGTTTTTGGTTTCCCAGCGTGCCGGGCAGTCAAATAGCTCACTAAGGGAACTTGCGCGGATAGAAAATGGTGCGTTCATCAGTGTTCATCCTCCCACTGAAGAAATTCAGCCTCGCTAACTTCTTCACCATTAACGAAAAACTTGTCTGCTAGATGCGCGCCCTCGTTACTGCTTTCTAACGCATCAACCTCAGTAGCTGCCTCATCAGATAGTCGCTCAGTAACGTCAACCATCTGTTGCAGAGAGATAGTTTGAGGTTCTGGCTCATCTTTATCTGGTGATTGAAATTGCACTTTGATATCAGAAATATCAATGCCATTGCCTTCAAGGACTTTCGCTAGACTGCCAATGGTCATTTGTGAAAATGACAAATATGCTTTGATCTTTTCCATCATCACACCCCACTGGCCGAAGCAATCAGATATTGGAAAAAGCTGACGATGATAAAAACCAACATCAGCAGACCGACAAAGCTTAAAGCCCAATCCGCAAATTTTTCACGGTGAGTTGAGTTGCCAAGCTGCGGTGTCATTTTGTCCAGCTCATTGAGGCTAGGCACTGGTGTCACAGCGGGCGCTTGCTCGCTCTTGGTGACAAATTCTTGCATTGCTGACATAATGTTTTTACTCCAGCTGGTTGGGGTCTGGCCTCCGGTAGTTGCTGCTACGCGGGGGCTTCTTTTTGCCTTTATATTGGCTTGTTGAACTAATGTAAGATAACTTATTTTTACTGTCAAGAATATTTATAAGTTTTCTTATTTTTCTGCTATATTAAAAAAAGAAACCCAGCGCGTGGCTGGGTATAGGCAATAAAAAACCCGCACGGGGCGGGCTGGGGATGGCTTTGAGATCGCAACTAACCAATGGGCGTTTCGTAAATGTCTTCTAAAGATATCAAGGTAAATTTGGGTCGACTATTACCCACGCGTGTTATAGTTAATTGAATAGTGACTGGCTTTAATAACCATTCTTTATTAATTATTTCTGGATTTAAAATATCTCCGTCAATTTTACCTTTAATTAACTCGTTATCTATTGAAGTTCGAAATTCAAAAGTGCGACTTACGGGTAAGACGCCTTCAAATTTCCCAGTGAAAGGTACTCGTTCTTCATGGATATTATCGTCCTTTAAGCGGAAGACTGCCTTTTCCAGTTGTTGACGATCAGAAAATCTAAAAAAATGATTATTAAACTCAAGACCACACCAAGAATCCTGGTCATTAAGAAAACCAAGAAAATCGTGAACTTTTTTTATAGCTCTAGGGTTTACTTCATCTACGATATCGCTTAACTGGTCATCTGTGCCCGTAGCTGCTACCTCAAAGAGCTTTTGCGCTTCCTCAATAGCTTTCTCAACAATTGATGGGTTAGGACATAAGTCTGTCTCATCGGCCTTAGGAAGCTCGAATTCGAAACCGAAAGAACCTATAGCTGTATTGGTAATCATGAGCTGGTTGAATTGACTATCAGGTATCGGCCCCATGGAGTGCAGAACATTTTCAAAACTAGCAGATAGGGTGCTGATAGCTTCAGAGAATAGATAGGTGGCCTTGGCAGCAAAACGTGCAGAAATAGCTTCGCTTCCATGTACTGGGCTACCTCGGAAAGTTAATTTGGCCTTTTTGTTGATGTGATAGGGATTAACTGCATTAAGTTCTTCTTGAACTTTTCCCAATCTGTATTCCAGGCCAATCCGATCAATGACGTTTTCTTCAGGTATCTGACTTAAAAGCGTTTTTAGAGCATCTACTTCGGAAAATAGGCGGGTGTATTGATTAGCATTCATTTACATCTCCTCCTATATCTGTAAGTAATTTTGAAGCTACGGCATCGTCACCAGGTGACAGTGGAACATGAAAAAACCCTTTCCACATATTATCACTTTTGCGATGAGACCACATGCTATACCAGTAGGAAATAGTATTAACAGAGTACGCTGTCAAACCTTGGCCCAATACCATTTGATATCCATCTACACTATATTTCTTCTTGGCTTCATGAGGTAAGAATAAATCGCCTGCTTTTGGCATGAAACTTCTTTGAGTCTCACCGGGCGGCAATTCGAAGAATGTGACAGCATCAATGTCGTTAGGCGGCCTAGACTCTAAGGTTTCAATATCGGTCACGAAGCTTCCGTTAAGCCACTGAAAGCCTTCGATTACACCGGCTTTATAAAGCTCTTGCCTATAGTTTAGTAATCCCTTCAAGATATTGATGCGTGCATGCGTAGCCGCGAAAATATCTATAAAGGCTGGCATTGTGCAAACGTAAGGAGAACGTTGGAGACTAGATCCAGACTCTCCTGGAGCTATAGGGGGAATAACGCCCGCCATATCAAACAATTGAATTTTTTTAATCATTTCTTACTACGCTTCTTCAAAAAATCGTATACCGCCCCACGACCTTACCCACCAGCCTGCAGTTATGATCCACTGGCATGATCTTTTCATGCCAGTTCGGATTTAACGCCCGTAAGTAATAACGACCACTTTCCACCACCAGTTCTTTAAACGTTGCCTCACAGTCACCGTCGCAGGCCATCACCACCAGATCCCCAGTATTTAGCTCATCAATCTGGAAGGTAGGATTAACGTATATCCGATCATCAGGTTTAAACATCGGCTCCATGGACACGCCTTTAACGATCAAGCCAAAGCCGTTTTTACCGGCCCTAGGGTCATAAGGCAGCCATTCGATGATGTTGGATAAATCAGAGGCCATTACTGGTGTCCAGTCCCCAGCCTGCACCCATGAGATTACCGGCATAGATGCGGGTGGCATATCAATAAGCTCGGTGCCAGTTGGTGGCAAAAAAGCTTTGCTGTTCCACTGATCTGGCGATTGTCCGGATTGAAATTGTTGTTGTGATTTAGGGCGAATTCCACCATAAAGAATATAATCAGTCGTAACACCAAAATGATCTGCTATTGCTTTTAAAGGTGCAGCTTTTGGTAAATAGCCATCCTTCTCCCATTCCGTTACGGCTGGAGCACTTACATCTGCAATTTTAGCTAACTGGGCTTGAGTTAGCTTTTTCTCTTTTCTTAGCGCACGGATGCGCTGCCCCACAGTTTGATTTTCCATATAAGTTATCTTACATGTTGCAAAAATAAGTTTTCTTTGATTTAATTAATAAGAAATCTTATTTTTGAGTTATAGTTATGACCAAGCAAGAAGCATTTGACTTACTTAGCTGCAATGGAAAGGAGCTGGCTGCAAAGCTCGGTATTGAACCATCCGCTGTTTATCAATGGCCAGAAACCCAAATCCCTTTAGCGCGTGAATATCAAATTCGTGATTTGGCAGCCGGAAAGCAGCCAATTACAAAACCAGCCACCAACTAACCAACCACCCAAAGGACTGGCCCAGATACCGGAATCACCACTATGAGCCTTGAAAAGAAATCTACACATGTTCGCTTGTCCCCTGAAATTCATGAGCGTGCAAAAGTTTTAGCCAACATCAAGGGTAAGGACCTTGCCCAGTACCTTGCCTTTTTGCTTGAAAAAGAAATCGTGGGTGAGTGGCATGTTTTAAATTTACAGGCAAAGTCTTTTGAGCGCTTGGGAATAGGAGCTTTGGTGCGGGACTTGTCAACCGAGGTATGGGATGGCGAGGGATTGGCAGGGAATGAGCAATAAAAAAACCCGATTGCGCAAACAATCGGGTTTTAGGTGTTCGTAATGAATTACGAACTTAAATCAAGAAATAGGATTTAAACATCATGATTAAAAATAGTCAACCGCCAAAAATTACTTATTCAAACAGTGATTTGGTTTTGCTTGAAGAAAATGAGCGCTTAAAAAGCTCACGTGACTTTTGGCGCTTTATGTTCTTTGCCGCCGTTTTTTGCTATGGCTTGGTTTTGTGGGGGCTGGGTGGATGAGCATAAACACGCATAGATGCCAAGGCCATCACCACAGCGCCAAGTTCGACAATATCCCTTTTGTCTGCTGCCAGCGCTGCAAGCACTACAGCACGGGTAAAGATGCACAACGGGCGCCGAGCTTGCTTAAAGAGTGGGTGGGTGGCATTTGTCCGAATGAGGAGCGCAAGTCATGAAAACCTACTACATGACATGGGACATTATTGACATTACCGACAAAGTTTTGGCTGGCGAAATTGCCAATAGTTTTGAATTTTTCAAAGACAACTTTGGCGGTAATTGCTTAGAGCTGTTTTATGACCGCAATGGCAAAAAGAAGCCTGCCAAGCGTCGCGGCTGGTCAGCGACAATCACAGTTGTCGCGGTTGGTGAAGGCGGCATAAAGCATGAGCTGGTTTTGGATTACACCCCAGACCGCAAAATGTTTTTAAAAGAGTTTATGGATGGCATTACGGGCTACTGGCTTGCCGAATGCGATGCAACCTTGCCTGATACCGACTGCGAAAGTGCTACAGCTTATGCGAGCTGCAAAGCCCCAGATGCATCACCAAAAACCAAGATCAAAAAACACAAGCAACCGATGCGCAAGGTTAAGCGGCAGTCCGAAGATACGGCATTTAATGCCGTTGCTGATGCATCCGCCAATCAGCCGCGCATTCGTGTGTCGCTGGAGGATTTGTAGCCATGATCCACTATCAGTCACACACCAATTATGCGAGGGCGAAATGAATAGCGATGTAGGCATATGGATGCCTTTATATATTGGTGACATGCTCGCAAAAGTTACCCGCTTGACCACCGAGCAGGTAGGGGCTGCCAACCTATTGATGTGGGACTATTGGAGGAATGGCAGTATTCCGGATGATAACCAGACCGTTGCCAATATCACGCGGCTATCAGTTGCAAAGGTAAAGGGGTTAAAGCAGGTGCTGGTTAATGCAGGCCTGTTTGTTATTGCAGACGGAATGATCACCTCAACTTATTTGGACGATTTAAAAACTCAGGCAACCGATAATAAAGCTTCTAAGTCAGATAAAGCCAAGAAAGCTGCTGAAGTACGCTGGGAAAATGAGCGTAAAGCAAAGGAATTAGCAGAGCAACAAGCATTGCATGAGCATCATTCTAGCAATGCTAATGCAATGCCTGAGCATATGCAGAATGAATGCTTGGGCATTGCTCAGGACATGCTTGGCGGATGCCCGTCACCTTCACCTTCATCTAATAATAATAACCCCCCCCAAGGCGCAAGCGCGGACACACGCGAAAAGATCCTTGTCGATACGTTTGCACCCAATCTGGCTGATGTGAATGTTCGATTAAAGAGTTCGGGGCATAAAGAAATTGATGCAACGCTGATGCTCAAAGAGTTAGCCAGATTCAAGGATGAATATTCTAAAAACTCAATTGCTTACCCTGAAAACTGGTATCTGGGCAGGTTTAGCAGCTGGATCATGACAAACCATCCCTCACGACAGCCTAGTAGTAAACCCTCAAGAGCCATTCAGGCCAAAACCAGTGGTGCAGTAAATCAGAACTGGCCAGGTCACGATACCCCACAGCCAATACAGGACTTTGACGAAGAAGCCTGGCAAGCAGGATTTGCGGAGGATGGATTGCTATGAACACCATGATTGATTTAACAGAGCTTACCCAAAAGCAAACCCGCCCAATCAATTGCCATGAACACGGTCAGCAGCTTGAAACTGGTTACATGGGTAGATGGTTTGGTTGTCCCGTATGTGCAGACATTGCATCAAAAAAACAGCAGGAGGCTGAAAAACTGGAACAACAGCGTGAATTTTTTGCTGCCATGAATTTGCCAGAGTTATTTAAAAATTCAGGGCTTGCTGGCTACAAAATCACGGATGCCCGACAGCAGCCTGTAATTGCCCGGTTGCGTGAGTATGTCGAAGAAATCAAAACAGGTAGTAGCAAAAACCTGATTCTGGCTGGTGCAACTGGTACCGGTAAAACGCATTTGGCTTGTGCGATTTTGCGCAACATTGCGCATTTTAATATTCGTTGCCGCTATGTGTTTAGTGCGGATTTTTCAGCGCAGATCCGTGCAAGTTGGGATGCTAAGACCCGCACTAAATTTGAATCAGAAGTGATTGATTATTTCGGTAGTGTGCCTGTGCTGCTGATTGATGATTTTGGTGTGAATGATCTTCTGAAGTCTGATATTTGGTCGGCATTGTTTGATCAGCGTTACCGCGAGAATAAACCAACGATTATCACCACCAATCTGGATGAAGTAGAGCTGGTCAAAATGATTGGTGATCGTGCTGCTGATCGGGTGTTGCCAAAATCGTTATGGGCTAACTGTGTATGGGGTAGTTATCGCCGTGTGTCATCCAGCATGGAGCGAATCTAATCATGCGAATGATGAGCGAAGCACAGGCCATGGTCCTACTGGGTAAGCACTACAAGAAACCACGGGATACCAAGCCTAAGGCATCCAAGTATAAAAATACTAAGGTGAAGCTGGATGGTAAGACGTTCGACAGTCAGAAAGAGGCCAGCCGGTACCAGGCTTTAAAACTCAAAATGCAGTCTGGCCAGATCACGGATCTAAAACATCATGTGTCTTTTGAATTGCAGCCCGCGGTGAAATTTGAGAACGAAAAGCGCAAGAAGCCAGCCCTGCGATACATCGCTGATTTTGTCTATGTGGACGTTAAAACAGGCTTGCAGGTCGTTGAGGATGTTAAGAGTGCTATGACGCGGAAGCTGGCCGCATATCGCCAGAAAAAGCATTTGATGATGTCAGTGCATGGCATCGAAATTCAGGAGGTTTAAGAAATTCAGGGAAATACAACAAATCGGGATGTCAAACAGAGCAGTCAGCAAATAGGGTGGTTAGTATGAAAAAATCTCATGTAGAAATTGTGCTTGAAGCCATCGAGGATTTACATGCACAAGAACAGATTGTCACACGGGAAACATTGGCTGAGCTTACTCAGTTGAAATTAACAGTTATTGATGATCGTTTGGCGTATCTGGTGGATTCTGGACAGATTCATCGGGTGCAGCGCGGTGTATTTGTGCCGGCACCAGTGCATAAGCCAGCCCGTATCATCAGCAAGATTGTTTTGCCAGGTGGCATTGTTAAGCTGGAAATCGGTGATGACTATGTGCTGACACTCACACCACGTGAGGCACGCACACTGGGTAACCTGATGATGGCTGATAGTTTGCAATATGCCAATATTGAGTTGGGCCATCATACTGCAGTGATGTCGAGTGAGTTTGGTGCGCAATTACGGGAAGTACAACGTACACTGGCCAAGCTAAATGGCGACTTTAAGAAATCCCAGCAGATTGAAAACGCTGAGGCTGCTACAGAACATCTGTAATCCTAATAAATCATGCAGGATTGTGTTGGAAAGTGGGAGGCGCTGATTGATGAAACAATCGGCACTGAATTCTTAAGGCTCACTACAGTGGGCTTTTTGTTGCAGTAAAAAGCCTGAATTAATCAGGCTGATTGTAGTTACTTGTTGATGGCTTTAATGTCCATCGCTTCCATGCTTTTGCTTTGCCTGCCTTGACATTAAGCAACCCGGCTGTAGCGTTGCAGTATTCTCCGCCCGTACCGCGCTTGCCGCCTGTGCGCTTAAATACGGTGTCAGCAGGGGCAAATAAATGTGGGTTTTGGCGTACAAACTCATATAGATTTTTAAACTTGTACTCGGTGCCATCTGGTGAGATAAGCCACCAGTCTACTGCCTGCACATTAGACGCAAACTTGCCAGCAAGTGGACTAAGTTTAGCGGCCTCAGTTGCCATAATCTGGCCTGCATTGCTGTGTGGTGCACACTGCGGCTTTTTGGTGCCGATGTCCTTGCGTTTTGCCTTGCTGGCTGCTGCTGGTGCGCCAAGCTCCCAGCGTTTTTTGGCTACTGTGTCGTAAGCCAGTCCAAGATCACGGGCCAGCTCAGTATTGTTTTTTGACCAGTCTGCCTGTGACCAATCCACTTTGCGCGGCTTTGGTTTAACTGTCTTGCCAAGCTTGGCGCGGTAGGTGTAGATCGTATGCAGCTTAACGCCCATCTTTGCTGCTATTACATCGTTGGGCTGGCTCCAGTCAATCGCCAGCCAGTCAGATTTACTTGCCATAAATACCGTCAACTTAAATGTTTTTTAGTGCATAGCGCGGATGCTGACCACAGGACAATAAAAACATGCCCCAGGTGGTCGGGTGTGGTCGTTGCTCCCCCTTTTCCCAGCGCTGCCAGTTTGAGATATTAACGCCTGCTAACTTGGCGCATTTAGCCTGAGTGCCGACTTGTTTGCGCAAGTCTTTTATTTGCTCGGGTGTGGGTGGCTCAACGGGCACGTTATCCCATATTTGCACAGGCTGGTTGTACTCAGCTGCGACTGCATTAAACATGCGCTCGGCGGCCATATCTTTGTCACCACCATTGGTCAGGTGCGCTTGATACCATGTAGCGATTAACGCGCCCACATTGTCGGGGTTGGCAAAAATAGCGCGGTCAAGCTGGTTGTGGTCTGCCAGCTCATGGATTGCTGACCAGTTAAATTGCACGTGGCCGGTGTCCTGATCGTGCCATAAGCCTAAATCAGCAAAATCCAGATTGTCCGGCACGCTAATTTGTTTTTGTTGTTGCATAGGTTGCTCCAAAAGATAAGCCCCATTGCTGGGGCCTTGTTGGTTTATAGGACTTCGATTGATTCAGGGTTGTCCCAGTCCAGGTTGTCGTCTTCCAGGCGGCCATCTTTGTAATTTTTAAATAACCAGGTTACGCGGTATTCATTGCCATCTTTGTCGGTTGCTAGGGCGCTAAACTCATCCCAGTACATTTCACATTCTTCACCGTCTACTTCTTCAGTCCAGCTATCGTTAAACCAGCCTGCAAATACGCGGTTGGTGCGCTCAGCTTGGTCGGTAAAGGTTAGGTCATTGATAGTAATTGCGTTCATTTTGATTCTCCGCCCGTGTAATGCGCTGGGCTTGCGCCGACTGCGTTATCGCTGTCTATGTAGCTATATTACCGCGAATTGCGGTAAGCGTCAACACCTATATTTAATTATTTACTACCGTTCGTCGGATTTGATCTGATGGGCTTTTTTGTCGCACTTGCATGAGTGTGTGGATTGGAAGAACACCCCTGTAAGGTTCGACACCTCCATTCCTATTGCCTGATTATTACCTTGTACAGAGGTAGTATCTATGGCAGACGACAAAACCACAGACTGGAAAAAGATTGAGCTGGATTATCGCGCTGGCGTTAAAAGCTTGCGTCAGATTGCCAGTGAAAATGGTATTTCGGATACCGCCATTCGGAAGCGAGCCAAAAAGGATGAATGGACTCGTGATTTATCAGCACGTATTCAAGCTAAAGCAGATGATCTGGTTCGCAAGGATCAAGTTCGCGCTGAGGTTCGCACAAGAACCACTGTTTCAGAGCGTGAGATTGTTGAATCAAATGCTCAGGCTATTGCTACTATCCAGCTTAACCACAGGAAAGACATTCAACGTTCCAGAAACATAGCCATGAATCTTATGGCTGAACTTGAGCAGCAATCTGGCCTTGATAACGCTGATTTGCTTGAGCAGCTTGGCGACTTGATGCGCAATGAGGATGACAAAGGGCAGGATAAATTAAACGATTTGTACTGCAAGATTATTTCTCTACCTGGTCGCGCTAAAACCATGAAGGATCTGGGCGAATCATTACGGGTTCTGATTGGCCTTGAGCGCCAGGCATTTAATATGGATTCTGCCAATATCAATGATTCAGTTGCTGGTGGTACTGGCAAGCAAATGTCAGATGCTGAAAGGGCTGTTCGCCTATCACGCTTACTTCAATCCAATCCGGATGCATACCAAGCATTATTGGCGTTAAGAAATGGTGGCAGTAATGGCTAATGAAATAGAGCTAACGACTGCTTCATTGATGGAACTGCTTCAACATTTTGATCCTAAGGCACGCCAAGAACTCGACCAGCTATTACTTGCTGGTGATGCGCCATTATGGGTACCACAAGAAGGCCCACAACAAACGGCTTATGACTCACAGGCCGATATTGTGTTTTATGGTGGTGCTGCTGGTGGTGGTAAGACTGATTTACTGCTGGGACTGGCTTTAACATCTCAACAGCATTCTATTATTTTCCGGCGTGAAGCAGTGCAGTTGGTTGGTATTGAAGAACGCATGACGTCGATTCTTGGTACACGTAAAGGCTATAACAGTCAGTCTGGTGTTTGGCGCTTGCCCGGTAACCGGGTAATGGAATTGGGCAGCGTAAAAGAGCCGGGTGACTGGATTAAATATCAAGGCCGCGCCCATGACGCCAAGCTATTTGATGAGATATGCCACTTTGCCGAATTGCAATTTAGAACATTGATTGGCTGGTTGCGTACCGATCAACCCGATATACGGCAGCGTGTCGTTTGTGCAGGCAATCCACCCACCACTGCAGAAGGTGAGTGGGTAAAGCGTTTCTGGGCTGCATGGCTAGATCCACAACATCCAAACCCGGCAAAGCCTGGTGAATTGCGTTGGTATGTCACCAATGAGAAAGGCGAGGACGAAGAAGTCCCCGGGCCTGACATGGTGAAAGTTGGCGACGACATGATGAAGCCAAAAAGCCGGACATTTATTCCATCTTCAGTCAATGACAACCTATTTTTACTTTCCACTGGCTATAAGGCTACCTTGCAAGCCCTGCCTGAGCCACTGCGTTCACAAATGCTACGTGGTGATTTTAATGCTGGTGCAGCAGACCCGGCATGGCAGGTTATTCCCACAGAATGGGTGAAAGCTGCCCAGGCACGCTGGAAACCACGTGAAGTAAAAGGCCCTATGACAGCTTTGGGTTTTGATCCGGCGCGTGGCGGTATTGATAAGTCATCACTGGCCAGACGCCATGACAACTGGTTCGATGAAATGATTTCTGCACCTGGTGCAGTCACGAAAGATGGCCCTACTGCTGCTGCATTTGTTGTGCCTTACATTCGTGATGGTGCATGTGTTTGTGTCGATAGCATTGGGATTGGTTCAAGTGCACTGGATTTCCTCGTAGGCCTTAATCTCAATGTGCTGGCTGTGGTTGGTAGTGAAGCTTCGCATGTTCAAACCAAGGCTGGAAACATCCGCATGCGCAATAAACGGGCTGAAATGTACTGGCGTTTGCGTGAGGCATTAGATCCTACAGCACCTGAACCAATCGCGCTCCCACCAGATTCCGAGTTACTGGCTGATCTTACTGCTGTCCGTTACAAGGTGGTCACTATGGGCAAAGTGGCTGCCATTCAAATGCGCGATAAAGATGAGATTCGTGAAATGTTAGGCCGTAGCCCGGATAAAGGTGACGCTGTGGCAATGACTTTTGTGGAAGGCATACCAGATTCCAATTCAACACGTGACACTTATGAGGAAGCAGAAGCCACAGACTGGCGCTATGCCTAGGAGAAAATAACATGCAGACCGTCGAAGAAAGCACTGCACCCGTAATGCCGCAGTCAGATGATGTGCTAAGCCAGTATGAATATGCTGAAATCATTGGTGAGATTGAAGAACAGCCAGCCTGGCGCCGTGTGGCTGATAAGGAAATGGATTATGCCGATGGTAACCAGCTCAATGGTGAACTGCTGAGCCGCATGGCTGAATTGGGCATTCCGCCTGCGGTTGAGGATCTGATTGGTCCGGCACTGTTATCAATTCAGGGTTATGAATCCAAAACCCGGACAGACTGGCGTGTGACCCCTAACAATGGAAGCGACGGTCAGGACGTCGCAGACGCTTTAAACTTTAAGCTCAATCAGGCTGAGCGTGAATCTAAAGCAGATATGGCCTGTGGCAAAGCATTTAGGCCACAGATTGGTTGTGGCGTTGGCTTTGTAGAAGTATCAAAGGATTCTGACCCGTTTAAGTTTCCATACCGCTGTATGGCTGTGCATCGCAACGAGATCCACTGGGATATGAAAGCGATTGAGCCAGATTTATCTGATGCGCGCTGGTTGCGTCGTCGTCGCTGGTTGCATCCAAATCGGGTGAAGCTGGTATTCCCACAGCATGCTGAGCTGATTGATAACTGTGGTAAGCATGGCGGTTCATGGTGGAGTGATGAAACCATCAATGAAGGTGGTGTCAGTACTGGCTTGCAGAACGCATGGAATGAAGCACGTGCATGGACACAGCAGGAAGATTACTGGTACAACCCGGCTACCAAGGAAGTCTGCTTATCTGAACTCTGGTACCGTCGGTGGGTTCAGGTGCACGTCTTAAAAACATCAGATGGCCGTGTGGTTGAATATGATGAGGATAATGTGGCGCATAATCTGGCCATTGCCAGTGGTAAGGCCGAAGTACAGCTGGCGACTGTGACCCGTGTGCGTCGTGCTTACTGGCTTGGCGGTCATTGCCTGTTTGATGGTCCAAGCCCATACACGCACCGGCATTTTCCCTATGTGCCGTTTTGGGGATTCCGTGAGGATAATACCGGCGTGCCATATGGCTATGTGCGCGGCATGAAATATGCGCAAGATAGTTTGAACAGCAGTATCAGTAAGTTGCGCTGGGGCATGAGTGTGACCCGGATTGAGCGCACCAAGGGCGCAGTTGATATGACTGACGCCCAGTTGCGTCGTCAGGTTGCAAGGCCTGATGCAGATATTGTACTGAACGCCAGCAAGATGGCTGAGCCTGGTGCACGCTTTGACGTCAAGCGCGACTACAACCTCACCGACCAGCATTACCAGATGCTCAATGACAACCGCAGTACCATTCAGCGCGTGAGCGCAGTCACCAGCGGCTTTATGGGTAAGGAAGGCACTGCACGCTCAGGATTGCAGGAACAAACGCAGGTTGAACAGTCGAATCAGTCACTGGCCAGCGTCATGGACAATTTCCGCTTTGGCCGTAGCCTGGTGGGTGAATTACTGCTGGCCATGATCATTGCAGACATGGGCAATAAAACACAAAGTATCGTAATTACTGGTGATGCGATCCGGCCAGAACGCACCGTAGTGATCAATAAGCCGGAAGTTGATGAGCAGGGTTATCCATATCTATCCAATGACCTGCAGCGTACACGCCTGAAAGTTGCCCTTGAAGATGTACCAAGCACCAACAGCTATCGTGGCCAGCAGCTTAATGCCATGTCCGAAGCGGTTAAATCCATGCCGCCACAATACCAGGCTGCTGTTCTGCCATTCCTTGTATCACTTATGGACGTTCCATTTAAACAGGAAGTGGTTGAAGCAATTCGTGCCGTGGATCAACAACAGACACCAGAAGCCTTCAATGAAGCGGTACAAAAAGGCATTGAGGAAGCGATGGTTAAGGCTGCCCATGATCTTAAACTGCGTGAGCTTGAGCTTAAAGAGCGTGTGGCGGAAAGCGAAATTAAAGGTTTGGATGCCAAGGCAGTACAGATTGGTGTGCAGGCTGCGTTCTCTGCCATGCAAGGCGGTGCTCAGGTTGCGCAGATGCCGATGATTGCACCGATTGCTGATGAGATTATGAAAGGTGCAGGCTATAAAAAGCCTAACCCAATGGGTGATGATCCGAGTTTCCCAATGCCGCAGAATGTACCTGTGCCTACTGGCCAGCCCGCATTAACTGATGTGCATAAAAATACCAGCCCTACCTTTCCACCAGTGCCAAGTGATGGTGTATCATCTATGAGTGGGATTGAAACAGCCAGTGCCGCTGATAATTTACCAGCCTAATGCAGTTACCCCTGTAAGGCATGATTAATAAATACCACTTCTCAATAATTAAGGTAAGCACTAACGCTTGCCTTTTTTATTGAGTGAAACATGAGCCAGTCTGAACAACAGATCGAGCAGGAAATCCAAGCCAAAGGCTTAAATGCACCACGTTTAACGCCTGCTGATATTGACCGCGTGATTATTGGTGAACACTACTTCACTGCGGCACAAGGCACCGCAAAAGCCATGGAAGATGCTGCTTTTGTTAATGGGTCACTAAATGGCGCAGCAATTTTACCAATACCTGCCACTTTGAATCTGCTCACATTCTGCGTACTAACTCTTGAAAACGGCTTTACCGTTACTGGTGAATCGGCATGTGCCAGTCCTGAAAACTTCAATGAAGAAATTGGCAAAAAGATTGCCTATGACAATGCCCGCGAAAAAATCTGGGTATTGGAAGGCTATTTGCTGAAACAGCGACTTTATGATCAGGAACTTTGGCCTGCTTCATATCAGTATTGAGTAATACATAATGGCCTGCCGTCCTGAGTGTTGCGCATGTCTGGAAGGGCTGACCCAAGACGGGTTGGCCCTGACCAATGCTGACTATGACAAGGCTATGGCCATTATTGAACAGCGCACGGATCTCACTGAAACCCAGCGGGAACAAATGCGCATTTATGTCTGGCATTTATTTGATGCCCATAATATTTAAATGAGAGTACGGTTATATGTTTAATCCACCTCATGTTGGTGAAGTGCTGCGGGAATATATTGATCAAACGCCGATTGAGATTGTTGCCAAAGAATCTGGCTTATCTATAGCGCGTCTTTCTGATGTACTGGCTGGAAATACTGCTATTACGCCAGATGATGCTAATGGGCTGGCAAAAGCACTTAATACATCGTCACAGTTCTGGTTAGACCTGCAAGCACAATATGAAAGCAAGCAAAGTGCAGATCTGTAGATCAGCCAAGCGATTGCAGGCCATTCGTACTTTACCTTGCGTACGTTGTGGCAATCCGGATAGTCAGGCAGCCCATAGTAATTTTGCGGAGCATGGTAAGGGCAAAGGTATAAAAGCCAGCGATGAGTTCACCATTCCCTTATGTATTACCTGTCACCAATGGTTTGACCAGTATCAGGGCATGACTGTGGATCAGAGCAGGACATGGTTTGTGGAAATGCTGGATAAGACCAATCGTATGTTGAGTGTTGGCGATGGCCACGAAGTATTCTAAAAAAACATTTATTGTCAGGTCAGAGCAGCACTTAACCAGTGCTGTTGGCCATTTGCTGCAAAACTATCAGGCTGCTATTAATGATGATAAGCCGTTGCATGTGCATGTGACCACCAAGCAGGACAGTCGCAGTGTGGCACAGAACCGCTTGTACTGGATGTGGCTTGGCCAGATTGAAAAGGAAACCGGCAATGATAAAGATGATTTGCACTTTGAGTTTAAAAAGAAATTTCTGATTGCCATTTATGAGCGAGATGACCAGCAGTATGCAGAGATGTGCCACGCCATCAAGGCACTCAGGCAAAGTCATTCAGAACAATATGCGGCGGTGGCAGCTGGTGTAATCCGGGAAACATCAACAACCCGGATGACGCCCAAGCAGTTCACAGAATATTTAAATTCCATCCATGACTATACGCTGGTGAGGTTAGGTATTCTGCTGGCCATACCGGATGAGTTACGGTTTGCTTTTGAATAAAATATTTAAAATTCATATGATTGTATATACAGCAAGGCTTTGAAAGCACTGCTGGTGGCTGTAGAATTATTGATGCAACATATGATTTGATAAATAATTAAACAGGAATCTAATAATCATGCCACCAGAATCAATCCTCATAACAGTCGCTCCAGAAAATGACACCAAAATTTTTAAATGGGAAATTACAGTATCGGAACTTGAGCATAAGTACGAGATTGCTCTATTTGGATTTTTCCCCAACACCCCATTACAGCCAGATCCAATCAACCTTAATAAATTTATTACCTCAAGAATTGAGCATGACTATAAGGAGGCTAGTTATCCAGAGTACAGAGGTACTATTCATGAGTGTCACACAATTATCTGCCGGAAAAATGCCAAGCTTTTACACCAGTTGGTTCTTGAAATTGTTGATTATATTCACTCAAAAGTTGGTGACTTCAAATCCATAGCTTATCAAGGCACTAATCATTACTTGAATTTTGATACGCTCAAGGTCAAGTTTCCTGATATTGAACGCAAATAATCGGCGGCCTTCGGGCTGCTTTTTTATTACCCCTGTAGGGTTTTACTATAAATGACGAATGACTAATTATCAGCTTTTATCAATTTAGGTATAAAGCTATGGTGGACAGTCTGGTTGCAATGAAATCGTGTGCCTCATGCAAGACACAGAAGCCATTAAGCGACTTTAGAGTGGTATCAAGTGACTATAAGCATAAATCAGGTGAAGTTGCATACTATAAAAATGCATACTCTTATTGCTCGGTATGCCACAGAGCGATAGCAAACAAGCTATACAGTGAGGCTGCTGAGCGTCTTATACAATACAGAGGTATTGACCGTTTTTTAGTGGATATGCAGCAGGCATTAAAGTCCAGAAACATGAGCCTGTATAAGTTTACCGAAATAATGGGCTTCAATAAAAAAGTAATTTATGCATGGGTTAGGGGTGAAAAAACACCATCAAAGCCATTGCAGCGCAAAGTCTGCGATTATCTTGACCTATCATATAATGCATTGGCTTTATCCCCTAACGATGATGGTGTATACCCACGTGGCATCCGAGTTTGCAAAGCTTGCAATAATGAGTTTGCGGTATTCAAGAATCAAAATGAATGCAAAAGCTTCTGCAATGATTGCACTTAATTCTATCGCTCCCCCTGTAGGGTTTCTCCAGAGTTGAATTGCCCGACAAACTCGCTTCACTTTAAACCTTCCATTTATCTGGAGCGAGTGATGTCCGTTATTAAACCAACCGTTGGCCGTGTAGTCCTACTTACGATTTCAGCAGGGTATGCAATTAAAAACCATCTTGCCTGTTCTGACCCCAGTCAGCCATTAGCAGCGCAAATTGCCTATGTTCATAATGACCGCTTGGTTAATTTGACCGCATGGGATCACAATGGTAAGCAGTTTGGTGTTACCAGTGTTCGTTTACTGCAAGATGATGAGGTTGCTCCAGAATTGACTGGTTCCTCATTTTATTGTGAGTGGATGCCATACCAGAAAGGGCAGGCTGCCAAGACTGAAGCCGCTGAAGAACTATTGAAAACTAATCAAGCTGCAACAGTGACTCCCGATCCATCTGTTCGTCTGGTATTGCCTTATGGCACGCCTATAAAAATTAATGGCATTCCACTAGCGCTTGATCATGAGGTGATGGTTACGACCCATCCAGCTAATGTGCCGTTAATTTTTCAAAAGGGTGATGAGCCAGTAGTTGGCAGTAGCGACTTGGTCGGTGCTTCAAGTGCAAGCGCAGAATCCTACTACACCAAATAAAAGATCATGCCTTGTTCTCAAAAGCCTGCCATTCGGTGGGCTTTTTTGTACCCAAAATTCCTATACCCCCTGTAGGGCATGACTCACCTTGCACATCCTTGACAAACTCAGCAGCACATGGCGCGGAGTAATCCGCATTGCAAACCCTATGGCGGCTACGGCGATATGTAGCAAGGTAAGCATGACTATCACAGATCAACAATCCGAGTTTATCCAGTCGCACGATGGCGATTTAACACCTGAACAGGCAGCCGCATTATTAGATATGGCTGACGGCGATACCGCAACTGCGGAAACTGGTAGCACGCCGGACGCTACCCCTGAACCAGACGTTACGCCACAACCCAAGCCAGCAGAACAAGTAGCTGAGCCTGATCCAGACAACTCGGTCATTTTGGCAAAGGATGGCAAACACACCATTCCTTTTGAAAAATTGACGGAAGCGCGAAATGCTGAAAAGCACTGGAAGCAGCAGTATGAAGCCATGCAACAACAAATGGCCGACTTACAAGCGCAGGCACAGTTACGTGCTGATGCAGGTATTGCTCCAACGGTTACGGATAACCAGGTGGCAGCAGCAGAAGCGGCGATTGCAAACGGCGTAGATCCACAAATCTTTGGTGATTTTTCCGAAGAAGCGCTGGCCAAAGGCATTCAGCAGTTGATTGATCAGCAAGTCAAGGCACAGGTGGAAGCGCATTTAAGCAGTGCGTTAAAGCCCATACAGGACAAGCAGGCCCTTGATGCAGTGCAGGCACACTATCAGGCAATTTATGAAAAGCATCCCGATGCTGATTCAATTGCTGAATCTAGTGAGCTGGACAACTGGATTAAATCCCAGCCGTCCTTTGTGCAAGCTGCAACGGTGGATGTACTGCAAAACGGTTCAGCTCAGCAGATCGTTGAGTTATTTGACCGATTCAAGCAGGACACTGGAAAAACTCAGGTTGCTGATAGTGATATTAAAGCCAAAGCACAAGCGGCCATTGCAAATACTGCCCCACAGCCACCTGCCAGCCTGTCCGACTTTCCGGCAGGTCGCCCCGGTGCTGCCGCAACCCAGCAGGAAGCAATGGCCGCAATGGATTCTCAATCCCTACTGGATCACATGCAAGGCATGAGTCCAGAACAGATTGAGCAGTTTTTGAATCGGCGCATCTAATAACGCCATAAGGATTTGAGGTTTACCATGACAACCAAAACCAATTCCTCTTACGGGGATAAAACCAATATGACGCAACAGGCAGTTGGCCTGTTTGCAACTCACATGCAACGCAACAGCACCATGAACCGTCTGGTCGGCAAGATGCCCAAAGGCGAAGCTGGCGCTGAAGCAACCCTGCGCAAGCAAACCACCCAGCACATGCCAATTGTGCGCTGTCAGGATCTGGGCAAGAAAATGGGCGATGAGGTGACGTTTCACCTGCTAAACCCTGTGAACGCCAAACCCATCATGGGCAGCCACAATGCTGAAGGCCGTGGCGTTGGCATGAACCTGTCCGAAGACCGTCTGCGTGTAGATCAGGCGCGTTTCCCGGTTGACCTCGGCAATGCCATGACTGACGTGCGTTCGCCCGTGGATTTCCGCCGTCTGGGTCGCCCGGTTGCGCAAAATCTGATGGACCGCTATTGCGACCAGTCCATGCTGGTGCATATGTGCGGTGCACGTGGCTTCCAGAACAATATTGAATGGGTCGTGCCAACCGAAAATGATGCTGATTTCTCAGAAATCATGGTCAACCCGGTTAAGGCGCCAACCAAGAACCGTCACTATCTGGCCGATGGCACAGGTGTCCAGTTGTTTAAGGAAAATGCGGGTGAAGTGGATATTACCTCTACTGACCTGTTCAAGATGGACACCGTGGATTCCATGCGCTCCGTGCTTGACCAGATTGCATTGCCACCACCAGTGATCAAGCTGGAAGGCGATGCGGCAGCTGACGATGATCCGCTGCGGGTCTGGATGGTATCACCAGCCCAGTACAACAAGTTTGCTGCCGATCCGTCTTTCCGTACCTTGCAGGCCTCTGCACTGGCACGTGCCAATCAGGCGAAAGGACATCCATTATTCTTAGGTAGCGTAGGCCTGTGGAATGGCTTCCTGATTATGAAGATGCCACGCCCAATCCGCTTTTATGCTGGCAATACCATGAAGTACTGCGCTTCATACAGCAGCGAAGCTGAATCATCCGTGCTGGTTCCAGCAAGCTTTGGCACTCAGTTTGCCATTGACCGCTCAGTGATTCTGGGTGGACAGGCACTGGCCGAAGCCTTCGCGTCAGCACGTCAGTCCGGCATTCCATTCTTCTGGTCTGAAAAAGAGCTGGATCATGGTGATAAAGCCGAGCTGCTGATCGGTGCTATTCGCGGTGTTTCCAAAATCCGCTTTGAAGTGGATGGCGGCAATGGCAAGGAATTCACCGATTATGGCGTGACAGTGGTTGATACCGTGGTTGATAACCTGGCTGGAACTTAATTGTTCGTTCGGGCTGCTAACCCCGGCCCGTTCCATTCATTTGTAATTAAGGAGGCCATGAGATGGCTACAGTAACTAAAAACCAGTTTCGCGCCCATCAATATGGTGCGACTCCCTACGGCAATATGTCCTCACTGGCATATTCATTAAAAACCGATGCCACTGGCAAGCCACTTGAAAGTGATGCCACTGCGGCATTAGCAGTTGGTGATGTGGTGGATTTGGGTCTACTGCAAGAAGGCTGGCGCCTGGAAGATGCCAGTATTTTCATTACCACGGCAATGACTGCCTCGGTGACCGGTTCACTGGGCTTTAAGTATGAAGATGGCGTGGATGATACCAAGGTTCCTCAGGATGCTGCCTATTTCATTTCAGGTGGAAGTCTGGCTGCCGCTGGGCGCTTGCGTGCCAATACCGGCAAGCTGGTAACCCTGCCTAAGCCTGCGCGCCTGATCCTGACCATTGCTGGTGCCACAAATGCCAAAGCCAGTGACATCAAGGTGGTGGTACAGGGCGAGATGAAAGGGCCGCGCTAATTTGGTTTGTGCGTTCGGGCAGGCGGGCTATCTCGGCCTGCCCATTTTTTTAAGTATTTGGAGAACAGAACAAATGAAACGCGGATTAATTGCAGCAGTTGCCTATGGGATTTTAGGGGCTTACAGCTTCTCTGTAAGTGCAGTAACAGAACCAGCGTGGGATAGTTTAACGGATCAGGAAAAACAGCCCACTCTAGCGCGGGTCGATATGCTGCTGGCCAATCCGGATAGCACACCCGAGCAACTGCATACCTCATGGCTGGAGAAAAAGCTGGCGGATGGCTGGACTACAGGCAGCCCGTTTGATGCTCAAAAAAAGCAGCATCCATTGTGTGTGCCTTATAGTGATTTACCTCAGGAAGAAAAAACCAAGGATTACTTGCTCTACGCTGTGGTGCAATCCTTAAAAGATTTGCCGGATGCGGAAGAAGCTGCGCTGGAAGCCGTCACCACTTATCAAAAACAGCTTGCAAGTGTGGCACAGGAAAAGGGCGCAGGTGCCAAGCAAGATCCTGCGATGGCCAGTGCCATTGCGGTTAAATATATTGGCCGCCGCCCGGACTGGCGCGACTCCCTGTATAACACTGGCCTGTATTTCACCAGCGGTCAAACCCGTCAACTTCCAGCGGCCATTGCCCGCAAGTTGCTCAAGCATGCTGACCTGTTTACTGAAGGTGAGCAGGACGAAGGCATTGTGATTGCTGATACCACAACGAGCACGGATGATACCGGCAAGCTGCTCGATGAGGCGGCCAAACAGTTGCAGGAAAAAACCCGCCAGCAAGAACAGATACAGGACGTGATTGACCGGCTGGGCCAAATGGATAAGGACCAGCTGGCTGATTATGCCTATGTCAACTATCAGCAAAAAGTACCCAAAACCTTGAGTGTTGAAAACATGAAAGAACGGGTCATTCAACTTGTGAATCAGTTTGGTATCGTCCCATGAACCTTAAAGATTTAATCAGCAGTTTCCGCGTGGATGCGGACGACAAAGTAGAGCCCTACTTTTGGACGGATGAGGATGTCACGCGCTGGTTAAATGAGGCCGTGGCAGAGGCGGCCATTCGTGGTCGCCTGATCCATGAAAGCAGCAATGCCGTTATGTGCTGCATTGCTGTTATCGCTGGCCAGTCGGTTTATCCGATCCATAGCGCCATGATTGAGCTGGACTATGTGGCATTTATGCCAACTGGTGTAAACCATGGCAATCCGATTTACCTGACCTCTCAGGAAAACCTGAACGAGGTGATGCCACGCTGGCGCACCGAAACTGGTGATCCCCGCTTTGCCATCCAGTCTGATAAAACCTTGCGTCTGGCGCCAACACCGGTACGCACTGGGGTAATAGCACTGGAAGGTTATCGCTTGCCGAAATCTGATATGGCAGACCCGGAAGATTCACCGGAAATTAACGCAGCGCATCATCGCCATCTGGTGCAATGGGCATTGGCTCGCGCATTCAAGGTGCCAGATACCGAGGTCTTTGATCCCAATCGGGCAGCAATCGCTGAGTCTGAATTTACTAAATATTTTGGTGAGCGCCCAGACGCAGATTTAAGGCGGCAAACACGGGAAGATTTTCCCCACCACGTACTACCGTTTTGGCCATAGGTGAATCATGCCTGCAAAAATTAAATTGAATATAGCTATTGTGCTCCCCCTGTAGGGTATGACTCTGCAATCCCATAGCCAGCATAATTTTTCAATCAATTGCTTTATAGACTGCAACATGAGCAAGTCAATTCACGACCTTAAACTTGGGCAGGTACTCACCATTGGTGATGTTACTGTTCGGCTTGAGAAAAAATCAGGACAACTGGCAAGGTTGGCTATAGAAGCGCCATCAACCACACCAGTCAAACTATCCAAAGAAACCAATGCGCATGAGTGCATTCCGATAAAAGAGGAATTAACTCATGGCTAATACGCTTTTCGACTTTGCCCGTCAACGCTTCCTAGAGGCACAGATCAATTGGCAAACCGATACGATCAAGGTAATTTTGGTTGATACTGGTGCGTATACGCCACAAACAGGCGTGCATCAGTATTTATCTGATATTTCAGCATCAGCACGTATTGCAGGACCAGTAACCTTGACCGCCAAGGCAACTACTGGCGGCGCGGCAGATGCGGCAGACGTTACTTTTGCTGCGGTAAGTGGTGCGAGTATTGAGGCTATCGTAATCTATAAAGATACTGGTAGTGAAGCGACCAGCCCATTGATTGCTTTTATTGATACTGCTACTGGATTACCAATTACTCCTAATGGTGGTGATATTATTGTGACGTGGGATAACGGCACTAACAAAATCTTCAAGGTTTGAGTATATAAATCAATAACTTGTGGATAGTGAAAATCCATTATCCCAAGTAACAATGGTCTTACGCATGAGTGCAAAACTATGAATAAACCAAAGAAACCGCCCACACAAGGTATCGGCGTACAAGGCTTTAAAGCTGATCTGTATGCCTCCGATATTCCACGCATTGACTGGCACAGACTAACCAATATTCCTAAGTTTCAAATGTATGCCACAGAGCATGCAGGCAAAACCTATGGCGATGTGTCTAACGTCATGGAGTGGATAGTAGGTTACGTGCAAGACCAGATTCATGCTGGCAATGAGCAACAGTTATTTGATGCTTATAGCAAATGGCATGATGAAAAGGGTTATTGGAAACAAGAAGATTATTACGGTGTATTGCTAGAGAGTCGAGGACAATAAAAATGGAAATACTACCTTATAAATATTACAGGCTTTACATAACCAAATCTGCTGCAGGTGGTAATGGCTATTTTTCCATGAATACTTTCAGCATGTTTGAAACAAATGAAAGCACCACTGATCTTTGTATAGGTGCAACAGCAACAGCAAGTTCAAACTATAATGCTTCTACTGATGCACCAAAGGCAATTGACAATAATGCATCGACGTACTGGGAAACAGCATCAACTTCGGGTGATAAATGGTTCAAAGTTGAGCTACCTACTGCGAGAAAAGTCCGGAAATTAATAATAACTGCAACCAATTATCAAGATGAGATGCCAAGTGCTTTCATTTTTCAGGGATCGAATGACAATATTAATTGGACTAATCTTAAAACAGTTAACAGGGGAACTTTTAATTCACCTACTTCTTACACCGAGTTATTAAGCACAGTTGTAGGTGGTAAAAGTGTGTTGGATAGTGGTGATCCAAGTTTAAAAGTGATTCTTTTCAATTGGCAGACCATGCAATACATCATTCATACAACACCTAATGCATCGGGTGACTGGTTTATATATTTGAATGATACAAGTGATGTATTAATTACACACATAGGGCCAGCTGGATATCAGCCAATAAGTGATGGACCTATAACTCCTATGGTGTATTAATGCCATTTTATGCACCACCGTTATATCGTAACGTAAATGTCCGTTTAGAGGGAGGTTATATACCTCCGAACGCTGTTGGTGGGGTAAAAAATCTTTCCTCCGCAGGGAGATATGACTATAAGCCTTCACATTATAATAATGTTAATGCTCGTTTATTATCAGGATATATTTTACCCAATCCAGTTGAACAGTCTAAAATACTGACTCGCACAGAGTACAGTGGTGCATTACCTCAAACAATTTCTGTAAGTGGTGAAGATTATTTAGAAATTGGTAACAGTCGTGCGGATCTAAAAATATTATATCTTGTGCCAATTGGAGTGGAATACCCTTCAATTGGTAGTGCGCATATTAGAAATAGATCAGAAAAAGTATATGTAAATCATAATTACGCTCCCCCAACATCTACCCAGGTAACGCTTTCTGCTAACCACCAAACAAGCACGTCGGCCTATTTAACTCGCCCTGGCAATTATAATGTTTTCGGCTTTTTATCAATTAGTAATAAAAATAGGGTGGTTGCAACTGAGGGTAAAGACTTATCGGATTTTGGTTCACCCAAGCTCATTCTAGCTGAAAGAAAAATCGTTGCATCGGGATTTGTAGCATCAGGGATTGGTACACCTTTTGTTCAAGATACAGCGGTTAAACCATCGGGTATAGATTCTTTAATATTCAGCAAACCCACTATTTATAATTTACGCCAATATGTAAAAAATAGAGGGATACCACCCTTTGAGCTTGGCATAGCTTATTTACAAGGTGGCGTTAAATACATTACAGCTAGTGGCTTTAGCTCTAATGTATTTGGCGCTACGACTGTTATCAACACTAGAGCAGACCAATACTTACAGCTAAGTGGCGAAGGCATCACGCCGCCATTACTAGCAAGCCCTAATGTATCACCACGGATATTGTATCCATCAGGCATTAAAGCGGATGCTTACGGCCAGCCGCTAGTGCAGCGCAACCCCAGCCCCTTGGGATTTGTAGATACCAGTTATGGTGATGCTTGGGTTTCACATAGTCCACGTTATCTATTAGCAGGCATTGGCGATAGCTTTGTTAGTGGCTATCCACAAGTATTCGACCCAACGCGCACGATTTACTTAGCAGACAAGGGTATCGAGGGCGGTATCTTTGGCGATACTGCTGCCAAGAATACACGTAGAATAATAACGGTAGATGGATTCCAAGACAGTCAGTTTAGTAGTTTTGCCACAATCTACAGCACACGCAGATACATTAATACCATTGGGTTTGATGCGCAAAATTTTGGCAATAGTGAGATTTACAATAAAACGCCATCACTTGCGCCTAATGGCTTTGATTCGCTGCAAGGACTTAACCCTAGTATTGGTTATGCCATACGCCATATTTACCCGTCAGGCTTTGATTTACTAAAAACTGGTAATGCAGTAGTCATAAAGACACCAGAAATTAAGCCTGGTGGCTTTAATGCTCAGGCGTTTGGTGCGCTATTCATATCCAACTACACCAGATTGATTGAAGTTGCGGGTAAGTATTCGCAAGAGTTTGGCGAACCAGCAGCGTGGCATCGGCTACGCAAACTGCAACACGAAGGATTCACAACAGATTCTTATGGCAAGCCGCGCATTGAGCATGGTCGCAGAACGCTACTTGCATTAGGTAGTAATCATTCACTGTATGGCCAACCATGGCTATCTTATGCGATACGCAGCATAGCCGTTAGATCAATCTATACTGAGTTTGCCAGTAACCACAATGTTGGTGGTTTGCAGTTTATTGATGCACAAGGTTTTATTGCTACTGAGTTCGGCACGCGAATCATTCCAGAAGTCCAGTCACTAGCGCCATTTGGGTTTAGCAATAGCTATGGCCTTGCTACCATTGACTTAAAGACCAAGTACATCGCACCACAAGGCTTTAAAACCAGTATTCAGGAATCCTTGCGCTTTGGTACGCCGAAGTTTTACAACCTCGTTCAATACATCACACAAAATTATGACGCTGGTAGTGGCTTGGTTCCACCACAATGGCCGCAGTGGACTGCCATTGAAAATAGAAACAAGATCATTGGTGCGATTGGCAGTAACTTTACCAAGGTCGGAGAGCCAAACCTTTATAATAATGCGCGACTGATTGAGCCAAGCGGCATTGACAGCTTCAAGCATAGTGGCTTGCTGATAGCGGATCGTATTCGCTACTTGCGCCTAGAGGGTATGGAACCACCGTATATTAGTGGTTGGTCAAACGTCCATAATGATGCGCGAGTAATACAGGTTGGTGGATTTAGTACGCAAGTATTTGGCAGTGCAACTATAGAGAATACAAGGCGCTACTACCCAAGAGTGGGTAATTGGGAAAGCCTAGAATTTGGCACACCGATGGTTGCAGATGCAATCCGAACCATTGATATTGAATCGCGCTATGGCATTAACCCGCCGTACATACCAGTGCCAGATATTCAACTACGGCGCAGATACCTTGATGAAGTTGGCAAGGATGATCATTTACGCATGGGTGAGCCGTCACTAATCATTCACTTTAATATCATTGCGCCACGATGGTCACAGGTTGACCGCTTTGGTGAGCCGCGCCTAGTAAATGTCACGCCAGAAGTGCATACCTACGGCCATAACAGCGAACTATTTGGCAATGCCAGTGCGCGCACTTCATTTAGAGTGGTTGAGCCAGACGGCAGCCTAATGGAATTGTTTGGCTTGACTGGTATTGCTGATCGGAATCGCGCAGTTATCGTAAGTAGTTTTAATGCTGGCGCGATTGGCAGTGCTATAAAAGTTATTAAGACTGGACAGCCGCCTTATACGCCGCAATACATTTGGCTTGATGAGGCTGAGATTGATGGGGTTTCTAGTGGTGGGTATGGCATTGACGTGCCAAAGACACAGGTTTCCAATCCTTTCGTGCGTAGTAATGTAATTAGTCCTGAAGGCTTTGTTGCTACAAGATCGGGCAGTCATCACTTGCAGTCAAACGGAATTATTGTGGATATTGGTGTTCCGTCAGCGCCATTCGGCAGCGCAAACGTAGGATTAAAAAACAGGCCATTTTCTATAGGAACAATAGGCGATTCAATGTTATTTGGTTTCCCATCGCTATCTCCGCACACAATATACGCAACAAAGGATGTTACACAGCAGGCAATCACAAACCACCCTTTAAGTAGTATATTTTACGATGTTGGCTCAAGCCCAGGTATTTCGCCAGCAGGAGAGAGGTTTGGAAATATCACTCTTACGCTTCAGCACCGCACTATTTTAAGGTGTGGCGCAGGCAGTCAATTAAGTATTGGCAGTGCTAACATTAGACTAACAAAGCGATTAATTGACCTAAATAACAATGGCTTTAGGTCGTACCGAACTGGATTCCATTCAGTTGGACCATTTGAGCTAACTTTAATCCAATACGACTCTATAGATTCGGCAGCGTTTGGCGCGACAAGCATTATTCAGCCGACAGCCACGAAAACAGTAAGAGCAATTGGCGGCTATTCTCAGCTATTTGGGATATGTTCGCTTCAGTCAACAAGGATGGAATTGAAGCCACAAGGATTTGATGCGCAAGGCTTTGGTAAAAATGCACCACCTAATAATCCGTTTATGTGGCAAGGCATGCGCATTGGCGAGCGCGTACTAGGCAACTATGGCGGATTTGATGCGCTCGGTATTGGCGATATATTTATTTCAAACAGAGTGCGTGGCATAGACCCAGCAGGGTTTGATGCGTTCATTTGTGACTATGACTACACTAACTTCAACAAGCGCATGCGTGTAACAAAATCAGTGATTGAAAAGCCAAAACAATACGTCAGTGCTGTAGGGTTTGTGACTGATGATATGGGAGTGCCTAATATCAGGCCAGCAGCGCATTACATCAGACCGGATGGTAATGCTGATCAATATCGCAAGGGGGCATGGTGATGGCAACACGCTTATTTCCATTGGCAGGCATAAATAATGTGGTGCATGACGATCAGTTGCAGCAGGGCGGCGATAATCCAAAGCTGTTTGTGCGTGATGCAGTCAATGTCGATATCAGCGTAACCGGACGGCCATCCCTGCGCAAAAGTGGCGAGCAGGTGACTACCCTTAATTATAAAAACCTATGGCAAAGCTCACTGCATCGGGACGTATTTGCTAGCCTCAATAATCAGGTTGTGAAAGTGAATCCCGATACATGGGATTATGAGGTGATCCTGGACAATGTAGATACAGTCATTGTCTGTTTTGAGCTGGTCAATAATGCAGTATTTATCTCAACATCAGATGGTATTTTTATTTATACCGGTGGTGAG
This sequence comes from Alkanindiges illinoisensis, assembly GCF_004377485.1. Lineage (GTDB taxonomy): Bacteria > Pseudomonadota > Gammaproteobacteria > Pseudomonadales > Moraxellaceae > Alkanindiges > Alkanindiges illinoisensis_A. The sequence goes on from NZ_SNTY01000085.1 coordinate 53,324, forward strand.
AAGGCTCAAGCTTTAGTAATTGATACGCCAGCTCAGCCACAAGCTGGGTTCACAACAGGTGGAATGCTCTACGGCGGCACCTACGTGATTGCAATTTCATGGCTGCGTGGTCAGATAGAATCAGGGCTGTCAGAAAGCACAAAAGTTATGATTGCAAACGCAATTGGAAGTGACCAATTTGATGGTAGCTATGCTGCTATCCATGTGAACTTGCCCTATTGCCTTGATGGCACAGTAACAGGTGTCCGGGTATACATCACTACAAGAAACGGTGCTGCGTTGCTCCATTTTGCTGACTATCCCATTACAGATACCACTATTGTGATTAATGATGTAGACCAGCTTGGCATGACTGCCAAGTTCGAATATTTGTCACCCATGCCGTCAGGGAAAATAATGCGCTATTGGCAGGGTCGTTTACTGTGTGCTGATAAAAATATAATCCGCTTTTCCCAGCCAATGGCTTATCACCTGCATGATGAGCGTCATGATTTTGTGATGATGCCGCAACGTATTACTTTTTTAGTGCCGGTTGATGGGGGCTTATGGGTTGGCCAAGTGGATCATGTTGTATTTTTAAGTGGCAGTCAGCCAAGCGACATGCGTTTTGTTAAAAAAACCAGTCGGCCGCCAGTACCCAATAGCGCAATTTCCCTTGATGCCCAGCAGGTGGGTAGTGAGATTTCGCAAGGTGGCGGAAAAACGGCATTATGGCTGGCCGAAAATGGCTATGTACTGGGAACGTCAAGCGGGCAAGTCATTGAGTTGCACGCTGGCATCATGAAGGGAATTAGCGCAAAATCTGGCACCTCTGTAGTGCTTGATCGGCGCATACAAACTGCCGTAATTTAAATTTTTATTTCGTAACACGGTGCGCATGAGTGCGCCATAGGATTAAGAGGATATTCCTATGTCTGCACAATTGCGTAAAGAGCTGGCGCAAGCCTTAAATAAAGACCAATATGACATGACCGGGCAGGGACTTTATTTCCCGCGTCAGGGCATTATGGCGATGGGTCAATATTTTGACCGAATCAATGGCGGGGAATGGCAGGAAACCCCAAATCTGGTGGTCACTGAAGGGTTGGCGCACATCCTGAACGTGGCTCTCGGTAGCAAAGTTAAATCAAGCGGCTATTATCTGGCGCTGTTTAGTGGTGCAACTGCCCCTGCTGCTAACTGGACAGCAGCAAACTTTGCATCAGTGGCATCAGAAGTGATTAGCTTAACCGAAGGTTATTCAGGTGCGACCCGTCCGCAATGGAATCCAGTAGATACCGCAACGAACTCCATTGACAACATGACTGCCACCGCATCAGTCACCATTGCAACATCGTCTACCTTGAATGTGACAGGTGCGGCGTTACTCACCAACAGCACGCGCGGCGGCACGACTGGCACGTTGATTTCAGCGACCAAGTACGCAGCAGCACGCACGTTCCAAAATGGTGACGTATACGATATTGGTTATCGCTTAAGCCTCACGGTTTAAGATGTACGCACCGCGCCCATACGGACTGTTTGTAGATGGTGGCGAACTCACTGAGCGAGATAAAACCTTTATCTCGCATCAGATGCGCAAGCTCACCAATACCATTCAGACTGAGGAAGTAACCAGTTACCGCCACGAGTACGAGTTGCCCGATGGCGGTTACGTTATTGTTCAGGATATGGGCGGCATTTTTAAGGCCATTGCCCGCAAAAAAGAGAAGTTTGAGAGTTTTGAGCCTGATGGGTTTGCAAGGTTGTACGTGCCAATGCTGTTTAGTGGCGTGATAACTAATGCCAGGCCGCGAAAGCCAGATCAGGAGAAGTATGGGCAGGGCGTTGGCTTTAAAATCACTGAGCAATGCCGCAACAGATTAAGAAACTACAATCCAAAAATCGAAAGACCAGCAAAACAATTAGAGTTGCAGCGATTTATCATTAAGCCAAACCAGATCACGGTGCCTGAGTTTGAGCCAAAAGATGATAATAGCAATTTCATCACTACGCAATACGTGCAGCAGCGACCTACATGGTATAGCGGCGCAATGGTTGAGGTGATGCAGATTGTTGGTGGGTATGGCAGGCAAGATTTTAATGAGCTACCCAATAATGATATAGAGCGCGTGCGGTTTTTAATTCCAGATAAATATATCGTTGATATAGCCGACAAACTAAAAGGCTATCGCTTGCCTGCTTACACGGGTATCCCGCCGATTGACGGCAAGTATCAGTATGACTATAAATTTAATAGCACCAATAGTATTAGCTTTGATTCAAGTGGTAAGCCGTGGTTGTTACGCATTAGACCAACAGGCATTTATGCCATGCCGCTACCCATTGTACCAGCGACCACAACGCCTGAGTTCAAGCAGTACGTGGAAGAAATTGGCGATGATGAATTGCTTAAGATACTAGAGCGATTTGGTGGTATGCCAAGTGGTGAAGGCATGCCAGTAGGGAATGATTTTGAAGCATGGCGCAGAGCTGGTGTAATTATTAAAGTATGTGATACTTCTGATTTTTATAGTGGCATTGCGTATACCAGTGCTTGTGGATGGAGCTTCAACCTAAATGGTAGTGAGGGTTTTAATACATGCTACACATTTGATAATGACGGCATTATTGTGGGTAATGCTTACGCAGCAAAACTGGAGCTTGCAGCCGCAGCCAACCATGGCTGGTTAAAAACAGAGTGGGTATTTAAGAATCAAACAGAAACAACAATAGTAAATAATTATCTGCAATCCTTATTTGGCCTAATGGATGTGCCAAGACAAAGGGAACTTGCTATACGGTATAAGATTGGCAGGCAGAATACAGAGCAGATACTAAATCGCGCATTAGCAAATCCCACAATGGACAGAAAAGAGATTTTATACTGGGATAATCTGGAGTTAGAGCCTATTGCTGCGCACAAAGGCTCAGTTAAAAAAGTAAGTAGTGGGTTTTTATACCATCACGGCAATCCAAAATTTCACCCACAAATTAAGTTCCCATCGGTTGAGGCATCAGCCTGTATATCTTTTGATTTTTCCCCGCAAGGGCTTTACTTGTCCTCAAGTTACATCATTAGATGCGATACTATTATGTACGGATATTATGCGGGAAATACACTTAAGGTTGTAAAATACTTCCTCGATACAAGATGGCACTATGCCGAGGTTGATAGCAATTTCGAGGAGATGATGACGGTTGGGCAGTGGCAGGAGGTGCGGCAGTCAGGACAATCGTCATTGTGGGGGAATTTTTATACAACTGATTTAGACTTTAGGGATTCGTTTGCCCCAACCATCACAACAACAACAATTAAAGGCGAAGATAAGGGGTTCGATAGCAAGCCAAGATTTGCACAGGATTTTATTTTTTTCAGAGCGGGGACGGTATTTAGATATAGGTACTACACACATCAAACCAGCATAACCAAAACAGAAGGAAGGAACCTATCAATAACGGCATGTATTCCATATATGATGCGTGACGCATTGATACTAGGTGAGGCAAGAGGTACATCGGGAACAGAAAAAACAGAAGGTATCGCCTTGCGTGCTATGCGCGACCCAACATCATACCGCTATTGGACAAATGATTTTCTTTTTGCTTTTATAGGAGGTTTGGAGAAAATGACTGGATTGCCAACGCCAAAAAATGGCGATCCTGTTTGGGTTGAAATTGAGAATTATGAGCCATCTGAATATTCTGATTTTGCAGACCAAGGATCGTGGTTGCCTGATCTTCCTTATGATATTACGTGGCTAATTCACCCCGTAAGGAATGAATGGCTTGGCGGTGGTGGTGCCCCAAAAATACAGGAATACTCACATACAACAAAGACTGATGGTGAAAAATATGGTTCTCTCTACTTTAGTGTGAGCGAAAACCCATACAAGATAAACTCCAAGCCTCCCGATAATGCGTATTTTCTATCGTCACCCTCGCAGTACGGCGACCTGTTTTATCGGGATGGCTGTAGGGTTGGTTTTGGTGACTCTGAGTATGTCAATATTTCAGAATCGGGAAATAATAACTTGCGCAAGTCATGGGGCTATAGCGCATTAGTGGACCATAAATCAGCGCATCATTTTATTGGGGTAATCAATGAGTAGTTATCGGGACGATACCCAAGAAACAGCAACAGCCAGCGATGATACTTATGGTCGCATGCGAACCATTGCAGAAGAAGTCGTAACAGCCACCACCGCGCTACTGTTTGGTTTAACGGTGCTTACTACTGATACTGCTATTGCATCAGATAGCGTGACCGATAGCCGCTATCAGCTTATCCATGAATCCGCGCAGATCAGCGATAGCCTACTTGGTGGCAATAGTACACAAGCAACAATCAATGAATCAGCGCGTATTCGTGATACAGCCATTGCCAAACTACATGCGCGAACTGATGTGGTTGAGCAGGCGGCGGCTAGTGATATTGTCTTTGATAAGCAGATTCTATTTATATCTGATGCCGCCACGATTAGTGATAGCGTAGTTGCAAATAATCGCACTACAAATAATATTGTAGAAAAAATTAAGCTAAAAGATAGTTTATTTGGCTTTGCTAGAAAGCTAACCAGCATCACTGATACCGCAGCAGTTAGCGACTATCTAAGTGGTCGCATCACGATCACATCACAAGATAACGCTACTGCGGCTGATTTTACAAGCAGCATTAATCACGCATCAGTATTAATCAGGGAATCAGCAAAAGCAGCAGATGTAGTAATTGGCGGCACGCATAAAAGAACATTGGTGGAAGACAGCTTATCTATCAGTGATACTACTACCTATGCACTAACCACACTAACAAATGAAAGTGTGGCTATATCAGACTACCAAACTTCAAAATTAAGCGCATCGGTATTAATCAAGGAATCCGCAAAAGCAGTAGATAGTACGACTGGCACCATACACAAAGTATCGAACATTGATGAATCTTTTACGATTGGTGAAACCTTAACGCATCGCTTGCGTGGGCTAATAATTGATACTGCCGTTGCATCGGACGCATGGACTAACCAACGGACTAGCACTGTACTCATTACTGAGCAAGCGCGTATTCGTGACCGCCTTGTCGGTGTAGCCAGTGAATTAATCCAAGACAGCTTAAGCATTAGTGATGGCACCACAGGCAAACTACGCGCCACAACTAAAATTATTGATAGCCTTGTCATTAGTGACTTACTACAACAACAAGTCACATACAGGCAGACATTAAGCGACAGCCTGGTTATTAGCGATACCGTTACAGACCATCTATTTGCTAAGACCTTATTCAGTGATTTGTTATTCATTGAAGATAGCGTGATTGATAATGCTGCCACTGGTTTTGCATGGACAGCCAATAGTGATACCTGGGCAATGAGCCGCTACCAGGATTATCAGTATGACCAAATTAGTGTGATTAATGGTGTCCTGTATGGCGTTAACGATAAAGGGGTTTATCGCATCGATAGTCAAAAGCCTGTAGCTGGGCATATCAAAACTGGCAAGCTGGATCTAGGGCAGGGCAATTTAACCCATCCATTGGCAGCTTACCTTGAATACGAATTTTCTGGGGAAAGTAAATCCATGCAGATTGGAGTTACTACCACACAAACCGGAAGCAGGCAGACTTTTTATTACCCCCTATCCGTTAAGTCAAATGGTGAGACTGTCAATGGCCGAGTGCTATTTGGGCGCGGCTTGCGCGGACGGCACTTTGCTTTTGAAGTGAACATGACTGCGGCCTATTGCTATATAAATGATTTAAGTATTGAGCTGGCGGCCAGCAAGCGGAGAGTATGAACATGACATTGTTTATTCCAAACATGAAAGCCATGGATGAGTCGATTGATCAAGTTAACGACAAAATGAAATATTTTGAGGGGAAGGCAAATAGCTTTTCGGCCGCCCTTGCCAAAGAACTAAGTAATATTTCAAATATCCAGTTTGATGAGATTGGCGATGCACCTTCGCTCACTCCAAATAATGGCCTTGATTCCCTGAGTCCAGTGGTTCTCCCGGAGCTTTCTGCGCCCGACATTGCACCCCCTGTGCTTGACCGACAGGATGTGGTTGCATTATCAACACCCGCGCCGCTTGATATTGCGCCACTAAATCTAACTATTGAGCAGCCCGTATTGCCCAATCTGGATAATACATTTAATCCGGTAAGTTACACGCCGATTGATGACATTAATCGGATTCAGGCACCTGAAATAATTGGCGACATCAAAGCTCCAGTAATGGAGTTGCCAGACTTAAAATCCCCACAAGCACCCGCTCTTGTCAATAAGCCAACTATTAATCTAGATATCGCTGCACCCGTATTGCCCAATCTGGATAATGCATTTAATCCTGTTGGCTACACAGCCATTAGTGATATCGCTGGCCTGGAAGCGCCAAGAATTGACACGGAAATTAAGGGAAGTCATCTAGAGTTGCCGGAATTCAAGACGACACAAGCACCTGCACCACTACAAAGACCAAATGTTAATCTGGATATTGATATCCCAGTGTTACCTGATCTTCCTAGTCAATTTGCAGAAGTAGCTGAGGATTTTAGCTATGATGCACCATCCATTGAATTTGACACTATTCCTGCCCCACTTAATGACGATGTGAATTTTACCAGTAAGTTGCCCACACTGGATATTTCAAATTTGATGGGTGCACTGGATTTTACCCTGCCTGACATGCCGGACGTGCCAGTTGGTTTTGATATTGCGATGCCAGCTGTGCCAGATATTAATACAGGATCTGCGCCTTTAGCTCCGGCCATTGATACAACCATTAATCTGCCCAGCGCACCTGAACTCAACCTACCTGAAATGGAGGCACTTGAGGCAATTGAGTTACCCTCTTTTGAGTTTGAGGGAGTGCCTGAGTTTGATGAGGAAGCACCTGTCTTTGAGATTGATGCATCTGTATTTAGTGATATTGACCAGGCGCTGACTGATGCGGTTGAGGTACTATCCAAAGACTACTTTGAGCACAATAAAGATTCAGTCATTAGTCCGTTGATGACTGAGATTAAAAATTGGCTTGAAGGTGGTCACCCGGGAACAGGATTGCCTGCATCTGTGGAATCCGCATTATTCAACCGGGCTGTTGACCGCGAAAGCCAGCAAACCAGACGTGCAGTAAGTGAAGCTGTTAATGAGTGGGCAGCACGTGGTTTCTCTATGCCGCAGGGAATGTTGCAAAAGCAGATTAGCGCTATCCGTGATGACGCCAGATTAAAATCGGCTGACTTAAACCGTGAAATTATGGTGCAGTCGTTTGACAAGCAGCTTGAACATATTCGCTTCTTAACCACCCAAGGTATGGCGCTGGAAAAAATGCGTATTGATTTGTGGACTGCCTACACAGCCAACATGATGCAAGTGGTGCAGCTTCAAGTAGAAAGCAAGATAAATATGTTAAATGCACAAATCAGTTTATTCAATGCTCAAGCCAGTGCATTTGAAACACTGGTGACGATATATAAAACCAAAATCGAAGGAGCAATTGCCAAAATTACAGCGTATAAAGCGCAGGTTGATGCACAAATGGCAATTGGGCAAATCAACCAGCAAAAAATAGAGATATTCAAAGGCAAAATCGAAGTGGTATTGGCCAATGTGGACGTTTACAAAGCTTTGATCCAGGGTGAAAGCGCTCGGTCTGATGCGATTAGGAATCAGATTGATGTTTATAAAACTGAAGTATCTGCATATGCCGAGGAGATGTCCGCCCAAAAGGCCAGAATTGATATTTTTAATGCTCAGGTCAATGCAGAAACTGCCAGAGTGGGCATGTTTGAATCAATATCAAGAAACTATGCCACAACTATCCAGGGAATTGGTGTGCAAGCTGATGTCAAGAATAAGCAGCAGGGGCTAATTATGGAGGAGGCGCGGCTAAAATTACAGGAATTTAGCGCACTCATGGATCTTGAAAAGTCGGAAATATCAACCCGACTGGCGATTGCCCAGAACAATACCAATAATTTTGTCAGGCAGGTCGAGTGGGTTAAGGCGGTTAGCGATCAAAAGTCAAGGAAGGCCGATCTTGAAATGAAGTCACTGGATGCCAAGCAGCGTACAGTCATTGCCAATGCTGATTTACGCGGCAAGTACGCGGATATCAATTCTAGAATTATTCTTGCCAATGCAGACATGCAGGGCAAGTACATGGATATTAAGTCGCGTTCTGCAATGGCCAAGCTTGATAGTGAAATGAAGTACGTCGATATCCAGTCACGTATTGATCTGAGTAACGCTGAAATTGAGGCGAAATATGCAGGCATGGATGTACAGGTCAAGACAGCCAAGCTGGATGCAGACAGTAAAGCACTGGATGCACAAATCAGGGTGGCTACGGCTAATGCTGATTTACAATCTCGTCACTTGGATAATCTGACTAAAGTTGGGATTGCCAATGCCGATGCAAACATCAAAGTCAGTATGGCCAACGCAGAAATGCAGGGTAAATATGCAGATATCAATTCCAGAATGGTGATTTCAGGGGCAGAGTTGCAGGGCAGGTTTGCCGAGATTCAATCAAGAGTAGCAATGGCCAAGCTTGATAGTGAAATGAAGTACGTCGATATCCAGTCACGTATTGATCTGAGTAACGCCGAGATTGCAGCCAAGTATGCCGATATGGATATCAAGGCTAAAACTGCCAAGCTGGATGCTGATGGCAAGGTATTGGAGGCCAATGTACGCATTGCAACTGCCAATGCTGATGTGCAGGCACGCCATCTGGACAATATCACCAAGGTAGGCATTGCTAATGCCGATGCAGCAGTGAAGGTTGGGGTTGCCAATACTGAGTTGCAGGGCAAATACGCTGATATTAATGCAAAAATGGCAATGGCTAATATGGACGCACAAAGCCGGTTTGCTGACACCCAATTACGTGCTGCCACAGCACAACTTGATGCTGATGTTAAATATGCCGATATGGTTAGTCGCGCCAATATTAGTAACGTAGAGGTATCGGCACGGGTGGCAGAAGCCAATTCACGGATTAGTATTGCCCATACTGATGTGCAGGCTCGTTTTGCTGACATGAAAGCACGTACGAATATTGCTCAGGCTGATACACAGGCCCGGTATGCCGATATGACGACTCGTACCGCTATTGCCAATGCAGATATGCAGGCACGTCATAGCGAGGCTAACGCACGTATTAATATTGCCAATGCCGAGATGGCGCTTAAGCAGTGGGATATCAAGTCACAGCGTTCATTCCAGAAAACCCAGTTGGCTATTGAAGCAGCCAAGGCCATGGGGCAGTATACGGCACAGCTTGCCGCAGGTGCTATGTCTGCTATGCATGTATCAGCCAGCATTAGTAGTAGTGCCTCACAATCACAAAGCTTAAGCAGCAGCTCATCCGAAAGCGAAAGCCATAACTATAATTACTAACCCCTGTAAGGCTGGTCACGGATCAGCCTTCTGCGCAAGCATACGGCATTGTAATTATCAACAGAGTCGTATGCCATGCGTGGATTTCAGCCTAAAAACAAGCGCAATCAGGAAGCGGAGCAACCACAACCCGGGCTGGGTATGATCCGTGGTAAAGGTACGGGTACTTCCGATAGTATTAAAGCGCAGGTACCAACAGGCAGCTATATTATGCCTGCCGATTCCACGGAACAGATTGGTGGTGAGAATCTGGCAGGCCTCGGATTTAAGCCACGTAATGTGCCGGTCAATGTCAGTAATGGTGAGTTTGGCCTATCGCCTGAGCAGGTACATGCGGTAGGTGTGCAGGCACTGGATCAAATGAAAGATGCCACGCACACGCCAGTTGCTAAAGGGTTCAGCCCACAACGGGAAGATGCGTTATTTTTTGCTGATGGTGGGTTGGTTGATCCGAATGACCCAAGATATAAGCAACAAATGACGTTGCGAAATAATCAGCAAATGACGTTGCGAAATAATCAGCAAATGGCGTTGCGAAATAATCAGCAAATGGCGACACGACAAGCACTCGCAACAACCAACCCTGTCCAGCCAAATACCATGCGAACTGTGACACCACTTCCCAATCCGCCAACCCCCAGCTTACCGCCACCTCAGGCGCAAGTAGCGGCACAAACTGCAACCCAAGGTTCAAATGCGGCCACAGCAAGTGGTGGATTTGGAACCAGAACACTAGGACGCATTGCAAGTGGTGCAAAAGGCCTAGGCGCCTTTCATTTAGCAGCATCCGGACTGGGTGGGGCGATTGCAGGCTTTGATACCCCAACTTCACAATATGCTGAGCGTATGGGGCTAGATCCCAATAAAGACTATGGCACAGCGGCAGAGCTTGGAATCCGGGCTGCAGGCGTGATGTCAGATGTGGGCAATGCAGCATCTTTTGGCATATTGGGACGCAGGTTCCCTGATAAACAGCGCATTGAAGCCCAGAATGAAGGCTTGGCACAGCAACAACGCTATGCTGCATGGAACGCCGCCAAAACCAATGCAGGTGGATCAGATAAAACCACTTCAAATCCTTTTGATCAGCCAGCTACAGGGCAGCCAGCAACCCAGTCCGTTCAAGCGCCTACTGGTACACCACAGGCGCGCGACAATAATGTCACGAAAGTGGGTAATAGCTATTCTGGCAATAATATTAGCAATGGCTTTACGGTGAATGGCCAGGTATTTGATCCTGCTAAGGGTAGTTTAAATCCACAAGCCAACAGTCCGCAAAATCAGCAGGCCGTAAAAAACCTGTTGGACAGAACGCCAGAATTTGGTGGCGGGTTTAGCACTGAATCTTATCAGCAATCCCTGCGGAATGCCGCAGCGCAGGCCAGTCAAATTAATGCAGCCCAGCAACTACAGGCGCGACAGTACGATGAGCGCCAGCGCATTGAAAACGACCTGCGTATGGCGCAGGCCAAGGCGGGATTTTACTCACAAGGCAGAGGACCTACAAAAGCTGAACGTGATGAAATTGCTGGGCTTCGCGGGCAACTCGCTGGTGTGGCTGCTCAGGGTTACGATCAGTTCAAGAACGAGGCCAACAACAACGCGGCATTGCAGCGTCAACAATCGCAGGATCAGGCAGCACTGGAAAGAGTTAATGCACAGGAGCAAGGCGCCAATTATCGTAACGATACCAGCAACATGACCGAACGCGAGAAATTCTTGGCGAATAATGATCTGGAAAACCGCAAGTTTGCCAGTGATGAGCAAGCGCGGGCGGGGCAGGTTGCGCAGCAACAGCGAATGGCTAGGTTGTATCAGCAATATGACGCTGCAAAAACCCCTGAGGAAAAGAGCGCCGCCCTCAAAGAGTTGCAGGCCATAACCGGACAAGGCAGTTCCAAGGATCGCTACATGACGGTGGCAGGTGGCCAAACTGCTGACATCAATGGCGTTACCAGAAATCCGGATATATTGTTTGATACACAGACTGGCCAGCCGGTACAAATGCAGCAGCAGGGCTTGCCTGTAGGAACCGTTTCAACAGTAGGGAATAAGAAGGCTATTTGGGATGGGTCAAAGTGGATTCCACAATAACCAGATACCTATTATGTGGATTGATTATAGCTACCACTCAAAGTGGCTATAATCCCCATTTTTCCCATGCTTTATTTGAAATCAAACCGTGATCAAGAATTTTAATGGAGCTGGTCTTTTTCATTTCTTCCAAATTTTTTCTATATAAACTCATATATTTAAAATATTCAAGCACCTGCCTATCACCATCAATATAATCTATGTAGTAATCACCGTGTCCTTTAATTGTTAAATGAGGGTGAGTGATTCTCTGTAAGTGATTTCTAACTAAATGGAAATCGCGTGGTGTATTTCTACGGTCAAACCAGAAAATAATATAAAACGCTGTGGCTGTCAGGCTAATTAGCCCCAGATTATATAAAAGTTCATGCATGTCAGACCTCTATCCCCTGTAGGGTTAGACCTCCATGTGTTGGTAATAGCAATATATGACATATCTTTAGGAGTATGTCATGTCTGATTCTAAAATTGACTGGAGCAAGGGCACTTTAACTCAACCAGCAAACCCCGAAAATAATAATGAAGCCATTGATTGGAATAACGGCACTTTAACCCATCCTGATGAGATCCCAGTAAAAAAGAATAAGGGTATAGTTGGTCATCTTCAAGATACTGCCGCTTCCCTTGCTTCGGGTCTGGCATCAGTGCCAGATATGGCTGTTGGCGTTGCCGATATGTACACCGAAGGGCGTGCAGGCAAGGCAATAGATGATACTGGCGTTTATAAAATGGGTGAAGCCAGTAAATACTGGCAGGACAAAAAAACCGATATTGCCAAAGAACAGGATATAACCCGCCAAAGCACCGAGGGGATCTGGAACAAAACCAAATATGTTTTGGAAAACCCCTCACAAATTACCAATGCAGTAGTGGAGTCAGCACCTTCAATTCTGGCAGGTGGGGTTGCCGGGCGCATATCCAAAATTGCCAATCCGTTGGTGGCTGGTGCAGTTGGCGAAGGGATAGTGGGCGCCGGTGCACAGGCCGAAAATATCCGGCAACAAACCAATGACGGCTTGCTGGATAATGGCCAGCAAGCCGCTGCTGCGGGAACTGGCGCTTTAACGTCCCTGTTTAGCATGGCTGGCGGTAAGCTGGCGCAAAAAATGGGGATTGGTGATGTTGATACTTTGCTAACCCGAGGTCATGCCACACCAGCACAAGTTGCAGGTGAAATCGCATCCATGCCTGCAAAGAGTTTACCGCGTAAAGTGATTGAAGGTGCAATCTCAGAAGGCTTTTTGGAAGAATTGCCGCAGTCAGTATCTGAGCAGATCATTCAAAATCTGGCACTAGATAAGCCATGGCATGAAGGGGTTGAAGATGCTGCCGTCATGGGAACACTGGCAGGCATGGCAATGGGTGGCGGTATCGCACCTTTCCATGGCAACCCACCCACCAGCCCATCTGGACAGGACAATAGTCTGCCACCTGAAAACCCTAATAATCCATTAGCACCATTACCAGCACCAGCAGGAAATGATCTTGGCAGCACCCCCATGGAAGGTGAATATATTCCCAGGCCCAATAGCCAAGATCCAGCACAGGCGGGGCGCACACCAGAAACGGTAGACGGAACAGCAACAGAATGGTTTGACCGTGAGCGCCTGCAAAATGCACCAGCCAATACCTCACCTGATTTACTGACTGGTATTGAAAACCAGCCTGAGGCATTTGATGCACCAGCAAATCCAGCCTTGCCAGCCCCATCAATTGAGCCAGCCAAACCCTCAGAACAATTAGGCCTTGACCCCAATGCAGGTTCACTATCCGCTGCTGCTGCTTTGGCCGTAGATAGTGGCGCTTCACCACATATTACTAACCCAGATACAGCAATCAATCAGGTGGATGAGTCGGCACAGGCAGCGGGTGATCTCACAAAACCACGCACCACTGCTGATGACATCAAGAATGGCTTTAACGCTTTGGCTGGTGGCGCTGTTGATGCCATGGTGGAACGCACCAGTGATTTATTGCAAGCGGGGCAAGATGTAACCTTTTACAAGCCTGATTCCATTGCCAGCGCCCTGCAAAATCCCAACTATCATGTACAGCAAAATGAGGACGGTTCAGCAACAGTGCTAGGCGCACTTGATCCACGCACGAATGAATGGATAGGTCAGGCACCAGCCCAGCCAGATACATCACAACAAATTACCCCAGCGGATAATGGTCAGGACATTAATACTTCTCGACAGCGCAGCAATACGAACCGAACTAACGAGCAGGTAATGGATGATGCATTGGCTGCGGTGCAACGAACCAAAGATAAATTAAATGATCCTTCTCGCTATCCTGAACTGCATACCGAGCAAGCAATCAATGAGCGCAAGGACTATGAACTGCCCGGTGGCTATGTACGCTCGCTTGCAGATCAGCTATCTAGTGGTGAGGCAGTTGAGGCGAATAATAGCCGCCGCGCCAATATATTTTTAAATAATCCAAATTTTAATGCTGCCAAGAATGAAGATGGCGTAGTAGCTGTTCTAGGGATTAAGCATCCTGATACCGGTGAATGGGTAGGTCGGGCACCCGAGCAGACCACCACAAGCAATCCGGCTGCTGCAGCGCAATCACCAGCAGCACAGGAGCAATCCCCGCAAGCACCAACACTCACCAGCGAATACGCCCCCGGTTCTGTACCGCATGCGCGTGATATTGCCACACAAGCATTAGAGCAATACAGCGGCGATACCACAGGTTTAACTGACAAAGGCCAGTCATTAACCAGCCATAGCCCTGCTGCTGATCTTATTTACTACAAAAATTCCCCATCCTTTAGCAATGTAGAAGTGCAGGATGCTGGTGATAAGGCAGTCGTGCAACTAACCAATGCCAAAACCGGTGCAGTTGAAACCCGTGACTATCCGCAAAGTCTGGTTGGCTTTAATCAGTTTTTAGATGGCGGTCAGGCTGAAACTACCCCCGCACAGGCAAGCAGTGCAACTACTGCACAGCCAACAGAAAGCAATCAGGTTGAGCAGCTAGAACAGCAGCTTGCTGATACTAAAAACGTGGCGCAAAAGGCACAGCTACGCAAACAGATTAATGAATTAAAGGTACAGCAGGGTGAGCAGGCTGCACCGGTACTTGGTGCTGATGGCAATAATAAATGGTTTGGAAGCCAGCAAAAGGCACAAGGCTTTATTGATAAAAATAAACTTGATGATACTCACCAGGTTGTACAGACTGAAAAGAACCGTTTTGAGATTCAGCCTAAACAGCCTGCTACGCAGAACGTACAAGATGCGCCGCAGAGTGTAGAGCCAGCAGTACAACAGCAAAATGCAGAAGTACCAAACCCGTATAAAGAGAATCAATTACGGGCCAATGTGCGAAACATTAACACCCAGGTAAGCAGCAATGCGAAAGATGCTACTACAAGACCACAAGCCTTTAACCAGGAAGTGCAGAAGCAATACCCAGGTCTATATGCACGCGCAGAAGCATTAGCTAAAACAGCAAAGACCACGCCAGCAGGCCGCCGTGGTAATACTCAATTTTCAAGTCTAAGTTTTGATGGTGATAAAACATATCAATCTGGCGACCCGTACCCAAAAAAGCCAACAAAAGACGAAGTTTTACAGCAAGCAATCTGGCATCTGTCACAAGATGATAAAAACAATGAATCTCATGCTTGGGATAATTTAGATGAACAGCAAAAAACCGAAGTTTTAAAGCGTGCTGGTTGGAAAACTAACGCAGGCGGCCTAAATGTTATCGGTAAGAAATTACTGAAACAAAATTCTACTGCTGTTAATACTGAAACAATGAAAATCATTGAACGCAATATGCCTGGGAACCAGGGAGTACAGCAGCAGTCAGTCAAGCCAGCATCTACCGATGCCAAGTCGATGACAGAAGCCGAATTTGATCAGGCTATGAACAGCGAGGCTGGTGCAAGGTCATTAGTCGATAAGGGTATCAGTGCCGGGTTATTCACCCAGCAGGATATAGATACCGTTACCAATGGAAACTTTGCAGCAGGCTGGACACAGCTAGACCAAAACGACAGTCTTAAGTCCCTGTTTAAATCCAAAGGGCTGATTCAAGGGCAGGCACAGCAACCCGCCCAACAAGGTACAGCTAAACCCAAGACCGTCACCACCTCATCTGGCAAACAGATTGAGGTGCGCTTCAAGGTGGTGGAGGCATCAGAGCTTGGCACGTCACACACTGGCAATGGTGCAATCAATCCGGCATACCCACAGGAATTACAGCCGCGTGACCGTTCACGTTCAGCATCCATCAACCAGATTAATGACATTGCCGCCAACCTAAACCCGCACATGCTTGGCGATAGCCCCACGGTGACTGATGGCGCCCCAATTGTATCGAGTGACAATATCGTAGAAAGCGGCAACGGACGCACCCTGGCAATTACCAAAGCCTACCAGACTGGACGCGGCGAAGCATACAGACAGCATTTGCGTGATGCGGGTTATGACGTTAACGGTATGCAGCAGCCGGTGCTGGTGCGCGAGCGCGTCACTCCCATGACCATGCAGGAGCGTATTGAGTACACCGGCGAAGCCAATCAGCGCAACACATTGGGGTTAAGCGTATCTGAGCAAGCCGAACAGGATGCCAAGAAGTTAAGCAGCCGTGTGACCAGCCTGTATCGCGGCGGGGATATTAATTCACCCACCAATACGCCATTCATTAAGGCGCTGATGAATGAAGTGGTACCGCAGTCCGAGCATGGCAACATGCAACAAAAGGACGGACAGCTATCACAAGATGGTAGGCGTCGGATTCAAGCGGCGCTACTGCAAAAAGCCTACGGCGATTCTGCCTTAGTGACCGAAGTATTTGAAAGCACTGATACCGAGATTGCTTCCATTGGTAAAGCCTTGCTGGATGTGGCCGGCGAATGGGCATTGATGCGTGATGGCGTGCAAAATGGCGAGCTGCTACAGGACGTTGATGTTACCGCTAACCTGATGGAGGCAGTGCGTATTGTGCAAAAAGCGCGAGCCGAGCGCCGTTCAATTGCCGAAGTAGCAAGACAGGATGATATATTTAGTGGCACTATTGACCCGGTAACAGAGGGCTGGTTGTCGGTATTTTATCGGGGCGATCATTTCAACAGAGCCAGAAGCCGCGAGAAGGTATCAGGTGCTCTGTCTTATTATGTAGGTCAGGCCAGCCTATCAACCAAGGGTGAGAATCTGCTGGGTGAAACCGCCCCCGGTGGACGTGAAATTTTAGGAGCGACCAATGAGCGAACCAGAAAGCAAGAACAAGACACGCAACAAGACATCTTCAGCAGCCCGCGAGCTAATGAATCGAACCCTGCTGAATCTGGCAGAGCAGGACAAGGACGTACCACTGAAAAACAGAATGAAGAAGCAGCTAAGCCAGAAGTAGGGCGGGAAAAATCTGATGTTCAGGTAATGTCAGAAAATAAAGGGGATATTGCAGAGGATATTGCCAGAGAAATCCAGCGCGTCAATCGGCTAAAGCAGTCGATAAGAAAGCAAGGCAAGCAAACATCATTACAAGCAGACAGAAGTAAAGTAGCTAAAAAGTGGGGGTTAAATCCTGTAGGTTGGGGTAAGTTCGATATTGTTTTTGGTGCAGCAGTATTAGCTGACGTGGCTGCTGGCTTTGATTCAAATGCGAGTTTTGAGCAGTTAAAGGCTGCTGCAATCAAAAAAATTGATGAGCTTGTTGAAGCTAAAGCAAAAGAGGGAGTCGCCGTTAAAGCGCCCGATACACATGCAGGCGTTAGTCCTGCCTCATTTAAGGCACTGCAAGACTTGCGACTGGCACCGCACCCTAAAACCCTCGAGGGACTGCTGGAACAGTATGAACAAACTCGTGATGCTGCCAATCAGATAGCCGCCGAAGCCACTGATCCGGCAGTAAGCAAGGCGTATAGACAGCAAGCCGATATGTATGAGGCAGAAGCTCGAATCGTAAGGAGTGAGCTGGGCACAAAAAAACAGGAACAAACTGAAAACAGTAAGCCAGACCTGGTAGAAGAAATCCAGTCGATGAGCCTGGATGATATTTCTGCCTTGTTTGATGAAGTGGCGCAGGAAAATAACGCGGTTGAAACCAGTAAGCCAAAAGCTAAACGTAGCACTAAAGGCAAAACTGCTACAGGCAAACCACGGCCAAAGCCAAAGGAAGCCCAAGCTGAAAAGATTGATCCTGAAAACAAAGAGGACACCAAGCGTACCGCAAGCGCGATTGCAAAAGACATTGGTGCAAACCTAAGTGACGCTGGTTTAAATGCGCTGGATGGCTTAGCCAAGCTGTTTGGTGGCAATGGCAAGATGAATAGCGGCCTATCATTTGATGAGGACACCTACGCCAAAGCCAAGCCGCATTTTGTGCAATCAGCCAAAAGCACCATTGAGGCAGGCAAGAACCTAAAAGACTTAATCCGCGCCCTGATTAATGCGTTTGGTGATGGCATTAAACCCTATGTGATGCGCTTTGCGTCCGAGGTGCAAAACGGTGAGATTAATCTAAAAGATGATGATGCTGTTAAGCAGCAGGACAGCACCACAGAATCACGCCGACCTAAGTTCGGTGATGAGGATTATACACTTGCGCATGCTAAGGCAGATTTAAAAGAGCTTCGTGATAAAGCGGCAGGATTAAGAATAGGTGACGCAGACCTTGATCGCCGCGTTAAACTGTTTGAAGATATTGTTGAATCAATGCAGGAGCAAGGCAATGACACCACACCGCAACTGGGTACGGATGGCAAAGGAACACTGGAAGGAGTTTCGACCCAGGATGTATCAGGATTATCTGAGGCGGGGGATACTGGACCAAAAGGCCGAGGAAGCAGCGGAACTAACGTACAAGGAAGTGGACGCACTGGAACAGCAGGGATTCCAGCCCCACGAGGCATGGGAGATGGTGCGGGAGAAGTACATCATCCTGCCGGAGAGCAAGGACTAATCAAGGCCAATGGCGGCATCAAGCCTGAACAGGCCGTAGTCGCTACCAACACCCCCGACAGCGCCTTTAATATCACCGCAGAGGATAACATTGGCGCTGGCGGTAAAAAAACCAAGTACCGCAACAACGTAGAGGCCATACGCCTGCTAAAGCAGCTTGAGCAGGAAGGACGTCAGGCCACAGCAGCAGAACAAAAAGTCTTAGCCAAGTTTGTTGGCTGGGGCGGATTAGCCGAAGCCTTTAAACGCGACAATGGCGCAGTCACCAAAGGCTGGGAAAAAGAAGTTGCCGAACTTGAGCAACTACTTGCCGCTGATGAAATGAAAGCAGCGGTTGATTCATCCAACGCGGCCCACTACACCAGCCCTGAGATTGTCACCGCCCTATGGGATGCCATTAAGCAGTTTGGTTTTGTGCAAGGTCGTGTGCTTGAGCCGTCTGTAGGTGTGGGTAACTTCTTTGGTTTAATGCCAAAAGGCATGCGCAGCAAGAGCGCATTGCATGCCGTAGAGCTTGATACCATTACCGGCGGCATTGCCAAGCAGTTATACCCTGCTGCCAACATCAAGGCGCCAATGGGCTTTCAGGACTATCAGACCATTGATGGTTATTTTGATGTGGCGATTGGCAACCCGCCATTTGGCCGCCTGCAAATTACCGATGCGGTGCGCCGTGAAATCAGCGGCATGAGCATTCACAACTACTTCTTTGCCAAGTCCATTGACAGCTTAAAGCCTAATGGCGTACTGGCAATGGTGGTCACTAACCGTATGCTTGACACCCCTAACGACAAGGCGCGGCAATACATGGCCGAGCGTACCGAGTTTCTAGGGGCAATTCGTCTGCCTAATGATGCGTTTTTAGCAAATGCCGGCACCCAAGTCACCACCGACCTGATCTTTTTGCGTAGGCTGGGCGAGGATGAGCAGCCCACTGGCCATAGCTGGACACAGGTTAAGGATTACCGCGACAAGAACGGCAATGTTGTTCCGCTAAACGAATACTTTGTGAAAAACCCGCAAAACATGCTGGGTGATTTTGGCATGTATGGCAGCATGTATAGTGCTGAGGATAGTGCCTTGGTCAAGCGTGACGGCCAGGATACCAATGCCCTGTTAAAAGAAGCCATTGGCAACCTGCCTAAAGATGTGTTCAGGGCCGAGCCATCAAAAGCTGAAGAAACCAATGCTGCATTAACCCGCGACATTAGCGAAGTCAAAGTCGGCGCCATGTTTGTTGACGGTGATCGCATCATGGAGCGCACGCCTGATGTGATGGGCGAGCAGCAAGCGGCACCGGTTGAACTGGCAAACAACAAGGCGGTTGAGCGCGTCACTGGCATGATTGGCGTGCAGCAGGCGCTTGCCGATGTGCGCACCTTGCAGTTAAGCCATACCGCAACTGAGGCGCAGATTGAAAAGGCACGTAAGGCATTAAATCAATCCTACGATGCCTTTGTTAAAGAAAACGGTTTTATTAATAGTGACGCCAACAAGCGGCTAATGCGGGATGACCCCAACTGGCCGCAGTTATCCGCCCTTGAAGATCGTTACGATGCTGGCGTATCGGTTGCTGTATCGAAAAGAACCGGCGAGCCTACCCGCAAGCCAAGCGCACACAAGGCAGCGATTTTCAGCACCCGCACCCAGTCACCTGTGACCGTAGTCACCAAAGTCAATAGCGCCAAAGACGCGCTGGTTGAATCCATGAACCGGCATGGCGCGGTACAGATGGACACCATGACCAAACTGTACGGGAAAAGCGAACAGGAGATTATCAGTGAGCTTGGTGATCTGGTCTTTAATGATCCTGAGCATGGGCTGGTGACTAAAGATGCTTACCTGTCCGGTAACGTCAAAAAGAAACTGGCACAAGCCAAAGAGGAAGCCAGCAAAGATCCTGCCTTTGAGCGCAACGTGGTGGCACTGGAACGGGTAATTCCTGCTGACATTGAAGCCATTGATATTGAGGTGCGACCTGGTGCGCACTGGATTCCTGCGAGTGATGTGGCTGATTTTATCAACCATGTGCTAAGCACAACCGGTAGCAAGGCAAACTATAGCGGCTATGATTCTGCCTGGTCTGTTGCAGCAGGTATGCCCAGTGCATCAGCCAACGCCCAGTATTCAACTGAAAGGGTTAAGGCATCAGCCATTGTTGCTCATGCGCTAAATGGCAGCAAGCCTGTAGTGCGCGATAAGGTAGATGAGCATACTACGGTTATTAACCAGGAGGAAACCGCCCATGCTGGCAAGAAAGTTGATGATGTTAAGCGGGCATGGAAAGACTGGATCTGGGAGAGTGACGAGCGCCGTACCCGCCTAAGCCGCCTGTATAACGACACATTCAATACGGATGTGACCCGCACCTATGACGGTTCACACTTAAAGCTGGAAGGCAAGGTAGACGATAGCGTCATCCGCCTGCGTCCGCACCAGCTTAATGCGGCATGGCGCATCATTCAAAACCCATCCACTCTGGCGGACCATACGGTAGGTGCTGGCAAAACCTTTACCTTAATTGCTGCCACAATGGAATTGCGCCGCATGGGGATTGCCAAAAAACCGATGCTGGTAGTACCAAACCATCTGGTGGGGCAATGGGCGGCTGACTTTACCAAGCTATATCCCAATGCCAATATTTTAGCGGCAACCAAGCGCGACTTTGAAAAAGGCAACCGCAAGCGCTTCTTTGCCCGCATTGCCAATGGTGATTATGACGCGGTGATTGTGGCGCATTCATCGTTTGGCAGATTAGCCGTTGATCCTAATGCTGAGTCAACTTTCATTCAAAATGAAATTGATAAGCTGATGGCATTTGAAGCCGAGGCCCGCGAGGGAGAGGGCAAGGATTCGCGCAATGCCAAAAAGATTGCGGATCGCCGCCTGGCGCTGCAAGAAAAACAGAAAAAGCTATCTGCCGAGCAAAATAAGGACACTGACAACATTTACTGGCATGAGCTTGGCGTAGATACCATCATGGTTGACGAAGCGCACGAGTTTAAAAATCTGTACTTTGCCAGCAAAATGCAAAACGTGGCCGGCCTGGGCAATGGCAAGGGTTCGCAAAAAGCCAGTGACCTGTACATGAAAACTAACATGCTGCAGAAGAATAACCCCAACGCCAAAGTAGTGTTCGCAACCGGTACGCCGATCAGCAACACAATGGCCGAAATGTTTACCATGCAGCGCTACCTGGATGGGCAACGACTGGCAGAACAGGGCGTTGAGCATTTTGACGCATGGGCAAAAATGTTTGGTGAAGTGGTGAGTGACTGGGAACTGTCGCCATCAGGCAAGTACAAGCTGACCAACCGGTTTGCCAAGTTTAGCAATATGCCTGAGCTGATGCAGCGCTACCTGTCCTTTGCTGATGTGATTAACCGCGATGACATTAACCGGCAACTGGCCGAGCGCGGCGAAACCCTGGGCACGCCCAAGATTAAAACCGGCAAGCCCATTAATACCGTAGTTGAGCGCAGTGATGTGCAAGCGGAATATATTGGCGTGCCATCGGTTGATGAGCATGGTGTTGAGCATTACCCGGAAGGATCGCTGGTACATCGCTCTGAAAACCTGCCGACCAAGCCAGAAAAAGGCGCAGACAACATGCTTAAGATTATGTCTGACGCGCGTAAGGCGGCACTGGACATGCGCCTGATTGACCCAGCAGCAGCCGATTATGAAGGCTCTAAAGTCAACGTAGCAGCAGACAACATCATGGCCGACTATCACAAGTGGGCCGATAAAAAAGGCACGCAACTGGTATTTTGTGACCTGTCCACGCCAAAAGGCGCAGTCGCCAAAGAGCGGGCACGGATTGATGATTTAATGCAGCGTGCCGATCAGGGCGATGAGGACGCGCAAACTGAACTCGACAAAATCAGCCCTGATGATTTAGAGGCATTGACCAGCAGCTTTAGTGTGTACGATGACCTAAAAGCCAAGCTGATCGCCAAAGGCATTCCTGAAAATGAAATCGCTTTTATCCATGATGCTAATACCGACCTGCAAAAACAGGAGCTTTTTGGCAAGGTTCGTTCCGGCCAGATTCGCGTACTGATTGGCTCAACCTCCAAGATGGGCGCGGGCATGAACGTGCAGGATCGCCTGGTTGCCTTGCACCATCTGGATGCACCGTGGCGGCCGTCGGACCTTGAGCAGCGCGAAGGGCGTATCATCCGGCAGGGCAATATGCACTACAAGGCTGATCCTGATGGCTTTGAAGTGGGTATTTACCGCTATGCCACCAAGCAAACCCTTGATAGCCGCATGTGGCAAACCCTTGAAACCAAGGCGCGCTTTATTGAGCAGATTCGCAAGGGTGATTCCAAAGCGCGTGTGGTTGAGGATGTGGGTAGTGAAGCCGCCAATGCTGCAGAAATGAAGGCAGCATCAAGTGGTGATCCGCGTATCCTGCGTGAAATGGAATTGAAAAAACAGCTCCGCGACATGCAGGAAGAACACGATTCATTCCGCCGCGATAAATTCCGCGCCGCCGACATGCTCAAGCGTTTAAATCAGGATATTGAAACCCTGCCTGAATTGATTGCCAATATTGAGCAGGACCTACAGATTAAGCAGCCAGAAAAATACCGCTATCAAAGCGCCAGCGGTCAGGTGATTCAGCAGGGCGATGAAAAAGCCCGCGAAGTGATTGGCAACAAGCTGGCTTCACTGGCACATAAGGTAGCTGGTGATAAAAAAGCGGCGTCTGCTGGTGAGATTAATGGCTTTGCGATTGAGATTAAGCCGGTAGAAAATCAAAGCAATATTGTTGAATTTGAGCTAACCGGCAAGTCAGGCGAGCCATACAGCACAACCTTTAGCCTTGAACAAGATTCCACTGACTATCTGGTACAGCGCCTAACCAACCTAGTTAAGAAGCTGCCGGATACGCTACGCCAGGCAAAATCCAGTCTGGACTACGCCAAAACCGAAGCACCCAAGCTGCAGAAAAAAGCCGAAGCCAAATGGGATAGGCAGGCTGAAATGGGCCGTTTGCAGCAAGAGCATGAAGCCTTGATTGATGAGCTTAAGCCCAAGAAAAAGGACGACAGCAACGATGCTGGCAAGCCACTACACAGCCGCCAGCAGGAACAGCAGCGCACCAATACCACGACCAAGCAGGTACGTGACAAGCTGGTCGAGAAGTTTGGCGAGGATGTTATCCAGTCACTTGAGCAGCAAGGCTTGCTTGAGATCGTGGATACTCATTCTGAAGCAGGTGTTGAGGGCTTTTATCACAACGGCAAGGTCACATTAGTCGCTGATGGCTTAACCGCTGATACCATCATTCCCACATTCCTGCATGAGCTGGGCGGGCATGGCGGAATGCAGGGCTTGATGAAGCCATCCACCTACAATGAGCTCATGCGCGGTTTTGAGGCTATGGTGAAGTCTGGCAACCCACTGGCACTGGAAGCTAAACGCCGCGCAGAGGTGGAAACAGATCCAGCAGTACAACAGCAGGAATACTTGCCTTACCTGATTTCGGTAGCCAGTGAAGCTCAGGCGGCAGGTGAGAAAAGTGGGGCATTACAGGCAATACAGCGCTTCATTCAGCGTGTGATCAGTGCAATCAAGGCTTGGGCAGTTGATAAACTTGGCGTACCGCTAAACCTTAATCCTGATGACGTGGTGGCATTGGCTGAACGGATGGTGCAGCGTGTTGCCAGAGATAAAAGTCAGTCTGCAAATGCTACGCTTCCCCACTCCCCAGGACAGTCAAAGACTGGCCATGGGGGAGTAGTAGGCAATAGAACCTCTGAACAAAATACACTCAAACCTGAGGATATTGTCAAGAAGATGGGGGATAAGCCCTTATTCAGCCGTCGTGCACCTGGTGCGTTTGCGCAAGGCATCAAGGCAGCTACAGTGCAAAATATCAAAGACCAGACCAGCTATAAGTTTAAGGACTGGCTGGGAGTGGGCTTGCAGGTACTGGGACGCCGCCAGTTAGTTGATATTTACCATAAACTGCTGCCACAGCTCACCCAGTACAATAATCTGGCTGCACAAATGGACGCCGACAAGAATGACGCCGGCGCCAAGGCGGATGAACTGGCGCAGCGCTGGGCGAAGGTCAAAGACCATGAGGCACTGGCCAACCTGATGCATGATGCCACATTGTCCGGTTTTGATCCGGCATTGCCATATAGTCAGGGCGATCGCTTCAAATATCAGCAATTACGCAGAGCATATGATGCTCTAACCCCTGAAGCCAAAGCCTTATATGCCGATGTGCGTGATGCCTATACCGACCATCAAAAGGCAGTAATGTACGCCATCAAGCAACGCATCATGCGCAGTGAACTTAGTAACCAGAAAAAGGCCGAGCTGCTTAAAAACATGGACAGCAACTTTTTCCATAAACGAAAAGGCGTGTATTTTCCGCTGGCTCGTTTTGGCAAATATGTGGTGGTGGTTCGCAACAATGCAGGCGTGGTTGAAAGCGTCAGCCGGGCAGAAACCATGGGCGAGGCGCAGGCCATGCGTAAAGAGCTGCTGGATCAGTTCCCGCAAAATCAGGGCTTTGCCATTAGTGAAGTGAGTAAGGACAAGGCGTTTGTGGCATCACGCGATATGGTAGGCCGTGGCTTTATGACCGAGCTGTATGCTGAACTGGACAAGCAAAACATTCCAGCCAGCCAAAAGGCCGAACTGGAAGATACCTTGGGTCAGTTGTATTTATCCTCCTTACCAGATTTGTCTTGGGCAAAGCATGGTATTCATCGTAAAGGCACTGCCGGGTTTAGCCAGGATGCACGCCGGGCTTTTGCACAGCACATGTTCCATGGTGCAAGCTATCTGGCAAAGCTGCGTTATGCTGACCTACTTGCCAGTGAGCTGGATGCCATGCAGAAGTACAGCGACCAGCAAAAAAACAATCCGGATTTTGACCAGCCCACTGCCCAGAGCGTGATTGATGAAATGAACGTGCGGCATGAATCCCTAATGAATCCTAAAGGGCATCCGTTATCCAGTGCCTTAACCAGCCTTGGCTTTATTTATCACTTAGGCTTATCGCCAGCATCAGCCATTGTGAATTTACTGCAAACCCCGTTGGTGGCTTATCCCATTCTAGGAGCCAAGTGGGGCTTTGATAAGGCAGCTACGGCACTCACCCGCGCATCTGCTGAAGCCATGAAACACAAGAATGAGCTGGACAAGGGGTTACAAGGTGATGAATTACGTGCCTACAAGGAAGCCGTTCGCCGTGGCGTGATTGATGTCACCCAGGCACATGACCTTGCTGGGATTGCGCAAGGCGAAGACAGTGCGGTGATGTGGAAAATGCGCCCAGTCATGCGCTGGGCCAGCGTTCTGTTCCACCATGCCGAGCGCTTTAACCGGGGCGCAACCTTTTTGGCAGCGTACCGGTTGGCGCGTGCAGCCAATACCAATCATGCCGATGCCTTTGATCAGGCAGTAGAAGCAACCTATGCTGGCCACTTTGACTATTCTGCGGGTAACCGGGCTAGAATCATGCAGGGCAATACTGCCAAGGTCATATTACTGTTCAAGCAATTTAGCCAGAACATGATTTACACCATGGCTCGTAATGCCCAGCAGGCCATCATGGCCACTGATCCAGCCAAGCAAAAGGAAGCGCGCCGGATAATTCGTGGAATGCTGATTACACATAGCCTTGCCGCGGGAATCTACGGGCTGCCAATGGTGACCGTACTTCTGGCCGCTGCGTCCATGCTAGGCAGTGATGATGACGAGCCATGGGATGCGGAAACGGCATTTAGAAACTATCTGGCTGATACATTTGGCGCAACCGCAGCCAATGTCATGACACGTGGTGTGTCCCGTGCAACCCCATTTGATATTTCAGGCCGTGTGGGGCTGGATCACATGATCTTTCCGGATACGCAAGAAGGGCTGGAAGGCCAGCGCTGGGCAGAATCTTTTGCGTCAGGTGCATTGGGGCCAGTCGCTGGTATTGGCATGAATCTGGCCAAAGGGGCAAGCCAGATTGCCGATGGTGACTGGGCGCATGGTTTAGAGAGTATGGCGCCGGCTGCACTACGTGGACCATTAAAGGCATTGCGCTATGAGCAGGAAGGTGCAATTGATAAGTCTGGCGTCTCCATTCTGGATGAAGTTAGTCTACCTAGTATTGTGGGGCAGGCCGCAGGTTTCTCACCGTCCAGCGTACGCACGGCAACTGAAGGCAAGTCAGCCATTTTGAGCATGGAACGTAAAGTAGCATCGCGCCGCAGTGACCTACTGAATGATTTCTCACAGGCCGCCATTAAGGGTGATACCGAAAAAATGAATGAGATCCGTGCAGAAATTGCCACGTTTAATCAGGCACAGCCTACACATCGCATTCAAGCCAACCACTTAATGCAAAGTGTCCGGCAAAAGCGCAAACGCATTAATCAGGCTGAGCACGGGGTATATCTACCGCGTGGCAAGCGTGAATTGCTGGATGAGGGCCGCTTTGCCTTTGATCAATAGTCCGCACCCCCTGTAGGGCTGGTCACATATCAGCCTTCTGCAAGAAACTCTGTCCATTGGCCGACCCCAAGGACGGAGTTTAAGAAGCTCTGAACTTTATAAGTCAGGGCTTTCTTATTTGTGGAGATGAACAGTGAACGATCCAATCAGCAGCTCGGCCTTGCCGTGGTTTTTAAAAGTTTTTGTGGCCGTAGTCGGAGCAATCTTTGCCCTAGTGCTTTCGGGTGATATTGACCAGAACGGTAATTTTAAAGTCAGTATCAAGCTGATTGCAAACCTT
This sequence comes from Alkanindiges illinoisensis, assembly GCF_004377485.1. Taxonomy (GTDB): domain Bacteria; phylum Pseudomonadota; class Gammaproteobacteria; order Pseudomonadales; family Moraxellaceae; genus Alkanindiges; species Alkanindiges illinoisensis_A. The sequence continues at coordinate 80,470 of NZ_SNTY01000085.1, forward strand.
GCCTTTAGCGTGTGCTTTAGCCTGTCAGGTGGTAGTGCCTTTATTGAGTACTATGATCTTGGTCATAAAAGCCTGATGACCCATGGTTTTATCATGCTGATGTGCGCGGTGTTTGGCATGCTGGTGGTCGGTATCTTGTATCAGGCGGTTGCACTGTATAAGGGTAGATCCTTGGGTGAGATTGTGACCGAAGTGAAACGCGCTTTTGCGGCCATAGTAGGGAAGTGAAGCATCATGGACGTTAAACAGTTACAACAATGGCTTAATGATCATGGTGCCAGCCCTAAGCTGGTTATCGATGGGCAGGGTGGTGCACTAACCCGTGCAGCCATTATCAATGTATTCGTCAACAAGCAGGCGACTCCCATCACACCCGCTGAAGTACTGGCCATTGCAACCCGGCTGGGCGATACCAATGACCGCCGTATCCGGGCCGTTGCCAGTGTTGAAGCCAAAGGCTCAGGCTGGTTCACCAGTGGCTTGCCTAAAATCCTGTATGAGCGTCATTACTTTTATCGTTTAACCCGCGGGAAGTTCGGTATTACCTGGTATAGCAATTCTAAAGCCGGTGATTATACGCAGGACAAAAACGATAATGATGTGATTGATAGTTGGGAAAAGCTGGCTTATGCAGCATGCAAGGATCCTGATGCCGCTTTCCAGTCCATTAGTATCGGTAAGTTTCAAGTCATGGGCGTGCATTACAAGATGCTTGGCTATAGTCACCCAATTGAAATGCTTTGGGCGGCGCGTAACAGTGAATTAACACACTATGAAATGCTGGCAGGTTATATCAAGTCATTTGGACTGCAAATGGCATTCTTGAAGCTATCCAGCACTCCTAAGGACTGTATCCCCTTTGCTTCAGGTTACAATGGCCCTAAATATGCCGATTATGATTATCACATTGAATTGGCCAAAGCGCTGAAATAACCTGGTAAAAAGAGCGGCAACTTTAAAGCTTGCTACTCTTTTTTAATTAAAAATGGGGCAGAATGGCAGCGCGTTAAGCATGGATTGCTGACAGACATTTCTCAAAATAAAATACATGAAAATCCCTGCAATTAATAAAAAGGGAATCAAAATTTTCAGGGTAAGTGACCAGTTTACCAGTTCCTGATTGCCGCATCTACAATACCAAAAATAGTGTTTTACGGGTCGGCCACAAGCTGGGCAGCGTGAATGGTTGATTGTGTATTTACTCATTATTAATCCTTCTTACTGACAATCTTTGTCACAGGCCACGCCATCGTTATCCCGATCCAGCCGTGTTATGCCACAGCGTAGGGCACGTTGGGCATCGGCACAGTCGGCAATATCAGCACACCGGGTCGGCAGGTTAGAGCAGCTCTCTGTCTTTTTAGCCTTTTGGCTTTTAGTCGTTTTGGCCACTGATTTTTTAGAAGTCTGGTCGGTGGTGCCAAACGGATTGGATGTTTCGGCATAAGCGGGACTAGCAAAGAGGCTTAAGATCATTAATAACCGAATAAGCATAGTATTCCTCGGCATTTATTATTTACCGTTTGGCTATTTATACACGGACCGTTAAAATCAGCAAGCACTAGATGACAATCAGTAGATTAAAAATGCGCATTACAACACTTATTTTATTTATTCTTGGCTTTTTCTTGGCAACACTTGTCCCGATGCTTATTGTTGACTATTTACCCTGGGAAGCGGGCTATAAGCAGGGTACAGGGGAGTATTCTGGCCATTCCAGTGCCCGATTTATGAAGTCAGCCAGGGAATGTACGCTTGATCCGGACGTGGCCAATGATGAGGCTTTTCAGCGAGGATGCAGGGCTTTTTTTGACTAAAGATTATTCGTCATCATGCGCTGGCATTTCAACTTTGCCATCTAAAAAATCAGCATACCATTGAAGCATATCACTTCTTTTTTTAACCAAGGGCGGAATAAAAAAGCACCCTAGATAGGGTGCTAATTTAGGGGGAAAGGTCAGCTTCAGCACAACCCCCTAAGACTATGTTTTAATTTATGTAGCACCTGTTTTAACATTACGGTCTGGATTGTTTGATTAAAAGTATAAATAACAATTACTTATCTTTATTGTTCGAGTCCCATTAGCCACCCCATTTCCTTTTCTAAATTTCAAACAATAAAAAAACGATTATTTTTGCTATCTATTTAATCGCTTTCTCCGGTCAATTCTGTTCTTTACTTTTTAGTTAACACTTCTACCACTAACCGCACTTTTATTCGCTTTTGCACCTCATTTATCTTTCAGATACAATTTAATCAACATTTCATGATGGCTGAAATCCCTAGCAATGATGCCAACCTTTCGCCAACAGCTTGTATAGCGGCGTACCTTACTGGGTGCAGTCACTTTATTGTGTTTGCTATGGCACATCTTGCTACCTACTTTAGTGTATGTAGGGATGGTGCTAGCATTATTTGCTTTTCCAAGCCATTGTCAGCCAGCTGTGTTTAGCAATGGGTATTCTGTTATCGATGCAAATAATGCTCTGGAACAATCTATAGTATGGGACCATTCCAGAACAGATGGCCTTATGCAGCATCAGATGCCAATGCCTGCTTCCACACAGCAATTCATGACTGCATCAGCCAGTGATACTTTTCATACGCAGCATGCCCATGAAGTATTTACCCTGGCTTCTAAAATTATGAAGCACTGTCCCCTGTGTCGATATTGAGCTAACTACTATAAAAATAAAATGCCTGTTTTCTATTCATTATAGAAAACAGGCATGAGTCGCTTTGTAATCAATCATCCTGCTTTTAATTCTGGTTCAACGCAGGATTAAGCTGGTAACAATCCGGCAGATATTAACCCTTTAACACCGCCAGTAATTCATCCTTGCTGAGTTCGCGGGCATCGCTATCACGGCGGCCTTTATATTCAAACGTGCCAGCATCCAGACCACGTTCAGACACCACGATACGATGCGGAATACCAACCAGCTCAAGGTCAGAAAACTTCACACCCGGACGTTCATTGCGATCATCCAGCAGCACATCAAACCCGGCACCCAGCAATTCGTTATACAACTCCTCGGCAGCGGCAACCGCACGTGGCGATTTGGCCTGATTCATAGGCACAATCGCTACTGAAAATGGTGCAATGCTTTGTGGCCAGATAATACCCTTGTCATCAAAATTTTGCTCAATGGCAGCGGCTACCACACGTGTCACGCCAATGCCATAACAGCCCATGGTCACCACAAATGGCTTGCCATCTTCACCCAGCACCTTGCAATTTAAGGCTTCGGAGTATTTCTGACCCAACTGGAAAATATGGCCCACTTCAATACCGCGCTTAATGTTAATCACCCCTTTTCCATCAGGCGAAGGATCACCATTCACCACGTTGCGGATGTCCGCCACTAGCGTAATTTGTGCATCACGCTCCCAGTTCAGGCCAGTCCCATGCTTGCCTGCCTGATTAGCGCCTGCGACAAAATCAGCCAGCACTGATGCTGCACGATCCACAATCACCGGAATGTTTAAGCCTTGTGGGCCAATGGAACCCAATTCCAGACCCAGCGCTTTCACTTCATCCTCACTGGCAAAGGTGAGCGGTGCGGCTACTTGGGGCAGTTTTTCAGCCTTAATGTCGTTTAGCTCATGGTCACCACGTAGCACCAGTGCCACCAGACTATATTTGCCCTTGCTGTTGGGATCAGAATCATCCGCCACACCACGCACTATTAAGGTTTTGACTGTCTGGCTTGGACTTACATTTAAGAAATTGCTCACTTCGTCAATGGTTTTTGCATTAGGAGTATCGACAACCTGCATGGCCTGCGCTGGGGCAGGGCGTGTACCTGTAACCACGGCTTCGGCCATTTCAACATTCGCTGCAAAGTCAGATTCTGTTGAAAATGCAATGTCATCTTCACCGCTGTCAGCCAGTACATGAAACTCATGCGAGCCATTACCACCAATCGAACCCGTATCGGCCTGCACGGCACGGAAATTCAGTCCCAGCCGGTTAAAAATGGCATGATAAGTGTCATACATGCCCTGATAGGTTTCTTCCAGAGATGCCTGATTGGCATGGAAAGAATAGGCATCTTTCATGATAAATTCGCGCGAACGCATCACCCCAAAACGTGGACGGATTTCATCACGGAACTTGGTTTGCACCTGATAAAAATTCACTGGCAATTGCTTGTAGCTTTTTAGCTCCTGACGGGCCAGGTCAGTAATGACTTCTTCATGCGTTGGGCCAAGCACAAACGGGCGGTCATGGCGATCACGGAAGCGCAGCAGTTCCGGGCCATAGGCCTGTGCACGGCCAGATTCTTCCCATAGCTCAATCGGCTGGGTGACCGGCATCAGCACTTCCATGGCACTTTTATTCATTTCTTCACGAATAATGGCCGTTACTTTATTTAGCACTCGCACACCCAGCGGCAGCCACGTGTACAGACCGGTAGCCAGTTTACGAATCATGCCCGCACGGAGCATGAGCTGGTGCGAAATCACCTCGGCATCACCGGGGGTTTCGCGTAAAGTAGCAAACATTAAGCGGCTGGCGCGCATGGATATATGTCCTAAAGCAAAAATCTAAACTGAAAAAATCATCAATATTGAAAGAAACCAACAATTGCCGATGGCATGTCTGGTTACATCGCAGAATGTCGGATCGTTAACTGACGATGTATATGGCGATATTCTAGCGTTTTTTAGGGATGGCTCACCATAAAAATTATAGGCTTTTTAACGAAGCACTGATTAATAATTTTCCTTATAACTCCAAGAATTATTACTGCATAATTTATTAAATTAAGCTATTAATTTTTAATATTTTATGAATGGATGAAATTAAATTAAAGGAGAAGTATAACGGGTGCTTTTATCTAGAGATGGTAATGCTAAAAGCCCCATTGAAAGTCTAGCAAACTGATAAATCAATGTAGCAAATAATGATCTGGTGAACCCATGGGTAAAATGATGATTGATAGTGTCTCTAATAAAGATCAATTAGAAAATAAATCGCCTAACGCGACATCATGTTTTGTGAAGGGCACATTATTTCAGAAGTACATGGTCTTCTAAATGGCGCAGTAGAAGAGCTGGATTATAGAATATTTTTAGATGACGTTAAGAGTTTCGGAAACACAGAGGGCGTTTATATTTATGATTACACTAAGTTAAATCCACCAGAAATTAATCGCTTGATGAATCTTGGAGAAGGGTCTACAACGATTGGCGAATTTTGTAATAGTGGTGCCTGCTTAGCCCCATTTAAATAGGGAATCTCATGATGAAATCAGAACGAACTTATTGTGTAAAAGTGTGGAATCCCATCACAGAAGAAGAAAGACAGAAATTAACCAAACAGGAAATTAGAAAGCTAGACTATCATAGACGCAATTATGAGTTTATTTACGAAGAATTTTTAGCATATGATCTTTTTGATGCTACAGATAAAGTAATTAAAATATGGAAATAATAAATCTTATAGTTTATGGAATGAGGAGGATGCGAATAAGCCTCGGTAAGCCTGAAAGTGTAATCAAAATTTTTTAATAAACAAAGGCTGAGCAAAGTACTCAGCCTTTGTTTATTGCCTCTTTCTATCGGCTGCTTCATAAACTCAGCAGTGCGACCATACCTAAGATGAGTAATGCACCAATGGCTTTAATCACGGATGGGAACATCACAACAGGCCAAATAGTGCTCAGAGATTCTAGTAAATATCAAATGAAAAACTAAAGGTGCTAATGGGTGCATCGATAAGTGCATAATGACTTTAGTCATTTATAGTATCAGCACTAGCGTAAAAGCATCATAATCGCATTATTAATGTGCGCTCTGCGGGACTCGAACCCACGTCGGTCGCTTAGGAGGCAACTGCTCTATCCAGTTAAGCTAAGAGCGCATCAGACGGCGCAGTCTGATTCAAACTGCGCGGCGAAATTAAACCATAAAATTCAGCTTTTTTCAGCCACTTTGCCGTATTTAAGCCAGATTTTAATATGGGGCGCTGCTATCCTGATCCGCACCCTGATTCAAATTTTGATTTAAGCCCAGCGTTCTAAACAGCACATACATTAAGCCGATCCACACCGGAATCATAATTACCGATTCCTGAAACTGCTTTTGCCACATGATATACAATACCAGTAGCACAAAGCCCAGACACAGCCAGTTACTTAACGGGGCAAACAGGGCCGGATAGCTGGTGGCAATATTGTTGCGCTGCACGAATTTCCTGAAGTTCAGGTGCGTCAAGCTAATCATGGCCCAGTTGAGCACCAGTGCACCAATCACAATGTACATCAGGTGACTTAAGGCTTTTTCCGGTACAAAGTAATTGAGCAGCACACAGCCAAAAATCAGTACAGCCGACAGCAGAGCCGCAGTGACTGGCACACCCTGGCGGTTCACTTTCAAAAACATTTTAGGCGCATTGCCCTGTTTTGCCAGACCATACAACATGCGGCTATTGGCGTACATGCCGCTATTATAGACTGAAAGCGCTGCGGTTAAGATAATAAAATTCAGCAGATTGGCCGCCCAGCCAATGCCAAGCTGGCTAAAAATCATCACAAAGGGACTTTTGTCCAGACTGCCAATTTCCAGCTGGTTCCACGGCACGAGTGATAGCAGTACGGTGAGCGAACCAATATAAAAAATCAGTACCCGGTACACCACCTGATTAATAGCCTTGGGAATGGTTTTTTGCGGATCATCCGCTTCGGCAGCCGCCATGCCAATCAGTTCAATGCCGCCAAAGGCAAACATAATAAATGCCAGCATGTAAAACAGGCCATCAAAGCCATTGGGAAAAAACCCGCCATGTGACCACAGGTTGCTAATATGTGAAATTGAATTAGCAGGCGCGGTGAGCAGCAAATAGCACCCAAATACAATCATGGCAATCACAGCTGCGACTTTAATAATGGCCAGCCAGAATTCCGATTCGCCGTAAAATTTCACGTTGGTTAAATTAATGGCCGTGATAATCAGGTAAAAAAACAAAATGGACAGCCATGACGGAATTTGTGGCCACCAGTAATTAATGTATTTCCCCACAGCAGTCAGCTCGGCCATTGCCACCAGAATATACAGCATCCAGTAATTCCAGCCGGCCAGAAAACCCGGAAACTTGCCCCAGTATTGATAGGCAAAATGGCTAAATGACCCGGCCACTGGTTCATGGACAATCATCTCGCCCAGCTGACGCATGATTAAAAAAGCAATAAGGCCACCAATGGCATAACCCAGAATCACCGATGGCCCAGCCGAGGCGATCACATCGGCTGAACCCAGAAACAGGCCTGTACCAATCGCACCGCCCATGGCAATTAGCTGGATATGACGATTTTTTAAACCACGTTTTAACTGTGGTGCAGGGGAGTTGCTCACATGAATTCCTGAGGTGTACAAAAAGGCAGGTCATTAACCGGTTATGATAAACGGATTGACAGCGCTTAAACAGTACACTTTTGCACGATGGGTATTTGAAAAGGTAATATCGGCATGACGCTAAATTTTTGACATGAAGTATTGTCAAAAATAAAAAACGCTCTACAATCAAAACCGGCCAACCAACTTACGAATAAACTTGAACCGGACCTGATAGCCGGGCAATTAACACAATAGCGAGATCATGATGAGTACCAGCACCAACAATGCTAACAATAGCACCACCATTGCAAGCACCTATAACCTGCAAGGCTTTAATTTCAAGAATCGCATGATTAAGGGTGCCATGAGTGAAGGCCTAGCCAATAAAGCTGGTGAAGTCAATGACAAGCATTTGAAACTGTATGAAACCTGGGCGCAGGGTGGTCTAGGTTGCTCCATTACTGGCAATGTGATGGTCGATATCAACGCCAAGAATGAACCCGGTGTCGTGGCGATTGAAGATGAGCATGACCTGCCAGCCCTGACCCAGTGGGCCAATATTGGCAAGCAATATAATATGATCCAGCTGGTGCAACTGTCACATCCGGGACGCCAGTGTCCAAAAGGCCTGAACAAGGAAACCGTAGCACCTTCGGCCATTCCGTTTAGCCCGGCACTGTCTACATTTTTTGGTACGCCACGCGCATTAACCGAAGCCGAAATTCTGGATATTATCAGGCGCTTTGGTAATGCTGCACGCATTTGCAAAAAAGCGGGTTTTGAAGGCGTGCAATTGCATGGCGCGCATGGGTATCTGATTAGCCAGTTTTTATCGCCCTTAACCAACCAGCGCATGGATCAATGGGGTGGCAGTATTGAAAACCGTATGCGCTTTTTGCTGGAGGTGTACCGTGAGGTGCGCAAGCAAACTGGCGACAACTTTATTGTGAGCGTCAAGCTCAACTCGGCGGATTTCCAGCGCGGTGGTTTTAGCGAAGAAGATGCCATTGCGGTGTTCCGTGCCATTGATGCTGAAGGCATCGACTTCATTGAAATTTCCGGTGGTACTTATGAAGCACCTGCCATGGCCGGAGCCAAGCGCAAGAAGCGTGGTGAAGCAGTGAAACAAAGCACTGTAGAGCGTGAAGCTTATTTCCTTGAGTTTGCTGAAAAAATCCGTCAGGAAGTAAAAACCGCCCTGATGGTCACTGGTGGTTTTAGAACCCGTCAGGGGATGGATGGTGCGCTGCAAAGTGGTGCCTGTGACTTCATTGGCATTGCCCGTCCGCTTGCTGTAGAAACCGATGCACCGGATCATTTGCTGGCCGGAAATGCTAGTGTACGCTACGCGGTTAAACCAATTAAAACGGGCGTGCCAATGCTGGACAAAATGGCAGTGATGGAAGTGATCTGGTATGCAGCGCAATTCAAGGCCATTGGTCAAGGCAAAAAGCCCAAGCCCAACCTAAGCCCGCTGTTGGTATTGGCCAATTATGCGCGTGGTAATATCAAGGCGGTTTTGCAGCGCCGTACCCGTTTGCGTGCCTGATATTTTGCTATAGCCCAAACTTAATTTAATCTTAAGTCAATGAAAACGGTACTTTTGAAGTGCCGTTTTTGTTTTTATAACTTCATTTTGCAAAAGGCTTCGGCTATTCTGCGTGCAATCTTTAGTTGCCATTTAACGCTTAAAGCTTTGTCTGGAATTTTGCATGCAACATTTTCGTTTTTCATTTATTTTTTCATTTGTCTGTCTGGGACTCGCGTTCTGGTGGGGGCTGTCACACGGATCAATGTCCACGGCATTCTCAGCACTGGCTATTGTAGGCATTCTGGCGGTGATGGAAGTGTCGCTGTCTTTTGATAATGCTGTGGTCAATGCTTCCATTTTGAAACATTGGGACCAGTTCTGGAAAACCCTGTTTCTAACGGTGGGGATGATTATCGCTGTGTTCGGCATGCGGCTGGTGTTCCCGCTGGTCATTGTGGCGGTGACTGCCGACATGGGTATGGTTGAAGTGGCCCAGTTGGCACTAAATGACCCCAAGACTTACTCTGCCAAACTAATGGAACATCATTCTGAGATTGCAGCGTTTGGTGGCATGTTCCTGTTGCTGGTGTTTTTAAATTTCCTGTTTGATGCCGATAAGGAAGTGCACTGGTATCACTGGCTGGAAACCAAGCTGAGCATTCTGGGCCGCTCTGGCACGGCTGCCACGCTGGTCGCCTTGCTTGCCCTTATTGCTGCACTGCGTATTGTGCCGGAAAATATGCAGTTTGCCGTGTTTATGGCCGGGATCTGGGGCATTGTGGTGTATCAGGCGGTTGATTTGCTCAGCAGTATTCTGGAAGGTGAAAGTCATGACGCCGAAGATGGGGTTGATATTGGCAAGGCCGTACAGCGTGGTGGCATTGCCGGATTTATCTATCTGGAAGTACTGGATGCATCCTTTAGTTTTGATGGCGTGATTGGCGCATTTGCCATTACCAGTGATGTGGTGATTATCATGCTGGGCCTTGCCATTGGTGCCATGTTTGTGCGTTCCATGACCATTTATCTGGTAGAAAAAGGCACACTGGATGAGTTTATTTATCTGGAACATGGCGCGCATTATGCCATTGGAGCGCTGGCCATTATTATGCTGATGTCCATGCATTTCCATATTCCAGAGCTGGTTACTGGCCTGATTGGTGTGGCATTTATTGGCTGGTCATTGTGGGCTTCCATTGTGCACCGTCGTAAGGCTAGTCATGACCCTGTAAACTAAAGTCCTGCAAGTTAAGGCCCGGCAAATTAATGAATAATTGATTTAATTAACTGTTTTAAAGACTGGCTTAAGCTAGCGGATGACATTAAGTTGCGGGCTTTAGGCGATTGTGCCAAAATGCCTTTAAAGATTATTGCAGCACAGTGTGAATGAACGCACTGGCTGCACAAGGGGAGTAGCCTCACCCACGCCAGCTATCGTCAATACGCTTTATCGGTTGTACACAGCCATAAAGTCGGTAGATGGATATTGCCACTGGAGCAAAAGCGCTCCGGTTTGACAGTATAGGCAAGACCTTGACTCATGTTGTTTGACTTAATTGATCAGGCGACAGGTCAGGGTTTTTTTATTCCTAAAAAGCAGGGCCTGTTGTCTAAACTGGAGGATTATTGTGGAATCCATTGGCAATTTTTGGCTTTATGCCATTTTCTTTGCAATTGTGGCAGTCATGCTACTGGTTGACTTTTTGGGCTTTAAGCAAAAAGACCATGAACCCGTACCTATCCGGCAGGCGGCGCTGTGGAGTGCCGCATGGGTGGGGGTATCCGGCCTGTTTGCCGGTGGCTTGTGGTGGTATTTGAATGGTGAGGTTGGTACTGCCATTGCCAACCAGAAAACGCTTGAATTTGTGACCGGTTATCTACTGGAAAAATCGCTGGCGATTGATAACGTGTTTGTCTGGCTAATGATTTTTGCTGCCTTTGCCGTGCCGCCTGCATTGCAGCGCCGCGTCCTGCTGTATGGGGTGCTGGGTGCAATTATCCTGCGTACGATTTTTATCTTTGCCGGAGCCTGGCTGATTCAGGAATTTTCGTGGATTTTGTATATATTTGGCGCGTTCCTGGTATATACCGGTATTAAGTTTTTAAAAGGTGGGCACGACGAGCCAGTTGATATTGAAAACATGAAGCTGCTGAAGTGGCTACGCGGTCACATGCGCATTACACCAACCCTGCGCGAGGGCAAGTTTTTTGTACGGGAAAATGGGCTGCTCTGGGCAACACCACTTTTTGTGGTGCTGATTCTGGTTGAATTTTCCGATGTGATTTTTGCAGTGGATTCAATCCCGGCCATTTTTGCGGTAACAACCGATCCATTTATTGTGTTAAGCGCCAATTTACTGGCCATTCTAGGCCTGCGTGCCATGTTCTTTTTGCTGGCTGGTGCAGCAGCCAAGATGTATTACCTACCGTATGGCCTTGGCGTGATCATGACGTTTATTGGTATTAAAATGCTATTGCTGGACGTGTACCATGTGCCGATTGCAGCATCTTTAGGCTTTATTGGTGTGGTGCTGACCATTACGGCATGGCTGTCATGGCAACATGCCAAGCATTTAACACCCGGCGAAAAATAATCTAACCCACCATAGCATGTGGGCACAGTGTTGACGCAAAACGCCACTGTGCCTTTTTAGTTTTTGGGGTCAGACGGCTCAACATTTGCAGGCTGGTTATGCTGTTCTTCAATGTCCAGTTCTTCATGCCGTAGTTCCACGCTGTGAGTAACGGTGCGCTGCCGGGTTATCTTGCCAATATCCACCTGTTCAGTGATCACTACTTTTTTATGAATGACGGCTTCTTCGCGATAAACAGGCACTTCAATACTCTGGTTATGATTTAGTGTAAGGGTTTCGCCATTTAACAGGATGGAGGCCGTATGCCCGGGGTAGAGGGTTGAATCGGTATGCACCGTGTTTTCCTGATACTCAATGACTAGTACTTCTTCAGTCAAGACAACAGGAATTTGCACAGTCTGTTCACGCACGACTTTTCTGAGCAGTAACCGACCCGTGGCCTGTTTTTCAATGTGTATGTCTGCTTTTTCTGCCAGCAATTCCATGCGGTCTATACTATGAGGCTGTTCTGAAGTACGTTTTTCTGTGGTTTGAGTGACTGCGCCGGGAGGAAATGCCGTGTTATTTGATTCTTGAGAGGAAGACATAGGATTTACCAGTGCTTGTGCTTGATTAAGATAGAGGTATTGACCACTCACTTACGGTGTTTCACAGCAAAATCAGAGCCGCTATCGTGAAGGGTTTATTCACGATAGCGGCTTTTTGCCATAAGCCTGATGACTGACTATCAAGGCAATGAACTTTTCAAGTTAACGGGGATTTTTAGCATCATCCACTGGATGAACATCGCCAGTTTTCTGGATATCCAGTTCTTCACGTTTTACGGTATCAGTCACTGTTTGCTGGTGCTGATGCGCGGTTTTACCAATTTCCACTTCTTCTACCACATAGGCTTTTTTATCAACATTGGCGCGCTCTGCTTCCAGCTCTACCGAAATGGTACGGCTATCTGCTCCAATTTCACGATCAGTAGGGCGATTGTCTACAGGATGACGGTTGATAAACGCTTCTTCTTCTTCCAGATTAACATTGACCGACTGCTCATTGCTCACGACACGTTTGCCAACTGCAAGCGTACCCGCCACATAACGATCCTTGCCAACAATCAGGCGTTCTTCCAGCAATTCCAGTTTGGTTGGGGAATCATAATATTTGCTGTGATTATCGACATTGGTATCAGCAAATGCATTGCCGAAAACACGCTGATCCTGCGCCTTGACATCATCATACTGATAACCACGATTTTCATCATAGCTTTCCAGGTTTTCAGCATAATCACGGGTAAGGCTGTTGATATAGACTTCATCATCACCACGAAATTCTGCAAAACCTGCTGGAATCAAAACCTGCTTGCTACTAAACCAGCCACCCACATCAACGATAAAATAACGGATTTTGCCAGTGCCTTCTTCTACCAGTGCACCATCAATTTTGCCAATTTTTTCATTATTAGCGCCATATACCGTGCGGCCATGTGGGTCATAATAATCATTACCCAGTTCTGAGTGGTAATTGGTTTGAATGTCTTTTAAGCGAACTAACTGATTCATGGGGTTGTTCCTTCTATACTAATGCATTCAAGGGGAATACCATCTTTAAAAATGGTCGTATATTCGCACTGAACCAAGACCAGCGGACATGATGACGAGATACCAGTGTGTGCTGTTTAAGGTCTTGCTGGCTTGATCAGAAGCTTTAAATTAGAAGAATTTGACTAAAAGAGTAGTAAGCCTTTAGGACGCTTTTGTTAACTAGTACTCATTCACGTTATTTTGAGTATCGAAAAGCCAGCTATAGGAAAGTCCAAGAGCAACAACGTATAGCAATAATTAACACCACATTTTTATGAGCACTTATTGTCGGCCAGTTCTATAAAAGCGGGTTCGTTTACTGATTGTTATTTTGAAATATAAATGAGCCAGTGCATTGGCTAACTGGATGGATTTTTGATCCACTAGACGGTAATACAGTTCAGAAAGAATAATGGTTGCTGCAATGACCACTGCACAAGTGAGCAGGGCATTGGCGGCATAGCTCAAATGGCTAGCGTGATGCAAATAATTAAACAAGGGCAAGCCAAGCACATAGATCAGCAATAAGTGGTTGAGATAAGCTGCAAAGGAAATTTTCCCCAAATAAACCGGAATCCGTTTGGAAAACAGGCTGGCCAGTTTTTCATTCATGAGTATGGCTGCAACGACCAGCGGCCCAGCCATGAAGTTAAGCAGATTGTAGGTACGGTGATCCAGCCACGGGTTTAGCCACGCATAGAACGGACTGTTATCATGCACACCGGCGCAGTACAGGCCAAATGTCAGCAGGCCAAACGCCGTAAAATTGCCAAGCCTGCGAAACCTGAAAAAGCACAGCATACCCAGCAAAAAGCACAGCATTTCCAGATTATTTTCTAAAATATCCAGCCAGGAGGCCTGTAGCAAATCATTCATATGAAAAGGCATCATGCGTAGCATGAGATAACTGGCAATTAGGGTTAGCGGCAGTATGATATACCATGTAATTTTTTTGCAGCGTGCGTAGAGCAGTGCAAACACCAGCAGTGACCCCACCAGTTCAAACTTCATGGTCCAGAGTACCCAGTTATACTGGCTCCAGCCATACCAGAAGGTACGCACCACGCCATCAAAAAAGGCATTGCTTAATGGCCCTGGATTTTCTTCACCCAGCACATCAATCCATTCGGAAACATACTGACCCGAAGGCTGCAGATAATGAAACGCCAGCCATAACAGTAAGCATGATCCAAGTGCAGGGAGCATCAGGCGCGGAAAGCGCTTGATGGTCATGGACTGGATTTTTTGCAGTGGATTCCGACTATTCATGATGGCATAGCTCAGCACATAGCCACTAAGCACAAAGAAGATGTAAACCGCTGCTGTCCCAGAATAAAAAAATGCAAACGGTGAGTGGTGAATTGCCAGTTCTAGCGGGTAGGCTGTCAGGTGGTACTGGTCAAAGGAATGCAGGTAAGGGAAAAATGACAATGATAAATGAGAAAACACCACCATAAAGCAGGCGATACCCCGGATTCCTTCTGCGGCGGCGACTTTATGCTGCATGTAAAACTCAACACTGATTTTTGGCTGAGCGCATTGTAGGGATTCAGGCTGCATGGCGCATTATAGTTTTGTTACAAAGCTGCCAATGATCCAGATAAAGCAGGTTAATCAATTATTCAAATGAATCAGCTGATTAGAATAGCAATAAAAGTTGAAATTCAAAGCGCTGAAATGAAAAAAGCCCAATCATATTTGACTGGGCTTTTGTGATTTGCCATCTAAAAAGATAGCGGAATCGAATATGGCGTCCCTACGGGGATTCGAACCCCGGTTACCGCCGTGAAAGGGCGATGTCCTAGGCCTCTAGACGATAGGGACGAGGCCGACCTGATATTAAATGTTTATTTAACATTTATTCAGATAGCATAGCTATCTGTTTTGTGACGCTGCCATGTTTCAAATTTCTTACAGCGTCTTCAGGCGTGCGCACATATTAGGGATTCTGCTCTGTAGTGTCAAGCAGCATCTGCGGCCAACTGTTCAAAATATGACAAAACAGTTCAGCCGTTTTTTGCGTGTCATATAGCGCAGAGTGAGCTTCCTTGCCATCAAACTCAATGTTGGCAGCACGGCAGGCACGCGCCAGAACAGTTTGCCCATAGGCAACAGCACCCAAAGTCACGGTATCCAGCACTGAAAAACTATGAAACGGTGTCTGGTTCTTGGTGCCTGTACGTGCCACTGCTGCTTGCAAAAAGCCCAGATCAAAGTGCGCATTGTGGCCTACCAGAATACAATGGGTGCAACCTTGCTCACGGCGAATTTCGGTTAGGCGTTTAAAGATGCGCTTTAGGGCCATTTTTTCATCTTCGGCAATGGCCATGCGCATCGGATTAAACGGGTCAATGCCGGTAAAATCCAGTGAACGACGATCCAGCTTTGCGCCTTCAAACGGATGTAAGTGTGCATGCAGGGCTTCTCCCGGCATAAACCGGCCTGCTTCATCATAAATAATGGGAATGCAGGCAATTTCCAGCAAGGCATCGGTTTGTGCATTAAAGCCAGCAGTTTCAACGTCGACCACTACCGGCAAAAAGCCGCGAAAGCGCTGGCCAATGATTGGCTGGCCATCCGGCGGCGTGGTCATTGAATACTCCACGGCAGGGTTTCACCGGCACGTAAAGGCACCAGCGCCTGATTATCCATGTATGGATAGGAAGCCGGCACCTGATAATCCTGTTTAATCAGGGTAATGTTTTCAGTGTTACGCGGCAGGCCGTAGAAGTCTGCCCCAAAATGGCTGGCAAAACCTTCCAGCTTGTCCAGACGGCCAGCCTGTTCAAAGGCTTCAGCATACAGTTGCAGGGCAATTGGCGCCGTGTAACAACCGGCACAGCCACAGGCATTTTCCTTTTTATCCTGTGCATGCGGTGCACTGTCAGTACCCAGGAAAAACTTGGGGTTGCCGCTGGTGGCTACTTCCAGCAGGACTGTTTGGTGTTTTTGGCGTTTTAGGATCGGCAGACAATAAAAATGCGGACGTATCCCACCAACCAGCATGTGATTGCGGTTAAACAAAAGATGTTGCGGCGTAATGGTTGCAGCCACGTTGCGGCCCTGTTCCAGTACAAAATGTGCAGCTTCACTGGTGGTAATATGCTCTAGTACCAGCTTGAGCTTGGGAAACTGGCGCAGCATGGGCGCGAGTACTTCATCCAGAAAACGTTTTTCACGGTCAAAAATATCCACGTGATTATGGGTGACTTCGCCGTGCAGCAATAACGGGAACTGGTGCTCCTCAAGCTGCTCAATCACCGAATATACTTTGCGAATATCACTCACGCCATTTTGTGAGTTGGTGGTAGCACCTGCCGGATACAGCTTGATAGCCTGCATGAAATCAGTAGCTTTGGCTTTGGCAATTTCAGAAGCTGGTGTTGCATCAGTAAAATACAGCACCATGCGCGGATCAAAAGCACTGCCTTGTGGTGCATGGGCCATAATCCGGTCACGGTAGGCAGCTGCTTCCTCAACGCTGCGAACTGGCGGCACCAGATTTGGCATGCAAATCAGTCGATTAAAATGCTGGGCAGCGGCTGGCACCGTATGCGCAAGTGCAGCACCGTCACGCAGATGAATATGCCAATCATCAGGACGGGTGATGGTAAGAGTATTCAAAGTTCAACATCTTTGCTTAAAAACCCAATGATAATTCAATTATCGAAATGACGGAATGACTTGCAGGAAGATATCTAGTCTTGATAGTGTGAACCTATATTTGAATAAATGCTCAAATATAAAATTCACATAGGGAACATTTGATGGCTAAAGTATTAACGTGTATGACAACGAGAGCTTAAGTGATTAAACCTGCTACTGCTGCCTTGCCCGAGGACATGCTTCAAGAGGATCAGTTTATCCGCAAGCTGCTGGCAGACCGCCGGCGGATTAGCCGTCCTTTTCCGGAAAGTTTAGAGGCCCTGTTCTGGCAATCACTGGCCCAGCGCTCGCTGCAAATGATCCGCAATATTGCGACGCTGGGTGTACTCATTTATTTTGTGGTTGGATTAATCACTTTTCCCAGTATTTATTTAATTGCTGATGAGTCGCACCGCCTGCATGACATCCTGATCTGGTTTCTCATGTATTTAAACGGCGCAGTGTGTCTGGCAACCCTGCCAGTCATTGCCAGCATTCCCGGTTTAACCCCCTATTTTCAGCGTTTTATTATTGGGGTCAGCTTTATTGGGATTTTCTTTAGCAGTTTTCTAACCGTGCAATATGAAGAACCACGCCTAACCCAGCAGGGTGGTTATATTGTCGTGTTTGTCTATATGCTGATTTATTTTTTAACTGGAACCCGACCCTTGATCCTGTGGTTTACCTGCCTGATTGCAGGGTTGTTGCCACTACCCATCCTGTGCTTAATGGGAGAGAAATTTGATCCGATGCTGTATTTTTATTCGGTCATCTTCAGTAATTTTATTGGATTTTTTGTCAGCCAGAGCATTATTGGCAAGGAGCGTATCAGTTTTCTGCAAGCCCGCCTGTTAGAACTGGATAAGCTGCACTCCAAACTGATGAGCAATGAGCTGATCCGTCTGTCCAATGAAGACCCGCTGACCAGTTTGTATAATCGTCGCTATTTTAATGAAGCCATCCATACGGAGTGGGATAGGGCAGAGCGTTCCGGTGAGCCATTGTCACTGGTGTTTGTCGATATTGATTGCTTTAAAAACTACAACGATACCTATGGTCATCTTAAAGGAGATGATGCACTGGTTAAAGTGGCACAGGTACTTAAAAACCATATGCGGCGCAGCTCGGATATGGCAGCGCGGTATGGCGGCGAGGAATTTATCCTGCTACTGCCAAATACTCCGTCCAGTGGAGCGCAGGTGGTAGCCAATAATATTATGAAAGCCGTCGATGATTTAAAAGTTGAACACAGTGCTTCACTGATTGGTAAATATTTGACCTTGAGTATTGGTGTAGCCACCTGGTCTGGTGAAGCTGATATGACCGAAACGCAATTGATTGCACAGGCTGATTCAGCAGTGTATCAGGCAAAATCAGATGGTCGTCATCTGGTACGGGTCTTTGGTGCAACCCTATAAATAATAAACCCGCTTAAAGCTGAACACTAAGGCCAGCTTTAAGCGGGTGATTACCACAATAAAAACAACTTATTGCTTGTTTTTAAGCTGCGGAATAGCAGAACCCTGACCAATCGACAGTAAGCCAGCCTGCGTATAAACACCCAGCTTGGCCCGTGTATCCGTAATGTCCAGATTGCGCATGGTGAGCTGGCCAATACGATCCATCGGCGTGAACTTGGAATCACCTTTTTCCATGGTGAGGCGTTCAGCTTCATAGGTCAGGTTAGGCGATTCGGTGTTCATGATGGTGTAATCATTACCTCGGCGCAACTCAAGCGTTACTTCACCAGTAATGGCCTTGGCTACCCAGCGCTGGGCAGTTTCACGTAACATTAGCGCTTGCGAATCAAACCAGCGACCCTGATACAGCAAACGTCCCAGACGCAGGCCGTTAATACGGTATTGCTCAATGGTATCTTCGTTATGGATACCAGTCACCAGACGCTCATAGGCAATGTGCAGTAGCGCCATACCCGGTGCTTCATAAATCCCGCGCGACTTGGCTTCAATAATGCGGTTTTCAATCTGGTCAGACATGCCCAGACCATGACGGCCACCAATACGGTTGGCTTCTAAAATCAATTCAACCGGATTGCTGAAGGTCTGGCCGTTTAGGGCAACTGGCATGCCCTCGGAAAAACGCACCGTCACTTGTTCTGGCTTGATCACAACGTCATCTTTCCAGAACGCCACGCCCATGATTGGCTCAACAATCTTGATGCCTGCATTCAGGTACTCAAGGTCTTTGGCTTCGTGGGTGGCACCCAGCATATTGGAATCAGTGGAGTAGGCTTTTTCTTTTGACATCTTGTAGTCAAAGCCGTTGTCGATCAAAAACTGCGACATCTCGGCCCGGCCACCCAGCTCATCAATAAAGGTCTGATCAAGCCACGGTTTATAGATTTTCAGGTTAGGATTGGTCAGCAGGCCATAGCGGTAAAAACGCTCAATGTCATTGCCTTTGTAGGTTGAGCCATCGCCCCAGATGTTAACATCATCTTCTTTCATGGCAGTCACAAGCATGGTGCCAGTGACTGCGCGGCCCAGTGGCGTGGTATTAAAATAAGGTACACCACCGGTGCTGATGTGGAAAGCGCCACACTGAATTGCAGCAATGCCTTCAAGTGCCAGTTGCAAGCGGCAATCAATCAGGTGTGCTTTAACTGCACCATAGCTGGTTGCTTTTCTGGGAATGGCATCATAGTCATCTTCATCAGGCTGACCCAGATTTGCGGTATAGGCATACGGCTCTGCGCCTTTTTGCTTCATCCACAATAAAGCTGCCGAAGTATCCAGACCACCAGAGAAAGCAATACCAACTTTTTTGCCTATTGGTACATTCTGCAAGATTGTTGCATTATCAGACATTGCGAATCCTAACGTCATAAAAAAAAGACACCCGTTGGGGTAGTCTTGGTGAGTTTGTATTGGCCATTGGCCGCATTATATCACTTTTCATTCAACTGTTTTTACGAAAAATAATCTTAAACACCAGACCATCTGACAAAGTGCTTTTAGGCCAATATCAATAAAAAGTGCTAAATGTGCATATTAAGTGTAGTTAACCAAGTCATAAAATGAATCAACACAGTTAAAATGATGCGCAGTTTTTTGCCAGTTCTGGTGACAAAAATAACTTATGCTGAAATTAGACTATACTTGAGCGTACAAAATCAGTGTTTTAGTTTGACATTAATTCCTTGGGTTTCAATAGCAGTAAAAAATGCGTACTTCGTTTTGGCACACTCTATTCTGGCGTAGTCTGGTCATTATTTTTCTGATCCTGGCATTTATTGGTGCATTGCTGCCGGGCTTGCCCACCACTGTTTTTTTAATTCTGGCGGCATGGGCAGCGTCCAAAGGCTGGCCGGCACTGGATCACTGGCTTACCAGTCACCCTAAATATGGGCATCTGATCCGTGAATGGCGTGCGCATAAAACCATTCCACGCAAGGCCAAGGTGATTGCAACACTCATGATGCTGACCAGTGGCAGCCTGATGTGGCTTACCAACGCGCCGTTCTGGGTGAAGGTTTTTACCGATACTGTGATGCTAATGGTGGCCGTGTGGATGTGGACGCGCCCTGAACCCAAGCATGAACTCATGGTGCTTACTCCAGCCAACCCCAATACAGACACGCCACCAGCACCAAAACTTTAGACTTTACTGACTAAATGAATAGCTTAAGAAAATGTATTAAAGGGAAAAGAATCATAGTCAACGAGCATAAAGATGATGTGTTGAACGCCCATCCAGTAAAAAAACAGTAAACCGTTAGCAAAATTTAAACTCAAAACTTTAATCTCCAAATCAGCCTCTCTGCATGCTAGGCTGTAGCAGTTTATACCGTTAGTCAGGTTTACAGTTGAGCGCCATGTCCAAGCCCTATATTCAGGTGGATATCTCTACCCAGCAACTACATTTTTTTGGTGAAATTCAGCGTAGTTATAGCATTTCAACGGCACTCAATGGAGTGGGTGAGCAGGAAGGCAGCGGCTGCACACCGCGCGGCCAGCACATCATTAGTGACAAGATTGGCGCAGGACAGCCCATCAATAGTGTGTTTGTCGGGCGTGTGCCAACAGGTGAAATTTATACAGATGAACTGTCGGCAAAAAATCCGCAGCGTGACTGGATTCTAAGCCGGATTTTATGGCTGTATGGTATTGAACCACAGTTTAACCAGGGTGCAGGTTGCGATAGCCATAGCCGCTATATTTATATTCACGGCACGCCAGACACAGAGCCTATGGGCATTGCGCGTTCTCACGGTTGCATCCGGATGCGTAATAGCGATGTCATTGAATTATTTGATCTGGTAGACGTGGGAACACGAGTGGATATTTTCGAGCAACTTGATGATTCATTGCATAATTTGGTTTTTAACCAAAACATATCAGGCAAAAATTGCTTGTAAATTGGATATATAACGCTTTAAAAAGATTAAATATTCACCAACTTAAGCTGGATGAGCCAATTTTTGGACAATCAGCTGCAAAATTTCAAAAAAAGCGGAAAAGCGTTTGACAGCTTATCCAGATTCTCTATAATGCACCCCACAACGTAAGACATGGGCGTTTAGCTCAGTTGGTAGAGCAGCTGCCTTACAAGCAGCGGGTCGGCGGTTCGAGTCCGTCAACGCCCACCATGTTGAAGTTGTTGTTATGTAAAATAACGCGATGCAGCGGTAGTTCAGTCGGTTAGAATACCGGCCTGTCACGCCGGGGGTCGCGGGTTCGAGTCCCGTCCGCTGCGCCATTTCCTCTGAAATAGAGGGCGTTATCCCAAGTGACAATGCTTTTAACAAGCACTTGACTGAATGCAAGTAAACATTCAGACGCACCAGTTTACCCCATTGGTCGCGATAACGCAGCGGTAGTTCAGTCGGTTAGAATACCGGCCTGTCACGCCGGGGGTCGCGGGTTCGAGTCCCGTCCGCTGCGCCATTTATTTTAGTTTTCTGATATATGTAAGCCTGCGCATTTGCTTCGCGCGTTTGTCTTAAGTTGTAAAAAAGCATTGCTTTAAAAGTTTTAAAACAAATCCTATATTTGTTTCTTGCGCTCGGGCAAAACGCTGTTTTGCTTTGTCCTCGCTCAGGGCGTTTAGCTCAGTTGGTAGAGCAGCTGCCTTACAAGCAGCGGGTCGGCGGTTCGAGTCCGTCAACGCCCACCATATTTTTGATGGAAATAAATGTAACCGCACTTTTAGTGCGGTTTTTGTTTTTTATGGGTAAATCAAATTTAAATGTTTAAAAATAAATCGATCTATTCAAGCGATTAAAGCAAATCTTAAAATTCTTTTTAAGAAGGCCTTATCATAAAGTTCAAGATTAAGGCCAGTATGCTATGGTTGTGTTATTCAATTTGTTTAAATGACTAAATAAAGAAATGGAACTTCATATGAAGACAAATATTTTAGGGGCTATTACAATATTATTGCTGGCTCAGTCTGCCGAAGCCAGTAGTGTGTATAAATGCACTACCAGTAAAGGCACGACTTATCAGGGAGCGCCTTGTGCGGTGGTTGAAGCTACAGCAAAAAGTAAAACCGGTACAGGGGTTACGAAAGCGCCAACACAGAAGGTAATGAGTTCATCTGGTCTGACCAATGAAACCATGTTCATGGAATATGACCGTTGTCTGGCGTTTCAGGGCATTATGAAAAGTATGTTTGTCAGAAAAGGCTATAAGGTATTGTCTGATACCCAAACAGCAAATATGTCGGTACTCAAGTATTGTCTGGATGATGGTACGGCCATTGTGACCTGCAATAAAGACACGCGAACCATGGTAGAAACGCAGACGCATAATATGAATGGCTGTAAATAATATTGCTAAAGTTAAAGCTGACATACACAGGTTGATATTAGCAGGCATCAGCAAGTGTTGAGATAATAAAAAGCGCCTGTCACTGAGGCGCTTTTTTAGAAGAGAAATTAACAGCGGCCTTTTTTAGCCTGTCCGGGTGGGCAAAAGGTGCCATCATGCGGATGCTTGCTGTAAGTACGGTCAGGGTCGAGCACAACACTACCTCCCGGTGTATGTACTGCACAGCCTGTTGCCAATAAGGCAGTAGCAATAGCCGCACTAATTACTTTTAATATGTTGGTTAGCATTATTTTCTCCAATAAGTGTTTTCTATAGCATAAAAGGAACGCTTTATTAATCATGCATAATTTTGTATTAGGTCTAGGATTGGTAAGTAAAAAATTAGTTTTGCTATGAATGTTCGATCTTATTTTTTAATCAATAGGAGACTTATTAACACGCTAAGTCTCCTGATTTATAACTATGTATTGCGTTAAATATAGCAATGATTTGCTTAACCCTCAGCCGTGGTTTGCACATCAACTAAACCGGATTTTTGCCCCCACCACACCAGTCCTACCAGCAATTGGCGCTTGTCATCCACAAAAGCCGGTTTTTTGCCTTCAAAAAGATGTCCTGCAAACTGAAAGCCCCAGCCTACGGTAAACATCGGCACAGCAAGGGGCAGTCCAATAATCGTGGCGCCGATGGGTAGTGATGCTGCAATTAGGGGAATACCAATTTTATGACAAAATTGGTTGCGGGGATTCTGGTGATCAGCCTTGTAGCTTTTGAGCAGGCGGGTCCATTCTGCATTGAGGGTAATTTTCATGCTTGATGCTCCATCAGGATTATTTGTTCAATAGCTTATAGCTTGCCATCTACTTGACACTATCAACTAGGCGACAATCTTTTACTGGCTAGCAATCTTTCGTATGATTAAAGTATGGGTTTAATCTGGCAAGACAATGATATGACCGTAGCGCCTGATATCAGTGCATATGAGATGCAGCAGCTTCAGCAAGGCCAGTGGTTTCATTCGCTGCCAGCGCATGTTCAGCAGCAGTTACTAAGCCATGCCAAAATTAAACATCTCACCGCCCAGCAATATTTGTTTTATCGTAATGATGCCTTTGATGGCCTGTATTGTGTGCTGGAAGGGGCCTTGCGGATTAATAGCCATAATGAGCAAGGCAAGGAAGCATTGCTGGCAGTGATTGAACCCTGTAACTGGTTTGGCGAAATTGCCTTGATTGATGGTTTGCCACGTACCCATGATGCGGTGGCCGAAAAACCCAGCAAGCTGCTATGGATACCGCCTGCTGCGCTGGAGCAGATGTTGCAGGATAATCCGCTCTGCTGGCGTTATATGGCGCAATTAAGTACCCAGAAAATCCGGTTTACCTTTGCTAGCCTTGAGGAAAATGCCTTATTTCCGGCCTTTAAACGATTGGTAAGCCGGTTGATTGTCATTGCTGAAGGCTATGGCGAGTTAAGCCAGAACAGCCGCCGGGTATTAAACTTACCGCAGGAGCAGTTGGCCAGCATGCTGGCAATCTCACGCCAGACCACCAACCAGATTTTAAAGCAGCTGGAAATGCAGCAACTCATCCGGGTGGACTATCGGGAAGTGGAAATTCTGGATTTAGCAGGCTTAAAACAGCTCAACCAGAAAATATAAAAGCCCGTCACTGGGACAGGCTTTCAGGGATATAAGCTTGCTAGAGTTTGCTAATACAAGTGAACAGTCATCTTAATAAACATCACGGCGATAACGACCAGCTAAAGTGAGTTGTTCCAGCGTTGCTTCGCCCAGAATCTGGATCAGAGCTTCATCTACCGCTGGGGCCATGCCATCAATACTGCCACACACATAAATGGATGCGCCCTGTTCTACCCATTGCTGCACCTGTTCTTTTTGCGCCAGCAGGCAGTGCTGCACATAGCGGCGTTCGGGCTGGTCACGCGAGAAGACCAGATCCAAAATATGCAGATGCTGGTTAATGTGCCATTGCTCCAGTTGCTGGGCAAAGAAATAGTCGCGCTCACGCTGGCGTTCACCAAAGATTAGCCAGTTACGGTTAAAGCCATGCAGGGCACGATATTTTAAAATACCCATCAGGCCAGCAATACCGGTGCCATTGCCAATCAAAATCACCGGACGGTTGTCATCGGGCGCATGGAAGCTTTCATTACTACGGATACGCAATAAAATATTCTGGCCTACCGCGGCATGGGCAGTGAGCCAGCCAGAACCCAAGCCCAAATTCAAGCTCAGGTCAGGGCCATTACCAGTTTTGTTCTGTCGTACGACCAGACTTAAATAGCCGTCCTGAGGCACGGACGCAATGGAATATTCACGCCAGGGAAGAGGTTGAAGTTGTTCAAGCCATTCCTGTACTCCAAATTTTTGCGGTATGCTGGCTGTTACATTGGAACTTAGGTTTAAGTAACGCAGCGCTTTAAATAGAGGCATCTGCTTGTCATGAAGTTGCACCTGACTTTCTGCATGCAGTTCATGCTTTGCCAAAAAGGCGGTAATAATGTCATCACTATTACCGGGCTGGATTTCTGCAATATCACCAGCATTCCATAAGGCATCGTGCTGGGCAACCAGACGGATTTCAAACGCTGGTTCACCCAGACTTCCAGAATTAAGCAACTCACGACTTTGGAGTTGCCATTCATCAAATACCTTGGTAATCACCATGCTATCAAGGCGGGTGTGCGTGACAAGGCTTAAAGCATCATGCCAGCGATTGAGGTCAGTATTGCTGCCATAGTTTACTTCAATACACTCAAAAAGCCGGTTGGCACTGCCATCCTCCAGCCATTGATCCAGTTGCTTGCCAAAGGCGCAGTAAGTAGCCTGATATTCCTTGTCGCCCAGTGCCAGCACTGCATAGCTAAGCTGGCTTAGATCAACAGGTTGCTGAAGATATTTTTTGGCAAAGGCCCGGGCATGATCCGGTGGCTCGCCTTGTCCATACGTACTTACTACAAACAGGGCAGTGGTGGCAGTTTTTAACTGGTCAATCCCAAGCTGATCCATACTGATCACCTGAGCAGGAATATTGGCCTGTTGCAGGCTTTGAGCTGTACGCCATGCCACTTGTTCGGCAAAGCCAGTCTGGCTGGCATAAATCACCAGCCACGGCGATTGGTCACTACCCGCAAGCGGTGACAATTGCTGGGCGGCAAGGGTAAGTTTCTTTTGATTGCGGCGCTTGAGATACAGCATCCATCCTGTAATAAAAAATAGCGGCATACTCAGGGCAGCCAGCATGGTCAGGAACTGCCAGACCGGCCCAAAGAAACTTCCCCGATGCACTGGCAAAATGCTGCTCATGATTTTTTCATTCAGGGCTTTGTCTTTATAAAAACTAAGCTCCTCAATTTTTCGCTGGGTCAGATTATATTTTAACGTATTACGCGCACGCTCATGCTGTGGCACGGTATCTACAAAAGACACTTCCAGCGTACTGCCTTTTTCTGGCAGGCGGAAGGTGGCTGTAGAGTAGCTTTTCACAGTCTGGCTAAACACCTGCCAGCCCTGATTTAATGCCTGATCAGGATTAACCTTAGACTTGCCGCGTGCATTGCTGTCTTGGCTACCACGGCCGCTTGCTGGTACACCATCCTGTTGCGCACGCATTGGGCGTTCGCCATTAGGTTTGCGTTGTTCGCCAGCTCCGGGTTCTCTTGGGCCGCCCGGTTGTCCGCCTTGTTGCCTGCTTTGTTGCTGACTTGATGGTTGCGGCGGTTCCACACCCATCACGTTATAAGCAGCAGTGCGATACCAATTATAAGACCAGGTTAAACCCGTCAATGCCAGCAGCAGGTAAAACACCAGTACCCACGTGCCAACAACAGCATGCAGATTCCATAAAAAACTGCGGCCTTTTAAATTCTTTTTAACCACCAGCCATTCACGGGCAGAGCTTTTTTTAGGCCAGCGTAAATATAGGCCACTAAAAATAAAATAAATCAGGATGATGGTACTAATGCCAGTAAGTTGCTTGCCAAATTCCCCCATGGTCAGGCGGCGGTGCAGGTCTTCAATAAAATGAAAAAATGCTTCGCTACTGGCTTCGGGCAGGCGCTCGGCGGTATAGGGATTGACATTATAAGTCTTGCCCCGGCGGCTACCCGGCGCGGCCACATTCACACTCGCAGCTTCGGTTTTTGAAGCCGCTACGGTCACGGCATTGATGGCCTGGTCAGGATACTGACGCTGATAGGCCGCGTAAAGCTGGGCAGGGCTGAGCATTGTACCCGGTTGGGCCTGTACCACAAAGCTGTCAGGATTGAGGATTTTTGTGATGGGTTCTTCATAGGAATAAATGGCACCGGTTACGCCCATAATGGCCAGAATCAGGCCTGCACTAATTCCAAAAAACCAGTGCAGCTGGAATAGAATTTTTTTTAGCATAACTTTTTAAACCTAATCATCGACAAATTCAGCAACCTAAAAATTAGGCAAATTATAGCGGAGTCAGTGAAAAATTTAACTGAGAATGATTAAAGTTTTCATTTATTTTTAAAAAATATTAAATATCAACGTAGAAGTTTAAAATCTTTAGAAAATGCATAAACAAAAGCCGACATAACAGTCGGCTTAAGTGCAATAACAAAAGGTTAGAGCAAACCAGATTCAGACTTACTTGGCTGGGCCAACAGTTTCGGTTAAATGCTTGCGAATAGTGTCAAACGAGAAGTTTTGTGAGTTCATGCGCTTGGGTAACACATGCGCACCCTGCTGGCCTTTCACCTTAAATGTTAAAAACAAAAAGTCCGGATGATCCTGCCATTCAGTCACATCTTTCCAGCTAATCATGCCACGACCTTCCTGTGCGCCCATGCGCTGAATCATGGTTAGGCCCTGTGGCTGAACGCCCATTTTAATGCCTTTAATGTCTTCAACCAGTTCTTCATTCAGTTTGCGTTTGACATACCATTCCAAGCCAAAACGCCGAATCAGCAGATATAGCACTACACCCACCAGCATCAACCAGAAAAGAATGGTTGAGTAATTCTTCACAAAAACCAGTCCAACAATGGCCAGCGCGACAATAACCCCCAGAATGATCCAGGTTTTTTGGCTAATGGTATTGGTACGACGCCAGATCGCCAGTTGGGCACTGCGCTGTTCAGCTTCAGACAGCTCAAACGGAACCGGCTGTAGCGTATAGGGATAGAGGCTTTTGGACATAATCAATAAAAATCTTTGTTTTGCAGAATATAGCTATAGTAGCCCAAAAGTGGTTTGATCTAAAGTCGGCAGTCACACGAATTCAATCTATAAAAAACGGAATTTCCCGCAAAAAATAGGGTTAAAAACAGTTTTAAAACTAACCAGAAAGTGCTATTAAATAATCTATCAGGATGAAAATGAAAATTGTGCCACTCACAAAAGCCAGTTGGTAAAAACAAGAGTTTTAGTGGCATCAGGGATGGGTCAGGGGAGTAAACATAATGTATCAATTCATTCGTATGGTGAGGATGGGTGCTGTTGTTCCATTGGCAGGCTTGAGCCTGTTTATTTATAAAGTGGCTCTACAGCCAGCGATTCACCAGTTTTATAAGCTGGAACCAGACATGCTGATGGTATATGGACTGGTGCTGGTGGCTGCGCTGGTACATGCAGTGCTGCTCAGCAGTGTGATGTTAAAATTTTATCAGGCATCGCTTGGCGTAGTTTGCAGCGTGATGAGTCTGGCAGTGCTGGCCTATTGCATCCAGATGGCATGGTTAAGTCCATTTGAGCATACGGTATTCTGGCTGGTGACATTTTGTGCGTATGGGGTGATCTGGACAGGAGTGCTGTGGTTTAGTCAACGGCTGGTGCAACGTGAGCAAGCGTTTGAAATGCATGCACATGCTACCGAGAGTACGGATAATTTCGGATTATCCGCCAAAAACAGGCCAAGCTAATTAATAGCGCTGCTGAATATGAGTCACTGTTTTTACTGAACAGCCTGCCCAGCCTAAGCCCTGATCAATAATCAACATTGGGTATTCACTGATAACTGCCTGCTTGCAGTTATCCTATTGTGGAGGGTTAGGAGTGCGTGTTCACGTTTTGCAGCATGTGGCATTTGAAGGCTTAGGCTGTATTGAGGACTGGATTGATTCCAGACAGGCGACTTTAAGTTTTACCCGATTTTTTTCGGCTCATGAAAACAGTCTGCCTGCCATTGAGGCATTTAACCTGCTGATTGTACTGGGCGGACCAATGAGCGTGAATGACCAGACCGAATATCCATGGCTGGCACAGGAAAAAATATTGATTCAGCACGCGATTGCTGCTCGCAAGCCAGTACTGGGCATTTGTCTGGGGGCACAATTAATTGCCTATAGCTTGGGTGCAACGGTTTATCGCAATAGCGTTAAGGAAATTGGCTGGTTTCCAGTTGAAGCTATTCCTGATTTACCTGAGCAGGCATTTAAATTTCCAGCACAGGCCACAGTATTTCACTGGCATGGTGAAACCTTTGACTTGCCTGACGGTACCATCCATTTGGCGAAAAGTGCAGGTTGCCTGCATCAGGCTTTTCAGTATCAGGATTATGTGATTGGTTTGCAATTCCATTTGGAAACCACAACAGATATAGCCGGGCAGATTGTGTTGCATTGCGCTGATGAGCTGGCCGAAGAGCTTTCAAAAGATCAGCTTTATATTCAGGATGAGACCCAAATTCTGACGCTGACCCCGCAATACAGCAAGGCAGTAAACGGCTTAATGATGAAAATTCTGGATTTTCTGGCACAAGATATTTGAAAGCTGGATGGCTTGTTTTTGCCTAAGCTTGGAAATTTACAACACGGATCACTACAAAATGCTGATTTTATAGCCGTGTTGTGCTGCAACTTTAGTCTTAATTTGATCAATAACACAACGCTATTAACAAGAATAAAGCTTAATTATTGATTTGGCCCACTAAAATAGAGTGCTTCCATCACGATTTGAGATGTACGCCCACTATGCTCAACAGGCCAGCTAACTCACGTCCTTATTCCATGCGCTGGATTGTGATTCTGGGTTTGCTTACGGCACTGGGGCCGCTGTCCATTGATATGTATTTACCGGCCTTGCCAGCGATGGCTAAAGACTTATCAGTGGATACGGCACAGGTGGCCAATAGCCTACCAGCCTATTTCTTTGGACTGGCATTAGGTCAGCTAATTTACGGTCCGGTGAGTGACCGCATTGGCCGCAAGTTTCCCCTATATTTTGGCTTAAGCCTGTTTGCACTGGCGAGTCTGGTTTGCATGATAGCCAGCAGTATTGATGTGCTGCTGATTGCACGTTTTTTTCAGGCACTGGGTGGCTGTGTGGGCGTAGTGATGGCGCGGGCAGCCATTCGTGATCGCCTGAGCATGGCAGAGTCAGCGCAAGCCTATTCCATGCTGATGCTGGTGATGGGCGCTGCACCCATTCTGGCGCCGATGCTAGGCAGTGCCTTGCTCATCTGGACCGGCTGGCATGGAATTTTTACTTTGCTGCTGCTTTGTGACCTAGCTTGTCTGTTGCTGATTCATTTTTATTTTGATGAAACCCTGCCTGTTGAATCACGGCGCAAGCTGAGTATTGGACAGGTGTTAAGCACTTATGCCGAGCTGCTAAAAGATCATCGTTTTCGAACACCCGCGCTGGCAGGCGGCCTGCTCGGTGCTACCATGTTTGCTTATATTAGTGCGTCATCTGAATTGTTTATTGATCACTTTGGGGTATCTGCCCAGCATTTTGCATGGATTTTTGGATTCAATGCCTTTGGCCTGATTGTACTGTCGCAACTCAATGCGCGGCTGGTCAAGCGGCTGGGTGTGTTACGCCTGTTGCACATTGGCGCCAGCATGCAAAGTTTCGGGGCGATATTCCTGTTGTGCCTAGCGTTGTCTGGCCATAGCACACTTACCACCAGCATGTTTGGCCTGTTTTTTGTCGTCTCTGGTGTTGGCTTAACCGGTGCTAATGCCACGGCCATTGCACTGGCTGAACAGGGTCAACGTGCAGGCATGGCCAGTGCCTTGATGGGTGCCTTGCAGTTTGGCTTTGGCCTATTGGCTGGCTTGGCACTATATATGCTGCCTTATGCCTTATCACTATCGATGAGCATTGTGATGGTGGTGTTAATTGTTACGGGCCTGACAGCCGTCTATGTGTTGCGCTGGCGTGAGCGCCGGGCCATGCCACCAACACCTCCCACAGGCGCCTGAACCCACTTGAAACCTTAAGAGATGCTCTATGGCGCATCAACCAGAATTTAACGGAACAATAAAATGGACTTTACTTTAAACGCCTATTACACCCTGATTTGTGCTGTAATTATTTTATTAATTGGTCAATATCTGGTGAAAAAAATCCGCTTTTTGCAGGATTTTAATATTCCCGAACCCGTTGCTGGCGGTCTGGTGGCTGCCATTATCCTGTTTGCGATTCATGCGCTGACTGGTTACCAGTTTAGTTTTCATAAAGACCTGCAAACCGCATTCATGCTGATTTTCTTTGCTTCGATTGGCTTGAGCGCCAACTTTGCCAAGTTAAAGGCTGGTGGCAAGGGCCTTATAATCTTTCTGGTCATTATTGCCGTGTTTATTTTAGTGCAGGACGTGGTGGGAATTGGTTTGGCAACGGCACTGGGGCTTGATCCACTCATTGGTCTGATCGCTGGTTCCATTACTCTGGTGGGTGGTCATGGCACAGCAGGGGCATGGGGGCAGGTGCTGGAGCAGGAATATGGCGTACAGGGTGCAGTGACACTGGGCATTGCTTGTGCCACCTTCGGCCTAGTGATTGGTGGACTGATAGGTGGCCCACTTGCACGGGCGCTTATTGCGCGTCATCATCTACATTTACCTGCACCACAGGCCACTAATAATTTACCGGTAACTGAAAACAGTGATGTGCTGAATTTTGAGCAACCGCAAAAGGAGCGCCTGATCACTGCCACCAACGCAGTTGAAACACTGGCACTGTTTGCTGCCTGTTTGGCCTTTGCTGACTATATGACCATTATTGCCAAGGGTACAGCGTTTGAGTTGCCAACCTTTGTCTGGGCACTGGGCGGCGGGGTTATTATTCGCAATGGGCTGGAATATATTTTCCGGGTCGATATGTTTGACCGTGCCATTGATGTGTTTGGCAGTGCGTCACTGTCGCTATTTTTGGCCATGGCCTTGCTGTCATTAAAACTGTGGGAGCTGGCTGGTTTGGCGGCACCCCTTATGATAATTCTGGCAGCGCAAACTGTGGTGATGGCGTTATATGCTTACTTCGTGACATTTTATGGCATGGGTCGTGATTATGATGCAGCCGTGCTGGCGGCTGGGCATTGTGGCTTTGGCATGGGGGCAACACCAACTGCCGTTGCCAATATGCAGGCCATTACCAATAAATACGGCCCATCCCACAAGGCTTTTTTGATTGTGCCTATGGTGGGTGCTTTTTTTATTGATTTGATTAATGCCGGGGTGATTCAGGTGTTTATCAAGTTTTTTGGATAGCTGGAAAGTTAGTATTAGATTTAAGCTAGACCAAGCGGTTAGTGAGAAAAGCTAAATGCTTGGTTTGGCAACATGTAGTGTTTTTAATAAATAAAAATTAACTGAATTTTTGATCTTCAAAAAAATCAATTAAATCTTTTACAGTATTAAGCTCATCTTTCTGAATTTTAATAATTATAGTGATAATACATACTGAAAGGTAATACCTAATTTGATTGAGATCTTTAATTTCAATATTTATGTTTCCTCCGTGAGCAATGCCACTTCTGTGGGAGTATAGACGCACTATCTGTGAGTAAATAAATTTTCGGCTTTCTATATCTTTGTCAGCAATTAAAAATGCAGTGTTCTCTGCTAAAGATTTAGTAATAGATTCTCTACCTGTGGTTAGTAATGCTTCAAGGCCTATTGCACAAAATAGAAAGCTTTCTCTGTTGTTTTGCGATCTTAGAGATGAGGACTGCCAGTTAATTGCTATTTTTAACTTGGCTAACAAATCATTTTCATTCAATTTTGAGTATAATGGAAAATTAAGTTCTTTAAACTTATTTCCAATATTGTTTCCATCAGATAAGTTCTTTTCAAGATTGAGATTTATAGTATAAATTATATCTTGAGATGGCGAGCTAATTTTATTAATATTGTAATTTACTATTAATGGTAAAGTATTCTCTTGATTTGGTATATTTAATTTAATATCAAATTTATTATTTAACCCGAATCGTGCTTAAGCCGATGATTCCTTAATTTGAATTGTTGGCTTATTTTGATGAGTGAGTTGATATGCACATAGTGAGGCGTAAATTCCACTCAGAAATCCATGAAGACTACGTGC
>NZ_SNTY01000077.1 GCF_004377485.1 Alkanindiges illinoisensis
TCTGTAATGGTCTAATGAAATCAGACAGTGTGATAGAGATATAATTTCACTGAACTGAGGATCTCAACATGACCAAAGCTAAACGCAAATTTGATGCAAATTACAAACTACACATTTGTGAGCTGATTCGTAAACAAGGGCTGACGATTACCCAAGTCTGTAACGATAATAATCTAGGGCAAAGCACCGTACATCGCTGGTTAAACCAATACGATGCTGAGTTACAGGGCAAAGCTGGTATTGGATTACCTATCACACCTGAGCAAAGACGGATTCGTGAACTTGAATTAGAGAATAAGCGTCTGCGAGGTGACGTCGATATTCTAAAAAAGGCTATGACTTGCTTTATCAAGCCAACAGTGTAGATAAATCCAAGTTAATTCAACAATGTACTCAACATTCAATTCAACGTGTTTGCGAACTTTTAATGCTCAATCGTTCAAGTCTTTATCGTCATAAACAATCAAAGGCTTCGAAGACGTCAGATTCTGATCAGACTTTAATTGAGCGTATTTGTGGCCTATTTAATTTGAGTGGTAAGAACTATGGCAGTCGTCGAATTCAACGTGCTTTACTTGCTGAGGGAATTTGCGTGGGTCGATACAAAGTCCGTCGCATTATGCGTAAGCAAGGTTTGGTGACGACATGGCGACGTAAATTTATCAAAACCACAAACTCTAAACACAATATGAAAGTTGCTGAAAATATATTAAATCAAAAGTTTAACCCTACTGAACCCAATAAAGTATGGGTAGCTGACATTACATATATCTGGACGGCAAGAGGTTGGTTGTATTTAGCAGCCGTAATCGATCTAAACTCACGTAAAATCGTAGGTTATAGCCTGTCTCATCGTATGACAGCGGATTTGGTATGTACAGCATTACAAGTTGCAATTCATACTCGACAACCGCCTGAGGGATTGATAATGCATACAGACAGAGGCAGCCAGTATTGTTCTGTACAGTATCAAGATTTACTTAGCCAGTATGGGGTTCATTGTAGCATGAGCCACAAAGGGCTGTGTTATGACAATG
>NZ_SNTY01000078.1 GCF_004377485.1 Alkanindiges illinoisensis
AGAGAACTAGCAAACTGAATCAAGCGTTCTTGGTATTAAGGTTGAAGCTGTACGACGTTTTAGGGTTGTATAGTCAAGTAACTAAGTGCACATGGTGGATGCCTTGGCAGTCAGAGGCGATGAAAGACGTGTGAGCCTGCGAAAAGCTTCGGGGAGGCGGCAACAATCCTGTGATCCGGAGATGTCTGAATGGGGAAACCCACTTACCATAAGGTAGGTATCAATACATGAATACATAGTGTATTGAGGCGAACGAGGGGAAGTGAAACATCTCAGTACCCTTAGGAAAAGAAATCAATTGAGATTCCCGTAGTAGCGGCGAGCGAACTGGGATAAGCCCATTAAGTCTAGTGTGTTTTAGAGGAATGAGATGGAAATCTCAGCCGTAGTAGGTGATAGCCCTGTACTTAAAAGGGCACATTAGATGAATCGAGTAGGGCGGGACACGTGATATCCTGTCTGAACATGGGGGGACCATCCTCCAAGGCTAAATACTCCTGACTGACCGATAGTGAACCAGTACCGTGAGGGAAAGGCGAAAAGAACCCCTGTGAGGGGAGTGAAATAGATCCTGAAACCGTGTGCATACAAGCAGTGGGAGCGGACTTGTTCCGTGACTGCGTACCTTTTGTATAATGGGTCAGCGACTTATATTCTGTAGCAAGGTTAACCGTTTAGGGGAGCCGTAGGGAAACCGAGTCTGAATAGGGCGTTTAGTTGCAGGGTATAGACCCGAAACCGAGTGATCTATCCATGAGCAGGATGAAGGTGCCGTAACAGGCACTGGAGGTCCGAACCCACCGTCGTTGAAAAGCCGGGGGATGACTTGTGGATAGGGGTGAAAGGCTAATCAAACTCGGTGATAGCTGGTTCTCCCCGAAAGCTATTTAGGTAGCGCCTCGGACGAACACCATTGGGGGTAGAGCACTGTTTCGGCTAGGGGGTCATCCCGACTTACCAAACCGATGCAAACTCCGAATACCGATGAGTGATATCCGGGAGACAGACTGCGGGTGCTAACGTCCGT
>NZ_SNTY01000079.1 GCF_004377485.1 Alkanindiges illinoisensis
TATAATCAGCGAAGAATTCAAAAGAGTTTGGATTTTAAAACGCCAAATCAAATAGCAGAGAACTTTTATCGGTTAGCTGCCTAGCATATCCCAAGTGAAAGTCTCCTGCTAATTCAGCACATATCATACAGTAACAGATAGGGTCGTTACTCAGCCTGAGAAAATGCGCATGGTAATTGATCAAGAGCACTATATTAATATGCAAGAGGCTATTGAAAAGGGACAGAATCCTGCACAGAAATTAGGTGGTTGGGCGACTAAGGAACCCGTTAACTCTATTGCTGACATGCGAAATAAGCTTGCAGTGACTGAGGAATTTAAACCAAATTTAGTAGAAGGGAAGCGGAATAAATTCTATGTGGTTGAGTTTGAAGTACAGCCCGGTGTAGGGATTCGAGAAGGAAAAGCTGGTTCCATGTATGATTATAAAACTGGTAAAGTATTGCCTGGTAATGCCCAACAAATGAATTTCGTAGATAAATCTCCTTATACAAATCCTGAGTTATTTAAAATAAATTCAACAAGAGAGATCAAATAATGAAAAAAATACAAAAGGTAATAGAAAAGAATAGTTTTGAAAATGGAGAGAGGTATGAGTTTATGAACTACCCTGAATATGACTCAGAGACTTCACTTAAAATTTTTAATAATATCTTGTTGAATAATGTGAAAACTATCAGTTTAGAAAGAAAAATTATTTATGATGATGGTAGTGAATATATTTTACCTGTTAGAGAAAATATTCACATTTTATCGGATCGTAAAAGTTTTTTGATTATTTTTGATGAAACACCTTCTGGGGGCGTTCAAAAATCTGTGTCAGCCAAATTACTAGATTTTAATTATATCGTCTAAACGCCCCTCGAAGTAAATAGATAATTGAGTGATAGTCTGTCCCCAGTTGGTGACAGGCATTGTCCATTTT
>NZ_SNTY01000080.1 GCF_004377485.1 Alkanindiges illinoisensis
CACGCCAACCAGTCGCTTGAACTTGTCGGCACTTAAGCGTTTAATATCTTTATATCTCATCAGCCAAGCATGACATAAATACCAATAGTTTTCTGGTCAATTTTTAACTTATGAAAGAAGTCTAATATATATATATTTAGAGCTTTATAGAAACTTTAAGAGCTTTAAAGCTTTAGGGAAGCTTTTTTCAATTATTTATCAATTGCTTATGAAAATTAAAAAGGACGTTTTGTCCAGATAGAAAGGACGCTTTGTCTGTTTGAAAAGGACGTCTTGTCTGTTTAAAAGGGACATTTTGTCCAGATAAAAAGGACGTTTTGTCTTAAAAAGGACGTTTTGTCCGAAACCAGCCTAAATTTCAGCTTTAAAAAGGACGTTTTGTCCGAAACCAGCCTAAATTTCAGCTTTAAAAAGGACGTTTTGTCCAAATAATGATTAATAAATGACCATAGAAGGGACGTTTTGTCCGGCCAGCACGTAGATTTGATTAAAATATCATCATAGAAAGGACGTTTTGTCCTAAACCTGCTCAATATTTAATCTTAAAAAGGACGTTTTGTCTTAAAAAGGACGTTTTGTCCAAAGCTGGACTAAATCTTAGCTATTCATGTCCTTTTTTGATGTAAAGTCAGATTGACTAATTGTTGATTCTCTTTTTGAGTATTTGTTATCCAGTCTTTAGATGAAATCTTTCAACTTGGGGTCATGTTTTAAGTCGCCTTGTTCTACTTTAGAATCTAAAAAAGGACGTTTTGTCCAAGATAAATCTAAAAAAGGACGTTTTGTCCGGGGGCGTTCAAAAATCTGTGTCAGCCAAATTACTAGATTTTAATTATATCGTCTAAACGCCCCTCGAAGTAAATAGATAATTGAGTGATAGTCTGTCCCCAGTTGGTGACAGGCATTGTCCATTTT
>NZ_SNTY01000081.1 GCF_004377485.1 Alkanindiges illinoisensis
TATTAGACTTCTTTCATAAGTTAAAAATTGACCAGAAAACTATTGGTATTTATGTCATGCTTGGCTGATGAGATATAAAGATATTAAACGCTTAAGTGCCGACAAGTTCAAGCGACTGGTTGGCGTGCAATCTGCCACTTTTCACTTAATGCTCGATGAGCTAAGACCTTTTGAGTCTACGTTTGGACGACCACCCAAGCTATGCCTTGAAGACCGGTTATTGCTGACCTTAAGCTATTGGCGAGAGTACCGTACTTTACTGCACACTGGCATGACCTATGGTATCTCAGAGGCCAGTGCGCATCGTATTGTCAGGCACGTTGAGAATGTCCTCATCAACAGCAACAAGTTTCATCTGCCTAAAAAGCTGCTGCAGGGTGCTGGAATGGACTGGGACGTGGTCATTGTAGACGCCACCGAAATTCCAGTTGAACGTCCAAAAAAAACAAAAACATTACTATAGCGGCAAGAAGAAGCGGCATACGGTCAAGATGCAGGCCATGATCCACTATAAGACCGGACAAATCTTGAGTACCTGTTTTGCCAAAGGCCGGGTTCATGACTTTAAACTGTTCAAGATAAGCATGAAATTCTTAAACTTTAAGCCGTTTGTGCTTGCTGACAAAGGTTATCTGGGGTTAGCTAAAATAGGGTTCACCAGCTTACTTCCTTTTAAAGCAACTAAGCGACAGCCACTTGATCCTTATCTAAAGCACATCAACAAGGAAATTAATCGTCGGCGCATAAAGGTTGAGCATACGTTTGGTGCGCTAAAACGGTTTAACATCCTAAGCTCGCCCTACAGAAATAGACGATCTAGAATTAGTTTACGCTTCAATTTGATCGCTGCAATCTTTAATCTTGAACTGGTTAAAAGATGACTTATGAAAGAGGTCTATT
>NZ_SNTY01000082.1 GCF_004377485.1 Alkanindiges illinoisensis
ATGCGTTCTCACCTGACAAACCATCGTCTCTAAATACCTGTCTTATCCAATTTTGCTCACGTTCATCAGCAATATTCTTACTTTTAATAATATTTGATGCTTCTACATCTCGACTAAATACAGTCTTATTAAAAGTTGCCCCATTGTAAGTGCCTTCATAAATTTCCGAAGTAGGCGCTTCATCAGTAACGGATACATATAAAACCAAATACTGTGCGTCGGGTGCTGATGTAAATGTAAAGTAAACCAAATCACCATCATTGTTATGCCCATCGGCTTCACCTTTAACCAATACCCCCAAAGTTCCTTCCTGTGGTAATGTGGAAAATGTAGCCAATCTAAATCTTGATGATGCATTTTTTACAACAGTGTAAGGCGTGCTTGGGTCAATTTTAACAACCACTGATCGAGATCCAGGGGTCGGGCTAGCAATTTGGTATTTTGCTTGACCAGCTACAATTGCAAAGTCTGTTGGCGAGTATTGCGCAAATGTTTTATGGTTGAATGATAATCCAACACGGCCATAAATTAAGTCTGTGTTCTTATCAAATTCGCTTCTGAAATTTACTGAAGTGACCAACTCTGACCAAGCGCTCCATGCTTCCGAAACAAAGTGTCGGATGTATCGTTTGTTAGATGCACTCACATATTCTTGGCTTAGATTAGTATCATTCACAAGACTCACAACCAAGTATCCTGAACGGTACTCTGGCAGGTTTAAAATTGTGTTTGAGATGGCAGTTGAGCTAACTTGATAAGTACCTTGCGTCTTCAAATCGTTTGCATTGATATTTTGTTTAATTGCAATTGGCTTAACTAAAAATCTTTCTAAGTCTTTTTCAGATGTTAATTTAATCCAGTTCTCAAAAACACCACTCGTAGTTGCTCGAAAATAGAT
>NZ_SNTY01000083.1 GCF_004377485.1 Alkanindiges illinoisensis
TAGGGTCTGTTGACATTTACTGTTGATAATTAACCCTATAAAGGTAGCCATAAAAATATACAGGCTAAGGCAACAGAACTTTGATAATTTCTTTTGAGCTTGTCATATCGAGTAGCTATTCCTCTAAATTGCTTTAATCTACAAAACATATTTTCAACTAAATGCCTGATTTTATATAAATACCAGTCCATATGGTCATTGTTCGATTGGCTATTTATTTTCTTTGGTATATTCGCTTTAGTCCCTGTTTTCCTGATCTGTTCACGCAGTGGTTCTGAATCATAGCCTTTATCTGCGCATACCACTTTTGTCTCTTTTAAATCTAATGTTGATATTAAATCAGGTGCAACTTTAACATCATGTGTGGTTCCATCGGTAATCATGAAATCAACAGGATTGCCATGTGCATCAACAATCAAATGTATTTTTGAGGAGTTTCCTCCTACACTTTTAGAAATAGATTGATTCGCTATGCCGGCAGAATGTTGATGAGCACGTACGTGAGAGCCATCAATAAAAATCCACTCCATATCGGGGCATGAGGCTAGTAATTTGAATAATCCAAGTAACTTACCGCTGCTTGACCAACGATTAAAACGTTTGAAAATAGAGTTTGAATGACCAAAACAAGAAGGAATATCTCGCCACGGACAGCCTGTTCTAATTCTATAGAGGATAGCTTCAATAAAATTGCGTAAATTTGAGTTGTGGTGAATGGATAAATTACGCAGAATAACTTTCAACTTTTGCCAGTGTTGATCTGTCAGCATGGTACGAGGCATAGCGAATAGTAAAATTGGGTTTGGCGATTTGATTTTACTACTTCGCTATTTTTTTAAGCTAAAAGTGTCAACACACCCTA
>NZ_SNTY01000084.1 GCF_004377485.1 Alkanindiges illinoisensis
GGTGGGAACTCTAAGGATACTGCCAGTGACAAACTGGAGGAAGGCGGGGACGACGTCAAGTCATCATGGCCCTTACGACCAGGGCTACACACGTGCTACAATGGTCGGTACAAAGGGTTGCTACACAGCGATGTGATGCTAATCTCAAAAAGCCGATCGTAGTCCGGATTGGAGTCTGCAACTCGACTCCATGAAGTCGGAATCGCTAGTAATCGCGGATCAGAATGCCGCGGTGAATACGTTCCCGGGCCTTGTACACACCGC
The DNA here is from genome assembly GCF_004377485.1 of Alkanindiges illinoisensis. Taxonomy (GTDB): domain Bacteria; phylum Pseudomonadota; class Gammaproteobacteria; order Pseudomonadales; family Moraxellaceae; genus Alkanindiges; species Alkanindiges illinoisensis_A. The sequence continues at coordinate 265 of NZ_SNTY01000084.1, forward strand.
CCGTCACACCATGGGAGTTTGTTGCACCAGAAGTAGGTAGTCTAACCTTAGGGGGGACGCTTACCACGGTGTGGCCGATGACTGGGGTGAAGTCGTAACAAGGTAGCCGTAGGGGAACCTGCGGCTGGATCACCTCCTTAACGATATTGCCGGAACTGGTAAGAATCCACAACAAGTTGTTCTTTACAAAAGCAGAAACTGCATTGACATTGCTTTATGTTTAAAGTGGTTGTTTTAAGTGGATTGCATGACGGATTAAAGCCTACGCGCTTTGCTTGTCTTGCGATAGATTTAAAGCGATGCTTTAAATCTATCTCAGGGCTTGTAGCTCAGTTGGTTAGAGCACACGCTTGATAAGCGTGGGGTCACAAGTTCAAGTCTTGTCAGGCCCACCATTTGAACGAGGACTAGCAACAATTGATTATTGTTGCCCGAGTGCAAGAGAAAATCTGTGATTTTCTAAATGAGACATAAGCTAAAATGGACAATGGAGTGACTGTTGCAAGATCGAGGGGTCTTAGCTTAGTTGGTAGAGCGCCTGCTTTGCACGCAGGAGGTCAGGAGTTCGACTCTCCTAGACTCCAC
>NZ_SNTY01000088.1 GCF_004377485.1 Alkanindiges illinoisensis
TGGGCGCACGCCTATGGAAACATTGCTTGATGGAAAACAGATTTGGGCTGAAAAGAATCTAGCTCAAATTTAACCTGACACTCATCATCAAAACGGGTAACTGTCAGATCAGGTTTGAGCTAGTACAGTTTAGTCTATGCACTTATTGGCGCTATTGTCGTTTTCGCTGGAACAAACTGGATTGAAAAAATGATGCCACCTGTAGTGACAGGTGCGATTGTCATGATTATTGGCTTAAATCTCGCGCCAGCAACTGTTGGCAGCGTGGCCAAAACTCTAGTAGCAGCACTGATAGCTATTGCATTAGGTTTATCCCCAAAATTTGGTGCCGTCATAAGTATTATTCGGGCAGCTATTTTAGGTGGCGCTTCTATTGTGGTTTTTGGCTTAATTACGGTTGCTGGTGCAAAGATCTGGATTAATAACCAAGTAGATTTTAATAATAATAAAAATCTGCTTATTGCAGCAGCAACATTAATTTTAGGTACTGGCAACTTTGCACTTCACATTGGAACATTTGACCTAGGTGGCATTGGCACAGCAACTTTTGCAGCGATCTTACTCAATGCATTTTTTAACCTAAAAAAAGAAGTTAACTAAAAAAATTAATTGAGTTAACGAAGGTGCAGTTTTAAAATAATTCTGTACCTTCACAATTAATAAACTACTGTAAAACAGCTTACGTTAAACTTATAAATAACCATTAGTTCACTTTAGAAATAATTGGCACTCAGCAAATTTTGCTAATATAACAAGCTGTTCTTTAAGATAAGGTAATTGCATCATGGCTAAAAATGCTCTACAGGCGCAGCTTTTAAAAGCCGGTTTGGTTGATACCAAAAAAGCCCAGCAAATTAATAAACAAAATCAGCATGCGAAGCGCACGGGTGAGCAAACTGATGCTGAGGTAAAACAGGCTCTTGCTGAAGCACAAAGAAAGAAATTACAAAAAGATCAGCAGCTGAATCTGGAAAAGCAGCGCGCTCTTGAAGAAAAAACGCTAAAAGCTAATATTATACAAATGCTTAAGCAGCATCGTCTTAAAGAAACTGATGGAGATATAGCTTATCAGTTTGTTGATAATGGCAAGATTAAAAAGATTTATATTACTCAAAAGCTTTATGATCAGATAGTCGCTGGCCATGTTGCCATTGGTCGTCTGGAAGATAGTTATGCCCTGCTCCCACGACCACTGGCTGATCGTATTAATGAAAAAATGACAGGATTTATTGTTGTGGCTAATACCAAGAGTGAGAAACAGATGGATGAGGATGATCCATATGCTGCTTATGTGATTCCAGATGATTTAATTTGGTAAGTAATTTATCTGGTTATAATTTGGGTTAGTGGATTTAATTTATTAATTTTTTAGAAAACTACACTAGGATATTAAATTAGTTTCTTATTGTGATAGAAAAATTAAAAACCGCTATTCCACAAAAGAATAAGCGGTTTTTTATTTAATCATTATCAAAGCTACTGAATAGACTGATAAATTTCTATAAGTTTTTGTTGAGGGTTATCAGCCTTGGTAATCGGACGACCAATTACCATATAGTCCACGCCATCCTGAATGGCCTGTTGCGGTGTAACAATGCGTTTTTGATCATCTGTAGCGCTATCAGCTGGCCGAATCCCAGGAGTTACCAATAAAAAATCTGGCCCCAATTGAGCTCTAAGAATTTTTGATTCCTGTGCCGAGCACACCACACCATCTACCCCACAGGATTTTGTTAAAGCTGCCAGTTTAACCACCTGCTCTGCTGCATTAGCCTGAATGCCCAGCTCATGAAGATCGTCGTTACTCATGGAAGTAAGCACGGTAACGGCAATAAGATGGGTATTGTAATTGCCCTTTTTAAGTCTTGATATCGTGGTTTCCATCATTTCACGGCCACCACTGGCATGAACATTAACCATCCATACCCCGAGATCAGCGGCTGCCAGTACGGCTTGTGCTGTAGTATTTGGAATATCATGAAATTTAAGGTCAAGAAATACATCGAACTGCCGCTGATGTAACTCCTGAATAATCTGGGGTCCAAGCCGTGTAAATAACTCCTTACCGACCTTAAGGCGGCATAATTTCGGATCCATCTGATCTGCCAGACTTAAGGCATCACGCTGGTTATTGACATCAAGGGCAACAATAATACTCAAAATCGTATCCAAACATCAGGCAATAAAAAAGCCCATTATAATGGGCTTTTGTGTTGAGCGGGAGTTACATCGACTACCGATTTTTCCTGCTGTGCAGCAATTGCAGCGGCACTTGCAGCCTGAATTTGCTGTTGTCTTAAAATATCAATTTCACGATTCAAGCGCTGGATCTCCCAGTTACGTTGAAAGACCTTGAATAAGACAACACCCAGCAAGAGTCCAACTACAATTCCTAATATCAGGGTTAATAGCAGTAATAAACCCACTCTCATGGTTGGAACTTGAGTAAATAACAGATCAACAGGTAGCTCAGTACTATTTTGCAGGACCAATGCAAGCGCATAGCCAAAAATAATGATAAGCAAGACTATTAAGACATAGCGCATTGCATTCTCCAGCTGAAAATTTATATCTTATTTGGAATTTAAGGGATCGTTCACTGCATCACGCAGTGCTTTACCAGGTTTAAAGTGTGGCACTGCTTTAGCTGCTACTTTTACAGAATCACCAGTTTTTGGATTACGGCCTACACGGGGATCACGATGATGCAAAGCAAAACTGCCAAAACCGCGGATTTCGATTCGGTTGTTGGTGGCCAAAGTACCAATCATTTGATCCAGCATGGTTTTAATGGCCTCTTCAACAACAGCTTCGGAAATGTTGGGTTGCTTACCAGCAATCCGTTCTATGAGGTCAGATTTATTTAAAGCATTCGTTGTCATGATTAATCTCTTAGAAATTCAGATAGTTAATCATAGCAGTTTTTTATAATAGTTCGGTAGCACGAGTATTATCACTGTGCTACCGAATGCAACTTTTTATTAAAAGTAAGTGCTAATTCTCACTTACTTGTTTTGAGCTGCCTTGATCAGGTCGCCCAAAGTCTTAGGACCAGCGTCCTGGTTACTAGCAGCTGGGCTGGTAGTACGCAGATTATTGATGGCTTCACGCTCTTCCGCTTCATCTTTTGCCTTGATAGACAGGTTGATGGTACGGGATTTACGGTCAACATTAATAATCTTGGCTTCGATTTCCTGACCAATGCTTAAGTGCTTGGTCGCATCTTCAACGCGGTCACGATTGATTTCAGAAGCTTTCAAGGTTGCTTCGATGTCGTCAGCCAGTTTCACAGTAGCGCCACGGGCATCAACTTCAGTAATCGTACCTTTAACCAGAGCACCGCGCTCATTCTTGGACAGATAGTCATTGAATGGATCGTTGTTCAGTTGTTTTACGCCAAGGCTGATACGGTTGCCTTCTGCATCAACTGACAGGATAACGGCTTCAACAGTGTCGCCTTTCTTGTAACGACGGATGGCTTCTTCGCCAGCTTCGTTCCAGGAAATGTCAGACAGGTGAACTAAACCATCAATACCACCAGGCAGGCCAATGAAGATACCAAAGTCAGTGATTGACTTGATAGTACCAGACACTTTTTCACCTTTTTCATGGTTCTTGGCAAACTCTTCCCATGGATTAGCACGAGTTTGTTTGATACCCAGAGAAATACGACGACGCTCTTCGTCCACTTCCAGAACCATAACATCAACTTCATCACCAATCTGAACCACTTTGGATGGATGAATGTTTTTGTTGGTATGATCCATTTCAGATACGTGTACCAGACCTTCCACACCTTCAGCGATTTCTGCAAAGCAGCCGTAGTCAGTCAGATTGGTTACGCGTGCCTTAACAATGGAGCCTTTTGGATAACGGCTCATGATTTCTAACCATGGATCAGAACCTAATTGTTTCAGGCCCAAGGATACACGGTTGCGCTCGCGGTCAAACTTCAGGACTTTAACAGTCACTTCCTGACCAACTTCTACCACTTCAGATGGATGCTTGATGCGTTTCCAAGCCATGTCAGTGATATGCAACAGGCCATCAATGCCACCCAGATCAACGAATGCACCGTAGTCTGTCAGGTTTTTGATTACGCCAGTAACAACCTGACCTTCTTCCAGTTGACCCAGCAGTGCTTCACGCTCTGCAGAGCTTTCGGCTTCCATAACCGCACGACGGCTTACCACAACGTTATTGCGCTTGGCATCAAGCTTGATAACTTTGAACTCGAGATCCTTACCTTCCAGGTGAGTCGTATCACGGATAGGACGGGTATCTACCAGAGAGCCAGGCAGGAATGCACGAACTGGACCGATGTCCACAGTGAAGCCGCCTTTAACCTTACCAGAAATAACGCCGGTAACGATTTCGCCATCTTCAAAGATTTTTTCAAGTTTGGTCCAGGTTTCAGCACGCTTGGCTTTTTCGCGAGACAATACAGTTTGACCCATACCGTTGTCTAACGCTTCAACCACGACGTCAACGGAGTCGCCAATAGCAACTTCCAGTTCACGCTGATCGTTTAGAAACTCTGAACGCGGCACTACACCTTCAGACTTAAGACCGGTATCAACTGTTACCCAGTCGCTGTCGATGTTTACTACGGTGCCTTGGATCACTGCGCCTTTTTCGACGTCAAGATTTAATTGGCTTTCTTCAAATAAGGCGGCAAAAGATTCCGTCATGGTATACCTTGTTGGTTAGTGAAGCCGTCCTGGATCAGTCAGGTACGGGATTAAGTGAGATAACCTGCAATGACCCTGAATCTGATCAATCATCGCGGCTATCATAAAAAAACTGTACAACTGGTTTAAGCTGGCACCAATAACAGGCTATGGTGAATTGACTGTAGTCTGATATCTGCTGTCAATATAATCAATGAGTGTTTTGAGCACTTGATCAATTGTCAAAACTGAGCTATCAATAACCAAGGCATCATGCGCTGGTTTAAGCGGCGCAACGGTTCGTTCCATATCGCGCTTATCGCGAGTCTGTAGGTCAGCTAAAATGGCATCAATTTTAGCATCTACCCCCATATCCTGCAACTGTTTTACACGACGGCCTGCCCTGGCCTCTGCACTGGCAGTCAGATAAATCTTGGCAGGGGCGTCCGGAAACACCACAGTTCCCATATCACGGCCATCAGCCACCAGTCCCGGCGCTCTGGCAAAATCGCGTTGACGCTTGAATAAGGCTTCACGCAGACTTGGAATTACCGCCACTTTGGACGCCATACTGCCCACTTCTTCGGTACGGATCTGGTCAGTAACATCCTGACCATTTAGCAAAATCTGTGTACCCTGATTATCCTGAACAATAAACTGAATATCCAGTGAAGCTGCAAGGTGTTCCAGTGCAGGCAAATTTAATGGTTCCTGCAACAGATCAGCCTGATAAGCAGCCAGTCCCAGCAATCGGTACAATGCACCAGAATCCAGAAAGTGGTAGCCATAATGGCGGGCCAGTTTTCCGGCAAGTGTTCCCTTGCCCGAACCACTTGGCCCATCAATTGTAATCACAAAAACAGACATGCAATAATCGCCTTATAACCTGAAATTCGCTTTATAGCTGGCGCGCAATTTTTGCAAGACCTACACCAATCGCAACTTTTAGACCAGCCAGAACAGGTAATGACATTAAAGGTAGTTTGCCAGTGAGTTCAATCTCATAAGTCAGCAAAGTACCACCGTCAATAGTAGTAAATTTAAGCCGCCCTACATGATGTTTAATTAAAGGATTGCCAATTAACTTATATTCAATTAACTGATTTGGTTCTAGCGTGATGATTTGCTCTTTAATTGGCTTAACAGGGCCAAAACCCATCTGGCGCACAGAACCCAGACCATCCGGGTTTTGTGGATCAGCAGAATCCTTAATGCGCTCTACCTGTACTGGCCAAAACGCATCATTATAAATACTGTGTTTGGAAAATGCCTCAAAAACCTGTGCAGGCGATTGTTTAAATTTTTGTTGAACGGTAATTTTTGCCATAGCATCGATCTGTCGTAAAAAAATTGCCTTAGCCTATCATAATTTTTTTATATTGCTGGGTTTTTCAATAATTGTTAACAATCAGAGGGTTGTTTGAAATGTTATTTTTGACGACGTGCTGCAAAAAATTGCTTCAGTATTTGTTGTGACTGTTCAGCAAGAACACCACCCTCAAAACTGAAAAAATGGTTATAAAAGCCACTTTGCATCAGTTGGCGGGCGCTAATCAGTGAGCCAGCGCGAGGCTCTGATGCAGCAAATACCACATGCTGCACCCGGGCATGAATCAAAGCACCGACACATTGGGTGCAAGGTTCAAGGGTCACATACAATGTGGTATTAAGAGGCAACCGATAATTTTGCAAGCGCTGGCATGCGTCCCGGATCGCACAGATCTCAGCATGCGCAGTAGGATCATGCAATCCAATGGGCTGATTAAAACCTGAGCCGATGACCTGCTCATGATGAACCAGTATTGCCCCCACTGGCACTTCGCCATAGCTTGCTGCCTGCTGGGCCAGTTGTAAGGCTTGTTGCATCCAGTACGCATGCTTATCCGCTGGCGTACTATTATGGAAATCTACCTCAGCCAACAATGTACTATACCCAGTCTGCCAAATCGCGGCCCTTAAATATGATGAACATCAAACCACATCAAACTTTTGCAGGATTTCCATCCATTCCGGATCATCAGCTACTGGGACGGTTCCTAATGCTTCTTTTAAGCTATTAAATGACTTGGCCTGCCATGACGGTGATAAATCCTTATCTACCAGACGGGCACGTACCCCTTCATTAAAGTCAGGATGCACAGTTTTCCATTCAGCCAGCGTTTTTTCCAGTTCAAACACACGTGACCATGCCGGTGCTGTTTTACCCCATTGCCACAATAGCCAGGTTAGCGCAGCCGTAGAGGGCGAGCCTTTAGCCAGATTCTCACCTGCCTGACGCAGCCAGTCACTGCGGGCTTCCATCAAGCTAGTGATGGCCTGATAGTCCTGCATAAAACTTTGTCCACGGCAAACACTGTGAATCACATCCAGTGAATCCTGCAAAGGTCCAGCAGACAGTGGGCGATGCAGCGCATCCAGTGTGTCATCAATAGCGCGGAAAGACCCGGCAGGATAGGCGTCCCAGTCGATCTGGGTAAGACGGACCAATACTTCCTCACGGGTTTCGCCACTGATATGGGTTGCCCAGCCAATAGTATAGGCGCCTGACGCACTCATGATAGAGCCAGTTAGACCCAGAAACAGGCCTATCGCCCCACGTTCTGCCAGAAAGCGTGTAGCACCCACATCTGGATACAGGCCAATGTTGATTTCTGGCATTGCCAGTCGTGAATAGGGTGTTACTAGCCGAAATGGAGCAGCCATGAACAGCCCCATGCCGCCGCCCATTACATAACCTTCTCCCCAGACCACGACAGGCTTCGGATACTGGTGCAAAGCAAGGTCAAGTGCATACTCTTCTTTAAAAAAACCATGCGCGGCAGTAACTTCATCATTAAGGATAAGTTGCCGCAATTTGCGTACATCACCACCGGCACAAAATGCTTTGGGTGTAGTGCTATCGAGCCAGATGGCTGTGGTCTGCTCATCGGTTTTTAAGGTTGCAAATACATCCAATAATGCTTTGGCCAACGCTTCATCCAAGGCATGCAAGGATTTTGGACGATTCAGGCGTACCAGCGTCCAGCCATTGCCAATGTGTTCTACAATTAAGTCTGGATGCTCAGTTAGGTTTATCATGTAGTGATTACTCATTCGTCCAATTGCCATTGAATAGGTGCTTTTCCATGCTGGCTCAAATACTGGTTTGTTTTTGAAAACACTTTACAGCCAAAAAAACCACCCCGATTGGCGGCCAATGGTGATGGATGGGCCGCCTTTAAAATTAAATGTTTGCTGCTATCAATGCGCTTGCCTTTACGCTGTGCGTAAGCACCCCATAAAATGAAAACCGTATGTTCGGTCTTTTCATTAATGACATCAATAACACGATCTGTAAAATCTTCCCAGCCTTTATTCTGATGAGACGTTGGTGCGCCTGCATTGACTGTCAATACGCTGTTTAGGAGTAATACACCCTGCCGGGCCCAGCCGGATAAATCACCATGTCTGGCAGGTGGAACGCCCAGATCGTTATACAGTTCCTGATAAATATTTTTCAAGGAAGGCGGTAGTGGAACCCCGCGCTGCACTGAGAATGACATGCCATTAGCCTGATTAGGCCCATGATAAGGATCCTGTCCTAAAATCACGACTTTGACTTCATCAAGCGGGGTGGTATTTAGTGCACTAAAGATTAAAGGACTAGGCGGATAAATAACCTGTTTTTCCTGCTTTTGCGTGGATAAAAAATCACGCAGCTGCGTCATGGTATCGCTAACCAGAATATCAGTGAGAGGCTGCTTCCAGCTCGGATCAAGCTTTACCCGGTCCAGTATGGTCTCTTCCTGATTCACTGCGCTCTCCCTTTTACTTCAATGATTTTTCACACAAATGCAGTGCTTTTTTTAGCACTGTAATTATACCTTTAAATCAAGCTTAATAGGCTTAAAGCCTTTGAAAATACCACTCTATTGTTATTTTTTGTTCAAGAAATCAGCATCAATAACCATGTGAGCCTTAATATTAGTGTTTTTTCTAACTGTTATCAGTAAATATGTACGACAAATATATATTTATACCCTTAAAATCTAAACATTGGAATACAGGCTATGACTTTTGAAGAACTCAACCAATCTTACTTTACGTTATCTACTGTCAAATCTGGGAATTAGTTTTAATCAGGTTAAACCAAAAGAACAGGCCTTTAGCGCACTTGGCGCATTTCTGGGTTTATTGTTGTCTTCATTAGTCAGTCATCTGGTACTGGGATCGGTTAATCCCTGGTTTGTGGCGCCAATGGGTGCCTCGGCAGTATTGTTATTTGCAGTACCAGCAAGTCCTTTAGCACAGCCCTGGTCAATTCTGGGCGGCAATCTGGTGGCCAGTCTGATCGGCGTCTGGGCAGCCCATACATTTGTAAATATTAATCTTGCCTTGAGTGTTGCAGTTGGACTGGCAATTTTTGTGATGATTGGCCTGCGCTGTCTGCATCCGCCCAGTGGTGCCATTGCCATGACTGCCGTACTGGGCGGCCCTGCGGTATACGAACTGGGATATGGATTTGCCCTGTGGCCTGTGGCGATCAATTCGGCGCTCATGTTGCTTGCGGCACTGCTGTTTAACAATTTAATAGGTCGCCGTTATCCGCATCCATCCATACAGCAGGATGTTAAAACCCATGTTACCAATCCCCTGCCCAGTGACCGTCTGGGTGTGACATCTGAAGATTTTCAGCAAGTGATGAACAAGCATGCCGAGTTGCTGGATATTAATGCCAGTGATTTAAAAGAGCTCATGTTTGAGGCGCAGCAACAAGCATATCAGCGCATTACAGGAAATGTCCGCTGTCAGGATATTATGACCAAAAATGTCTTATACCTAAAAGCCGATGATTCACTGGTCACTGCCCTGTCCTTGTTTGAACAGAACAACCTGATGAGTCTGCCTGTACTCAATGAGCAGCATCAACTGGTTGGAAGCCTATCGGTTTATCATCTTATGCAGATTTATGATGGCTATGTGGGATTTAGAACTCATCTGGATGGTCCGGCGCAGTATGTGTATCAGGTGATGGAGCGCAAGGTATTTACTGTGAAAGCTGACCAGCCTTTAAGTGATTTAATTCCTTTCTTTACTGATAAAGGTTTTCATTATTTACCTGTAGTGAGTGATGAACGCAGGCTGGAGGGTATTATTGGCCGTGCTGATGTCATTGCTGCTTTGTTTGAATTACAGGTTAGTCGTGAATAATTGTGCATAGATCAGATGGAATAAATTTTGGTAATATTTAAATTTACACTAGGATATTATGCTAGTAATTATCTTTAATTAAAATATGCTGAATTCAATGACATGGATTCAGCAATAATAAGAAATATAGAGCTTAGTAAAACTGGCTTATAGCGGCTTAATCCTCAAACTAAGCCTGTAAAACAACCTGCGGAGTCACTTCAGGATTTAAAAAGCTAATGCCCTGCTTAAGTTGTTCATACATCTGGGGATTAGCCCATTCCTGCTGAACCTGTTCAGAAAATTCAATCTCTTGCAGGGTTAACAGGCCCATTTGCACATTTTCAATGTCTTCCCGAAAACACTGTGCATAACCCGTGGCCGTTTCGTGCACAATCACAGAATGTACCTGTACATCGCCTTCTCCATTCTGGGTGGTGGTTTGTTGAAGCACCTGATCTGCCAGAAAAAAGAAAACGCGGGAAAACTGTTCTGCCGAGGGTGATACTGGCAAGCTGATCCAGCGCGCGCTATAAGTTTTGCAGGCCTCTATATAGCCTGCATCATCCTTGCTCCAGAAACAGATGGCATGATCAAAGCTATCAATCAAATCCTTGATAACCCCTTTTAATAAACCAAAGTCATAAACCATTTGGCCATGATCCAGTCTGTTGGCAGATAAAATCAGCTCGACCTGATAGCTATGACCATGAATAGAACGTCGGCAACGGTCAGAGGTACAGTTGCGTACAATATGAGCATTTTCAAACTTGAAAAGTTTGCGGATAAGCATTGTTGTTAATCCTGTGATTTACCCTGCAAAAAGCCAGATGACTAATTAGGATGATTATAAGTCAATTTTAGTGCTTATGCGCAGGGATTCATGGCTGGTTTGTTGCTGGTCATTTGCACAACTTTATGAGTCAATTGATTAGGCAAAATAATCCCACATAAAGCTACTGCTTGATGGCCTGCTGCAAAAGCTCCAGTGCATTCTGGCTACTGCTGGCCAGCGCTGGAATTGGCATCTGATGACGCTGATAGGCCATCACATTTTCGCCCTGACGATACAGGTTACTGGTTAAGTAGCGTTTGCGGCCTGATAAGCTCACAATAATCTGCGCCTGAAAGAATTCACTTTGTATAGCCAGCAATCGGTCTATGTTCTCTGCTGGTGTGTCCGGCTTTTTCGCAATTTTAAATGCTGGTTGTGTCCATAGTGTTCCGACCTGATCCAGATATTGCATCCCCTGATCTCGCTGATTAACCCACTCTTGCACCTGACTAATTTGTAGATCATCACTTATGGCACTTAGCAGCATGGCAGACGCAGTATTGACATTTATAGGGCTAAAATATGGTACTGCCGTAATATAAGGGGCAATTAAGTCATAGCTGCGCTGATCAAACCCACGCACTTGCCGTAATTCCTCTACCTGTAAAAAAGGCCGGTTAGCTGCCACATAACCCGGCTGCTGCCCCAGATAAAAGCTGTCTTCTGCGCCCATTGCACCAGTGACGGTGTCATCCGGGTCCTGCCAGTCCAGCACACTTTGAGCCAGCTCTGGCGCCAGGCCGACTCGCTTGAGCAAGCGTCCCAAAAATTCAAAAGCCTCTTTATCGGGTGCGCCATCATGGTAAAGATTATTCAGGTTAAAGCGCGCAGACTGATCCAGTAAACGGCCCGTTACCGTCCCATCCTCAACTGGAAAAGGAGGAAGTGGCTGCGCCCATTGCTCACTCAGGTTATCGTTATTTTTGCTGTTTCTGGCATCATTGATTAAAAGTTCAGATAAAAAGTATTCACCAGATTTGGCATAAATCCAGGCCTGATCCTGTCGCAGCAAAATACTGCCTTCCTGAAGCATACGCTGTTGCTGGTTTAAAATGCCCATCGCCATAATACTGGCGATGACGACCATAAACAGAATAGTCAGTAAGGCAACACCACGCTGGTTCTTCACGTTAATCCTGATCCTTAATCATTGCTGGCTTGGTTGCCATTTCCAGTACTAGTGTCCTGCTGGCTGTTTTGTTGATTGGTTGGCGTATTATCTGTGCCATTATTTGTCTTTGAACCTGAAGCCAGTGGTTCTGGCAGTTTTTTAACCAGACTAAAACGCCATAATATTGGCTTGTCATTAAGAGTGAACTGTACCTGAATTCCCTGCGGCAGGCGGTTATCCCCTTGCGGCATTTTAGTATTATCTGTTGTATCCACCAGATTATTTACAGGTGGCCAGAAATCCGTTGGTGCTGGTTCAAGAGCCTGCACGCTAAAATTACTGATATTTGTTAGCAAGACACTGGTTGGTGGAGTCTGGGGACGCGACTGATCTGGATTACGATAGCTGGTACGGATTAGGCGTTGCTGGCTGGAATCATATTGATAAGTAACCCGTTCAAGACTGCTGATGCTGCGCAATGTTGGATCAAATGCGCCCATGCGGGTAAAGCTGATTTTATTGTCTGCAATCACCAGCGCAGGTTCGGTAGAGGCCGATTGTCTGGCAGGGCGTGCCACCATTTGGCTAAAATCACGCAGCATCAGGGTATAACTGCTTTGCAATGCAGACAAGCGCTGAGTATGAATCTGGTTACGCTCACGCACTTTGATTAATGCATCAAAAACTTTCCAGCCAGCCAGTGCAAGCACGGCAAAAATGGCCAATGCAACCAGCACTTCAATCAGGGTAAAACCGGATGCTGGGTTGCGTGGCTGATTCAACTGGCAACATGCGCTGGACTCCGTAAAACGCGGGGTATTTGGCTTCATAAACTAATCTTTTAATTCTGGCTAGAAGCCACGGGGCGCTGTAAAAACGCCACAATACTGGTGACTGGGGCAGGCTGCTTTCCCCGATCCTGATCGCCCAGTGGTGCGACCCGGATTTCTATCCGCCGTACACTGTCACTAATCGTATTATAGACCTGATGCGATACCAGCCAGCGCTGACCCTGTTCATCCACTGTTTTTTCACCGGTTCCTTCAGGCCATGCACCGTTAATCTCCAGTTCAGCCAGCTCATTCATTGCAACAAAATGCGCAAATGTGCGGTCATTCATTTGCCCAATACTTTGCGTGTAATTCATGCCAATTTTGGTCACTGCAATGGCTGCAACTGCAAAAATGGCCAGCGCCACCATCACCTCAAGCAGTGTAAATCCACGCGGTTTCCTAGTTAAAAGTACAGGTAAAGGCATAGCCAAGGATTTGGTCCTAAGAGGTTTTAAAAGCGGAAAATGTTTCATCAACTTCCCTGCTCAGTATCAGAAACCATCCCGGTACTATTGATATAAATCGGATTGCCGATGGGCTGATTATTAAAAATTAGTTGCAGGCGCGCTGGTTTGACCTCGCCATTACCAAACCAGATTAAGTCCGGGGATTTTTGATCCATCAAACCTTCTGGGCCATCGCGCTGTGGTGAATTATCCATACTCCTGATCTGTAAAACCGCGTTTTCATTCAAGCTTCGGGTTTTAAATGCTTCTACCGGCTGCCACAGCGGCTTTTTTTGCTGTGTGACCATCGCCTGACCAGTTTGCTGGTCAGTTTGTGGCGGCTGATATTCTGCAAAAAAATAACCAGCGGGTTCAGTCACCGTAGCTGAGGTGGTAATCAGGGCAAACACTCGTGCCTGATCCGCTGATTCCAGCCGCACCACATTAAGGTCATTAATCAGTTGATCTCGCTGCTGCATCAGCTTGCGCTGTTCAACCCCGCTAATGGAAACCACCACCAGCCCGGCAAAAACACTCATAATGACAATAACCAGCATTAGCTCAATCAGGGTAAATCCCCGCTGTGAGTAGCCATGCTGTGAATAACCAGGGTTCATATTATCGGGAGTTACACGCATAAAGTGCGATACTCAAAATCTTGTAATCATTAAGATGAATTGATGCTGATGGCCCATTTGTTTAATTCTGTTGAAATATCCCTGCACAGATACAGCCGAATTTAACTGCTTTTAACCTGCTTAAACTGTTGTGGCATGGCTAGCATCTGGTCAATAACAGCCACCCGAAATGTATCACGTGAGCCAAGATAGCGCTGGTAAAAACTGGAATTGAGCATGGATGCGGCGCCTTGAGTCATTGACCAGATGGCTGCCAGATAATCACGCACTGGCATAGTGCTGCCAATGCCTTTGAGATAATTGTCAGTGATACCAATAATCAGGCGCAGGCGCTGCTTGCGTATACGGTACAGCTGGTTAAACAAAATTCCCAGCCCCTGAGCACCAGCAGACAAACGCTCCTCAATCTGGTGAAATAGCACTGTACGCTCTGGATGATGCAAATGATGCAGCATATAAAACACCAGACGGGCCTGAAAATCGCCCTGATTATCCCGTACCATGTCCAGCAGTGCCTGTTCATTACGGATAATCAGTAGCAGATACAGTTCATCCTTGCTCTGAAAATGTTTGTATAACGTGCCCTTAGCCAGATCAAGCTCTAGCGCTAGTGCATCCAGCGTCATGCCCATTTCACCACTTTCCAGTAACAGGCGCTCAGCCACATCAAAAATCAGGGCTTCACGGGCGCGGAACTGTGCTTGCCGGTCCATTGCATCTGCTCCTTAAATCTTCTGCTGCTTGATCGTGGTAGAGTGTCTTGCCAATAGCTGTTCAAAATTATGGCTGGTAATCCGGCCCAGCTCCTGCTGGCTAATTCCGTGTACATCGGCAAGCGCCTGAGCCACAAAAGGCAGATATAACGGTTCATTTGGCTTACTGCGATACGGCATGGGTGCCAGATAAGGACTATCAGTTTCAATCAGGACGCGATCCATAGGCACTTGTCTGGCCACTTCACGCAAGGACTGTGCATTTTTAAAACTAATGATGCCGGAAAAGGAAATATAATAACCCAGATCCAGTGCTGCCTTTGCAGTCTCCCAATCTTCAGTAAAGCAATGCAAAATACCATGACTGGCCTGCTCGGCGCGCATGACGTCAATGGTGTCATGCTTGGCATTACGGGTATGAACAATGACAGGTTTGCCTAGCTGCTTGCCTGCTTCAATATGTCGTGCAAAACAGTCTTTCTGGGCTGGAATATGATCAGTGCTATGATAAAAATCAAGCCCGGTTTCCCCAATCGCCCAGACCTTTGGATCTTGTGCCAGCTTGCAGAGCTGCTCGACACTGGCACGTGCCATCATGTCCGGGTCTTCACAGGGATGCACACCTACGCTGTAGCCTACATCTGCATGCTCACTGGCAATTGCTTGCAATACTGGGCAATCATCCAGATCAACTGCAACAGCCAGAAATCGGCTAACGCCTGCTTCCCGGGCAGCTTGCAGGGCGCGGTTAAGATCGCCGTCATAACGGCTTAAATCCAGACGATTTAGATGACAGTGCGAATCGATATACAACTTAGGTTTTCCGTAATTTAAGATTAAGTAGCGACGATTAGCTAAATATTAGCCAGAACTTACTTAGCGAAAATTTATAGGGTAAATGTCGGGTTTGCTGAACTGAGCTTTCCGGCCAGCAGTTTTTCTGCGGCATTCTTGAATTTAATGCCTTCTTCACCCAGTAGCTGAATGGCAAAACCGGCAGGACGTGCGCCTGAAGCGCGGTGGGAAATCCAGATGACCTTACCGGTTAGCGGAATACGCTCGGAGGATTCAGGCAAGCTGGTGACCACAAAAACATCATCGCCTAATACCACAGGACGGTTACTTGGAATAAAAAGGCCGCCGCCTAGTACAAATGGCATATAGCACGACTGTAAATTGGAGATTTCGCGGATTGGAAAATTAATAATCCCGCCTGGACGTGGTGGTTGCATTATCACTCCTTTTGAAAATGTTTGGACCACTCATGCATAAGACCAGTGCATCAATCATGTAAATTCATGAGTTGCATCATTAAGCTATCATATACCAAACTGGATTGAATATTCTGGGTTTGTCCATGAATTGCGCTTAAAATTTGTTGTTGCAGGTTAAATAATTGCTCAATGCTGATACTTTTTATAATGGGTGTAAAGTTTAAATCAGTCTGACGTACGGGCTGGTTCAAGTGAGCCGCAATCGCATCCCGAATCATCCATTGTAGTAGGTTTAGCCATTCTGACAGGCTCAGACGTTTTTGCCAGTTGCCAGACAATGTCACTGGCGATAACCGTTGCTCCAGCAATTTTTGCCAGTCATGAATCCAGTCCTGTCGTGCTAGAAATTCAGGCTGCTCTGCCATGACTGATGCTGCCAGCGGTGCACCGCCACTGAGGTTAAGCAATAACTGGCTCTGCGCCGGATCAAAGTTGCCGTTAGCAGCTAAATATGCCAATGCCTGCTGATGAGTTACCTCACCGACACGATATTGTTGCAAGCGACTGCGAATGGTTGCTGGCAACTGTAAAGGCTGGTCACTCACCAAGATTAAAGTAACCTGCTCTCCGGGTTCTTCCAGTGTTTTAAGCAAGGCGTTGGCAGCGGCACTATTCAGGTTTTCCGCAGGCTCGATGATGATAACCCGCCAGCCCTTTCCAGTTTGCTGTACAAATGGCATCAATTCACGAATCTGGTCAATCTTGATAAACTGGCTTAGTTTGCCCTTATTGTCTACTTCCGGTGAAATCCGCAGCAAACTTGGATGCGTTTCTGCTTTTAGCCACTGGCAACTTGAACATTCCCCGCAGGCATGCTGATGATTATCGATTGAACTGCGATTTAGGCAAAGTAACCATGCGGCCAACTGGTCTGCAAACTGACGCTTGCCGGTTCCCGGTAGGCCACTAAGCAAAATCGCATGCGGTATTTTAGGAAACCGTGATACAAGCCTTTGCCAGGGTTCTTGTTGCCAAGGCAGGCGTGACGCAAAGTAATGCTGTCCTTCTGGCGCTGACCCGGTAGTTACCGCTGTCTGTATCTTTTTAGCCATAAATAAAATTTACTGTCAGTGACAATCCATATAATGATCAGGCAAAGGCAGAAATGTCCAGCGCCTGCAAGCGCGCCAAGTCTTCTGGCGTATCAACCCCGGCAGGTAATGAAACCTCTGCTGTCGCGATGGCAATGCGGCGGCCATTTTCCAGTACCCGCAATTGTTCCAGACTTTCCAGTTTTTCAAGCTGACCCATTGGCCAGTTAACGAAGTCTTGTAATAACGCTACCCGGTAAGCATACAAACCCAGATGACGCATGGCCTGCGCTGGCACCGTATGAACTCCTTGTGCAAACGCATCACGGTCCCACGGTAAAGGCGCGCGACTAAAATATAAGGCTTGGTTGTGTGCTGTTGTAACCACTTTGACAATACTGGAACGGGTAAATTCATCCAGCGTATGGATTGGTTCACATAAGGTCGCCATGGCACAGTCTGGCTGTCTCTCCAGCAGTCCTGCCACCTGTTGCACCAGTTGTGCTGGTAATAATGGTTCATCGCCCTGAACATTGACCACAATATCATCCCGGTTCCAGCCGCGGATACGTGCCACTTCACTTATACGGTCTGTACCTGATGGATGTTCGGGACTGGTCATGACCACAGCAACTCCCGCCTGCTGGCAAACCTGTGCAATTCGCTCATCATCGGTTGCCACACAAATATCATCAAAACCTTCTACCTTGTGTGCCTGATCAACCACACGCAAGATCATGGGACGGCCATGAATTTCCAGCAAAGGCTTACCGGGCAAACGTGAACTGGCAAAACGGGCAGGAATAACAAGGTGTTTCATGGTGATTTCTCGCTATTTTATTTCATTATTCAATATTGCTAG
Organism: Alkanindiges illinoisensis; assembly: GCF_004377485.1. Classification (GTDB taxonomy): domain Bacteria; phylum Pseudomonadota; class Gammaproteobacteria; order Pseudomonadales; family Moraxellaceae; genus Alkanindiges; species Alkanindiges illinoisensis_A. The sequence goes on from NZ_SNTY01000088.1 coordinate 17,583, forward strand.
TTGGCTTTCAATTTTCCTACTCAAGCTTTGTCCAGATTAGGAATGCCAATATTAAGGTCTTTAAGCTGCTGTAATAACAGCTCATAGCAGGCCTTTGAAAGCTGCGCCTGTACAGGCAATATCCAGATGTCTTTTTCAGGCAGTAAATGGGCGAATCGCTGAATCTTTACCGCATCCTTACTGGTGATAATAATGGGTAAATGCTCATCAAAATCCAGATCCGATGGCTGATAGTCATGATGATCAGGAAAAGCATGTTCTATTAGTTCAAAGCCCAGCTCTTTTAAACTATTAAAAAAACGCTGCGGCACACCAATCCCGGCAACTGCATGTACCCTGGCCCCGGCTTGCGGTCTAGGATTTAAGCCAGTTTTTGCTGTGCCTGCCTTGGTGGTAGTTATTAATGGCAGTAAAGCACAGGATTCAAGCTGCATGGTTAAATCGGTTTGTGCTGCCTTGCCGTGTTCAATCACTGTAGCAGTTTGCAAGCGACTGGCTGGTTCACGTAAAAAACCGGCTGGCAGCAATTGCTGATTGCCCAGGCCACGGTCTACATCCAGCACGATCCACTCCAGATCACGTTGCAAGGCCAGATGCTGCAAACCATCATCACTTAAAATCAGGTCTGGTATCGTGTGTTGTAGTATCAATTCAATGGCTTGCTGCCGATTGGGGCTGACTGCCATCATCACACCGGTTTGCTGCACAATCAGTACAGGTTCATCACCTACATTGTCGGGTGTGTCATCATCTTCCACAATGCGGGGAAACGGTCCTTGTCCGCCATAACCCCGGCTAATTACGGCAACATTCAGGCCAAAATAATGCAAAAAATTAACCAGTTCAATAATCAGTGGTGTTTTACCACTACCTCCCACCGTAATATTGCCAATAACCATTACGGGTACAGGCGCGCGGTAGGACTTTAAGATTTTCTGTTCATATAAATAGCGACGACAGGAGATTGCCAACCCATACAGGCCAGATAAGGGCCGAAGTAGATTCAGCCATGCGGACTGCGTGGCCCAGGCCTGAGTAAAACGCTGATCAAGCTGCATGACAAAAACTACTGTTCAAATAAATCATGGGGCTGGCTTAGCACTTGGAATAATTGCATCAGAATCAGCCTGATCTTCTGTGCCAAGACCGATATCCAAATCATGGTCAAAATCACGCTGGTACATCTGGGCATACAACCCATTTTTGGCCAGCAGTTCTTCATGCCTGCCCACTTCCATAATTCTGCCTTTATCCATTACCACAATACGGTCAGCCTGCTCAATGGTCGACAAGCGATGGGCAATTACAATGGTAGTGCGGCATTTCATGGCATTTTGTAAAGCGGCCTGAATATAGTGCTCGGATTCATTGTCCAGCGCACTGGTGGCTTCATCCAGAATCAGGATTGGAGCATCCTTAAGCAAAGCCCGGGCAATCGACAAACGCTGACGTTGTCCGCCTGATAAGCTATTGCCTTGCGAGCCCAGGATTGTGTCATAACCTTGTGGCAGTGCCATAATAAAATCATGGGCATATGCTGCTTTAGCCGCTGCAATGATTTCCTCATCTGTTTTGCTGGCCAATTGGCCATAGGCAATATTTTCACGCACCGTACGGTCAAACAGAATCACCTGCTGGCTTACAGTGGATACCTGACTCCGTAAGGCAGACAGCTTAATATCCTCAAGGGCAATATCATCCAGTGTGATTTTTCCGCTAGTCACAGGCTGGAAGCGCTGTAACAGATTTACCAGTGACGTTTTACCTGCACCGGAACGCCCCACCAATGCGACCGTTTCACCTGCCTTGATTTGCAAGTTAAAATTTTGGATAGCCATTTTGTTGTCAGCATCCTGACTATAGCGCAAGCCCACCTGCTCAAAACCAATTTTGCCGGTTAATACCGGGGATTGCGTGCCACTATCTTGCTCTGAAGGCATGTCAATAATGTTAAAAATCGAATGGGCAGCAGCCAGACCACGCTGAATTTTTTCATTCACATCAGTGAGCGAGCGAATCGGTCTGCTCAGCAATCCCGCTGCTGTCAGGTAAGCCACAAACTCACCTGCGGTAGTATCCCCCAGAATTTCCGGGCGCAGGGCAATCCAGATCACAATGGCCAGTGCAATGGCCATGAACACCTGAATAATAGGCGTACTAATGCTGGCAGTGATTACCAGTTTTAGCCCACGCTTTAAATTCAGTAAGGAGAAGCGTTCAAACCGCTGGCTTTCAAACGTTTGCCCCCCATAGCTTTTAACCACGCTATAACCATTAATAGCTTCCTGAACCACATGATTGACATCGCCCATGGTGGCCTGCATTTCACTGGACAATTTGCGCATGCGCTTACTGGCACGCCGCACCAGAAAACCAATGACCGGGGCAACAATTAGCAAGGACAGCGACAGTCGCCAGTTGGTATAAAACAGATAGCCCAACAGCCCTATCACCACTAAACCATCACGCAAAATGGTCTGGGTGGCTTCAGTCGACGCTGCAGTAACCTGTTCCACGTTGTAGAGGATTTTTGAAGTGATATGCCCGGTTGAATTCTCAATATAATAGCTGGGAGGCAGTTGAAGGAACTTGTTAAAGACTTCCTTGCGCAGGTTAAATACCAACCCCCGTGAAATATAGGCCAGAAAATAGCTGCCCATCACTGAGCCGATCCCACGAATAAAAATCAGCAGTACCACTAGAAATGGAAACAGGTTACGGGCCGAATGGTCATTATTATTGATGGCATCAATAATAAACTTGATCAGCTTGGCAACAGAAACTTCAGTACCGGCATTGATGGCAAAACCAATTACAACCAGTACGCCTGCCCACCAGTAGCCTTTTAAATACGACAGTAAGCGTAAGTAAACCTTGAAGTCCTTTGATTTGTTCGCTTCTGCCTGATTCACTAGGACTGACCTCGATGTGGCACACGTGTGCTGATATTCAAATTAACAAAACCCAGCTTGCCGGCAACATCCATCACCTGTACCACGGATTGGTGGCTGGCCTTGCCATCGGCAGCAATAGTAAACGGCAAATTGCGTGCATTGCCTGCCGCTTGCTTGATGGCTGCAATTAGCTCGGCTTCGTTGTTACTGCTTAAGCTCAAGCCATTCACCAGATACTCACCATTAGGCTTGACTACCACCTCAATCTTTTGCTGACGGTTATCAGGTGGCACCCCAGAAGCTTCGGGCAATACCAGATTAAGGCGGCTATATTGATTAAACGTGGTTGAAACCAGCAGAAATACCAGTAAAAACAACAGGCAATCAATCATCGGGGTGAGATTGATCTCAATTGGCTCAATTTTGGGTTTACGAAGCCTCATAATGAAGCCCTTGATCCGGATGCTGCAAGTGATCATTCACACTCAGGTGTGATGGCTTAACGTCACTATAAAATAAAATATTGATGAGCTGGTTGCCTTGGGTTTCGAGCTGCATGGCAATATCAACGATCTTACGCTGAAAATAACGATAGGCGATTAAAGCCGGAATCGCAACCACCATGCCAGCTGCCGTGGTAATTAACGCCTGCGATATCCCTGAAGCCAGCATGGCTGGATCAGTTACACCGCCTGCATTAACTGCCATAAATGCTTCAATAATACCAATCACCGTACCCAGCAAGCCTAGCAATGGCGCAATAGCCCCAATGGTGCCCAGAAAATTCAGGTTTTTTTCCAGCAAATGCACCAGTTCATTGGCACGGGTTTGCATCTGGTTTTCAGTAAAGTTAAAGCCATGTGGCTGGCTTTCAATGCCCGTAGCCAGAATATTACCAAGCACACTCTGCTGTTTGAGTTGACGTAGTGCCTGAGCATTGAAGGTACCAGCCCGTAGCTGCTTGCTGATCTGACTGGTTAGGCCGGCTGGCGCAATTTTTTGCAGACGCAGACGAATTGCCCGCTCAATAATAATGGCACACATGGCAATTGAACAAATCACCAGCGGTAGCATTAGCCATCCACCCGCTTTTACCATTTCCCACATGACAATACCGCTCCTGAAAAATCCCTTTAAGACTTAAACCCAAACTCTTACCAGCAATGAATTTGCAAAATTATTGCGGATCGATAACCGCTAAAATTCCTTCAAGTTCATCCAGCGTATGATAACGGATGACCATTTTGCCTTTGCCCTTGTTGTTATGATCAATCTCAACCTGCGCACCAAATCGCTCGGATAAACGACGGGTGAGCTGCTCAATATCTGCTGATGCCTGAACTTTTGGCTTGGTTGCTGGCGGATTGAGCAAATCGCGAATCAATTGTTCAGTCTGGCGCACTGACAGCACTTTTTCGACAATGGTTCTGGCCACCACAATCTGGTCTTTGCTTTTTAAGGAAAGCAAAGACCGGGCGTGCCCCATGTCAATATCACCATGATCCAGCATGGTTTTTACATCGTCATGCAGGCTAATCAGGCGCAATAAATTGCTGACAGTAGTCCGGGCCTTGCCGACAGTATCTGCAATTTCCTGATGGCTCATGCCAAATTCATCATGGAAGCGTTGCAGTGCTACAGCCTGCTCCATCGGATTTAGGTCTTCACGCTGGATATTTTCAATCAGGGCCAGTGCAATAGCCAGCTCATCGGGAATATCACGTACCAGTGCAGGGATATGCGTTAAACCAGCGAGTTTTGCCGCACGCCAGCGGCGTTCCCCGGCAATAATCTCAAAGGGAACCTTGGCCTGTTCACCTAGACGGCGCACCACAATCGGCTGCATGATGCCATGCTTTTTGATGGAATCGCTCAGCTCGGTGAGTTGCTCATTGGCAATTTCACGTCGGGGCTGATAGATGCCGCGCTGCAACTGGCCAACCTCAATATGCTGCAACTGTCCTTGTTCAGCACTATTACTACTGATAGTGCTGTTTTCAACGTCCTGCGTTACCTGGCGAATGGAGCCTAACAAGGCATCCAGACCACGTCCCTGAGCCAATCCCCGCTTCTTGGTCATGCCGGTTTTCCTTGTGCTTTTTTCTGTTTTTTGCCTTGCTTCACCAGTTCAGCCGCAAGGTTCAAATAAGCAATGGCCCCCTTGGAGCTTTTTTCATAAAACAAAATGGGCAAACCATGAGCCGGCGCTTCAGCCAGACGCACGTTACGGGGAATCACCGTTTCAAATACCTTCTCGCCAAAATGCGCCACCAGTTCGTTGGAGACATCGTTGGTTAGCGTATTGCGCGGATCATAAATGCTACGCAGCACGCCACGAATCTGAAGTTCAGGGTTTAAGCTGTGATTAATGCGGTCAATCGTGTTGGATAAATCAGCCAGACCTTCGAGCGCATAATACTCACACTGCATGGGAATAATCACTCCACCAGCGGCACACAAGGCATTTACAGTAATCAGGTTAAGGCTGGGCGCGCAATCAATCAGGATATAATCATAAGCATCGGCAATGCGGTTAATTGCATCTTTGAGTACATATTCGCGACGGTTTTTTTCAGCCAGATTTAGTTCAACACCAGCCAGTTCACGATTGGCACCAATCAGTTTATAGCCGGTTTTGGTGGTTAAAATGGCCGCTTCAATCGGTGCATCTTCCAGCATCACATCAGTGGCACTAAAACTCAGCTCGTTTTTTTGTACACCGGAACCCATCGTGGCATTGCCTTGCGGATCAAGGTCAATCAGTAATACCCGTTTTTTCAGTACAGCCAGTGAGGCTGCCAGATTCACAGCGGTCGTGGTTTTTCCTACGCCGCCTTTTTGATTGGCTATGGCTAGAATGTCGGTCATAAGTGCTCTATGTTATTGCGCAAATCATGTCAATGCAGGCAGTCTGTTTCAATAATAGTGAACAATGTCACCTGCAAATTGTCAGGCATTTAAACTGCCTATTAAAGCATTTTTAGCCTTGTATTTGTATGCCTGAATGCATCTTGTGAAAATCACGGTTATGTTTATCGCATGAATACAGTTAAATTAAGCCCTTAAATTCAGGTCAGACCTATTTCAGGACATCAGCACTTTTAGGACAACAGAATCAAATGCCGCTGCTCGTTTAGCTTAGGCACCTGCAAGGCAATAATCTCTTGTTTATATTGTGACAATTCCGCAAGTTCCTGTTCAGGAACAACGCCTTTCATCGCAGCAAAGTAACCATTTTTAGCTAAAAACGGCTGTCCTAGGGTGACAAAATCATTGAGTGCAGCAAATGCGCGGCTGGTCACCACATCAAACTGGCCCAGTTGCTCAAAAATGGCAGTGTCTTCCACCCGGGTCTGTACTGGTTTGGCATTAGCCACTTTCATGTCCGCGCTAATCTGTCTTAAAAACCGGATTTTCTTGCCATTACTGTCCAGCAATACACATTCACGCTCTGGCTCAACCAGTGCAATAATAAAACCGGGCATGCCGCCGCCTGTACCAATATCCAGCAAGCGGCCCTTGGGCAAGTGTGGAATAATACTCAGGCTGTCCAGCAAATGCTTGACCAGCATTTCCTTGGGATCACGGATTGCAGTCAGGTTAAAGGCTTTGTTCCATAGCACCAGCTGGTCCTGATACTGCAACAAGCGGTTTAAGGTCGCCTCTGGCAAATCCAGCTTTAAGGCCTGAACACCAGCTTGCAAATCACGAAACAAGGAATGCATGACGAGGCTCACTTCTAGTGATTAATAACAATTGATAAACAGGTGCATCATAGCAATTTATTGCTGCATCAGTGGGCTTACAATACATAAACCCTCGCCAATCCTGTATTTTTCAGACAGTTTTTAAGCAACCGGTTAAATTTACTGCTGCACTGAAAGGTGTAAAATTAAATCGCTTAAATTTGCTGTTGCCGGATTTGCTGATCCAGTAGGTTTAGGCGCTCGGGTGTACCCACATCCACCCATGCACTATTCATCTTGGTGCCGCTCACCAGTCCCTGCTGCATGGCCTGCCGTAATAATGGCGCAAGGGGACGTTTGCCACTAGGTAGATCATCAAACAACTGGGGCGACAATACACTTAAGCCGGAAAAAGTCAGCTTTTGTGCGTTTGTTTGAATTAGCGTTGGCACCTCTGACTGATCGACATACACACGTTCCCCAGCCAGTACAAAATCACCATGAGGATGTTGCGGCGGATTGTCCACCAATACCAGATGAGCAAGATCATCAGTTAAAGAATGCATAGTGAGCTGGCTATAATCAAAACGTGTCCATACATCACCATTGACCAACACAAATGGCTCATTCCCTAAAACCGGCAATGCCTGAATAATGCCGCCTGCGGTTTCCAGCGCCTCACTTTCCACCGACCAGTGAATATTGATCCCAAATTCGCTGCCATTCCCTAATGCATTCATCAACTTTTCGGCAAGCCATGCACAATTAATGACAATGTCAGTAATTCCAGCTTTTTTAAGCGCTTCAATGTGCCAGACAATTAGCGGTTTGCCACCTACACTCAGCAACGGCTTAGGGGTGTCCAGCGTTAATGGCCGCATGCGAGTACCTAGACCTGCGGCCAGAATCATGGCTTTCATATAAGCAAGCCCTCAACGACTGCACGGCTTTCGGGTTGCTGTTGCAAAAAGGCAGGTAAAACGCGTTGCTGTACAAAGGCTTCAAATGCCTGTAACTCGGGATAAGGCTTAATTTCCTGCAACAAATAATGAAATACCAGCGGTAAGTCTTTCATATAACCGGTTTTGCCATCACGCAGATTAAGGCGAATAAAAATGCCCAGCACTTTTAAATGACGCTGCGCCGCCATAAAGTCAAATTCACGGGCAAAATCATTCAAGGTTTTAGAAGTGGTCTGAGAGGCTGGCAAGTGCTGCCAGAAATACTGCATCCATTCGTTTACGCGACTAGCTGGCCACTGCACATAGGCATCACGCAAAATGGAAATCAGGTCGTAGGTATAAGCACCCACCACGGCATCCTGAAAATCAATTACGCCCAGTTCTTGTTTAACTTCCTGCTCCTGTTGCAGCACCATCAGGTTGCGGCTGTGGTAATCACGATGCACTACCACCTGTGGCTGAGCCAGCGCGGTATTGGCCAGCAAGCGATAGGTTTCTTGCAGCAGTTGCTGCTCGTCTGACGTCAACTGAAGATTCAGGTATTGTTCAACAAACCAGTGATCAAACAGGGACATTTCCTGCATCAGCTTGTCAAAGTCATAGGCAGACAATGGCTGCGCTGGATCATTGACAGGCAATTGCTGTAACTGTAATAGCTGATTCATGGCCTGACGATAATACTGATCTACCGTATCGTCATTCAGCACTTGCGATAGCAATGTGTCCCCAAAATCTTCAAGCAGAATAAAACCCTGACTTAAATCCTTTGCAATGATATGCGGCACCCGTACTCCATGTGTATCCAGCCACTGGTCAATTGCAACAAAGGGCTGGCTATCTTCCTTCTCTGGTGGTGCATCCATCAGCATATAAGTTTTTGCTTTGCTGTGAATCCGTGCATAGCGACGGAAACTGGCATCACCTGCCAGCGGATGAATCGTCAGTTCCGTATCATTTAATTGTTGTTGTACCCAGGTAGTCAGTGCTTGTTCACGCGGCAGGCCCATAGAAACAATCCAGTAAAAGCAGGTCAATAAAATAGTGCCGTGAGTTTAGCGAGTTGCATTATTTTTCTCTAGTGCTGCAATAGACAGATAGAATTATACCTGCCAGAACTTATTTTATTTTTTAGGTGACTTGCTTTTGAACCCTTCTGCGTTCAAACCCTTTTTTCCTCAAACCACTGCTGGGCAGGTTGATTAAAAAACAGTAAATAAATGGAATAAATATTTAAAGGAATATTGATGAGCAAATCGACCTTGTCCAGCAACGTCACCTGAATTTCACTGCCAGCCGCCAGTATAAACAGGATCGATAACACAAATAATGCCGTAAATACAAAGCGGCTTATATTACTTTTGCGTGCCAGCTTATAGGGAATCAGGCACATCAATACATTAACCACTAAAGCAGTAATCAAGTCGTTAAGGCTAATATCACCAAGAAACCGTTGAGCAATACTCAGCAGCATACTGATAATCAGGGAAATCCAGATGAGCTTGATGGCAATATTAACGGTCTTTGGCATTTTAGAATCAGATTAAAACGTGCTGCTATTGAGTAGGTTTAACTTTAAGGCAGTATAATATAAGGCATACAGGATTAAAAACACGCTAAGTATCATCATGAAGTACATAAAAGGGGTAATTTCCACACCTGACGAATTGCCCGCATTTTTTGCCCGTACCTGTGCCACATGCTGGGCATGGATAGGTGATATGGTTTCTTCATAGCCTGCCAGTACTTTAAAGAAATCATCAATATAATCACCTTGTAACAGGTATGGATCAAATTTTTGCCAGCTTTTTTCATGAAAAAAGCGTTGCATGGGTTCTTCTTTTAAAAAGTATTTGAGCGTCCATGAATTAAAAAACCGCTCTTGAGGCGTAATCACTACCCGGGAGAGCAGCTTTACATCAATATTCAACTCGGACTGCTGGGCAATTTCCCAGATTTTATCCACGGTGACGTCTGGTGCTTCAATACAGTGCAGATAATAGTTGTTGCCATAGACCAGTACCCCAAACATTTCACCTTGTGATGCCAGTGTCTCTGCCATGGTTCTAATCGTAATCAGGTCATCCCGAATAGTGGCAGGCAATGCCGTAGATGTACTGGCATAAATAAACCGGCTGTATGTTTTTGCACGGCTAATTGCCAATAAGCTTGGCGCTTCTACCCGTTTTTTAATAAGTCTTTTGAGTAGCGGTGCGCGGGGCGTATCTTCTTCAAGTAAATGATACTTGTAAAATTTTGGATCAGTGAGTACCTGTGCATGAATATCCTGCTGCTCACTTTCATTATCTTGAATCTGCTGGCTTAATAACTCAAGAAACTGCGCCAGTAGCCGACCCTGCAAGGCATAAGGATTAAATTTTTCCCAAAGAAAGTTCTTGTAAAATTGCTGAACCTTTTCATCTAAAAACACATATTTCATCGCCCAGTCTGCAAACAGGGGGGCTACGTTATCCTCATAAGCCAATTGCACCAGCTGTTTATGTCTCCGATCACTGGCTATTTTGGCATACAGTGCATCGACATGCTGTTTGTCACCTTCTATACATTGGAAAAAATAGTTATTGCCATAAAACATGACCCCATGAATATTATGGGTTGAATTATAATTTCGTGCTTCGGCCAGAATATTAACCAGATCCTGTCGAATACTTGCAGAGGTTGAAGTCGTAGTACTGGCATAGCTTAATCGCGTAATATTTGGCACAGCACTACCCCCAAAAATAAATACAAGATTTTGTATTCTCAAGCATCTTAAGGATAGATCTTGTGTTTTACAATCATTATTTTCCTTGAAAATCAGTAGGTTTTCTCTGTTATAAAGATATAGCAGATAAAAATAATTGAGCAATATTTTAAAAAAGGCTTAAAAATCAACCGAGCAAATACCATTTGTCACGGCGGTAAACGATAAAGATCTGGGCAAGGGCTTTGGCAATCTGGGGTTTTGCTGTTCTACCACAGGGTAATAATATTTCCTTATAAATTGGAAGCTCGCTGGTTCCATCAACAATACACGCCAACTCCAGCTTATCACCTGAACGGTTAATAAACTGATGCATTTCTTTTGCCATAGAATGTACCTTATTGGTATTCTTAATTTTAGGCCTATTCGCATCTTGCAGTACTCTGCAACGCATCAGGTAAGCTGAGAAAAGGACTGGGCTTATAAAAATATTAAAAGTCTTTTTTAAAAATAACCAGTACTGAAATAGACAAATTGTAAGCAGTTAATAACAAAGCCTTAGTTAAGCAAATACCACTTATCTTCTTTATAAGTAATGAAAATGTATTCATTCCCCCATAAGAACTGAGGCTTTATTTTTGTTCCTTCAGGCAGAATTACTTTTTTATAGACCATATGTCCATTGGCATGGTCCATTTCACAAAGTAATTCAATTTTCTCACCCTCCCTGTTCACAAAATCATGAGGCTTCTTTAGCATGTTAAACTCCGGCATTTATAGACAGCTTGATTGATGCTTCAGCTGCTAAACTTGAGTAGATGCTATTTAATATTAAGTTATTTTTAAAAAATAAAAGGTCAAAACTACGTAAACTACACGCTGCTCACTGACCAGATATATTTATAAATAAGTTACTTATACAAAACTACTGCTGAGTATTAAACACGTTGCAAGCGTGAATGATTATCCAGATTTTTTACTTCACTTTAACGGACTAGCGAAATTCAAACTATTATCCCACCCAAAAGAGTCCCGTAAAAATTCTTTTTGTCTGGATTTTCTTGTTCAGCTTTGCTTTTTTTAAGCAAATTTCCATGGCTGTCTCATGGATTTTTCAGGTAGCCAAACACAATTAAAACCAATATTTTATTGGAATTGGTCAGTGTTATTCTCTATCATTCAGCAAGAATTTATTATCTGCTTTGTGCTGACAACTATGCCCAATTGCTTCTTTTCTCATCAGTTTCAGTTAAATCCACTCGCCGCTGCCCTGCTTGTCTGCTCTTTATCGCCAGCCTATAGCCAGATCAGTTATGCACAGGAAACTACCAGCGAGAAAACCGCAGCCTCCCAGAAACCTGCCAATCCGACTGCAACTGAAGAAGCGCAAGCCTTTTTTTCCCAGTATTATTTAAACCGTGAACAAATGGCCAGCTTGCCTATTGATCAGCAACGGCCTATTTCTGCCACCTGTCATGGCACCTGGGTAACACCCATTGATATCAATACCAAGGCCGCAAACCCTGAACAGGCCACAACAGTAATTACCGCAGACTATGGTTATTATGACCCAACCCACGGCTCCGAGCTCAGTGGTAATGTGCTAATTGACCAACCGGGCCGCTCCGTACGCGCTGATAAAATCAATCTGGATGCCACCCAAACTATAGCAACAGCCCAGGGCAATGTGCAGCTGATGGATGCCGGACTGCTGAGTAACAGTGAACGCGCAACTTATAACCTGAACAAGGAAACAGGCAAAATTAACGACAGCCTGTTTATTAGTGAAGCACAGCGTGCACACGGTCATGCGACGCTGATTGACCGTCAGGGCAATGGCATTACCCGTTTTGAAAATGCGATTTATTCCACTTGTGAACCCAGTACCAAGCCAGTCTGGCAGTTGCGCGCCAAGCAAATTGAATTAAATGAAAATACAGGCCGTGGAGTCACGCGCGATACCACGCTATATGTTAAAGATGTACCTGTTATCAAGGTTCCGTATTTTAACTTTCCTATTGATGATCGCCGGACTTCAGGCTTTTTAGTCCCTACTACCGGCTACAGTAATGATGGCGGATTGCGCCTGAATGTACCCTATTACTTTAACCTCGCGCCCAACTATGACCTTACACTGGCACCGGGTTATTTAAGCCGTCGTGGGGTTATGCTGGAGGGCGAGTTTCGCTACCTGACTGAGAACTTCGGCGCTGGTAAACTTTCTGGTGGCTACCTTCCGTCTGATAATTTGTTTGGTGAAGACCGTAAGGCTGGTAGCTATCAGCATGCGTGGCAAATTGATCCTTCATGGCGCACTGCCATTGACCTCAATTATGTATCTGACAAGGATTATTATACGGATCTGGGCACTGACCCTTCCTCACAGAATATTTTAAATCAGGAACGCACCTGGAGCGTTTATTATGAAAACGGAATTCCCGGACTAACGGGTTTATTCCGGGTGCAATCATTCCAGACCGTTGATAAGTCCATTCTGGATGCAGACAGACCTTATGCCCGTTTGCCGCAGTTACTGGTGAATTATCGCGGTGGCTCGCCATTTGGTTTGCAATATGAGGCGCAAAACGATACTGCCTATTTTAAAAAATCCATTAGTGATGGCTCAGCACTGGAAAGCAGTGGTACACGGATTTTTAACCGTCTGGCAGCAGGTTATAACTGGCGCAATCAGTGGGGCTATGCCAAACCGGAAGTATCGGTTCGTAGCGTTAATACCTTTTACGATCAGGACAGTGTGGCCAGTCAGGGCCTGAATCCGAATAATGATGACAATCAGCGCTCTGCTGTAGTCCCACAGTTTACTTTTGACTCGGCCATGGTATTTGAACGTGAAGGACGATTTTTACAGAGCATTACGCCTCGCTTCTTTTATGCCTATGCGCCTTATAAACAGCAAAGTAATTATCCTAACTTCGATACCACAACGGCCTCATTAAACTTTGACCAGTTGTTTAGTCCCTATCGTTTTTATGGCCATGATCGTCTGGATGATAACAATTTTGCCTCACTGGGTGCGACCTATCGCGCCTATGACAATATTGGACTGGCACGCTTTCGGGTTGGTCTTGGTCAAAGCTATTATTTTAGTGATCGTAAGGTGCGACTGGATGAAAATAATCCGATTGCCACTGAACACAATTCAGGACCTGCGCTTGCACTCGGCAGTCAGTTGAGCAGGAATTTTTCTATTAACGGCAATGCATTATGGCTGGCTAATGGAGAAAATTCGCAGAATGATGTACAACTCAACTACACAGGCAATGATGGCAGCATCTACAACACAGGGTATTATTACCGCCGTCAGGTAAAATCGCAAAACCAGCAATCCTATCAGCAGGTTACGGCAGGTTTTGTTCAGCCTTTGCGGGATCAATGGCGTGCTATGGGTTATATGCAATATGATATAAACAATAATCTGGCGCGCGAATGGTTACTGGGTTTTAACTATGATGCCTGTTGCTGGCGTGCATCGCTCTATGGTCGCTATTATTATAATGATCTGGATGATCCTACCTTGGCAGAGGTTAAACCCAAGCGTGCCATCATGATGGAAATTACGCTTAAGGGACTGGCCGGTTTTTCAGGTAATCTCGGCAATTTACTGCAACAAAAGATTTTAGGTTATCAACAGGTGGAAACATTGTGGAACGAACGCTAATTAAACCTTACTTCATGCGTCAGACAATCAAATCGACGCTATTGGCCGCTTTGTTAGCGTCATCGTTCATGGTTAATGCCGCGCAGGAGACGCTGGATAAAGTAGTGGCGGTGGTTGATAACAGCATCATTCTTGAAAGTGAACTGGATCGTGCCATCGTTGCGGCAAAACAGCAGCTTACTCAGCGCAACCAGTCCATTCCCCCTGACAACCTTTTACGCTCCGAAGTACTACGTCAGGTTATCCTAAAGCGTGCCCAGCTTGAACGAGTCAAGCGTCTGGGCGTAACTATCGATGAAGCAAGCTTAAATGCCGCCGTTGCAGAAATTGCCAAGCAGGAAGGCGCCAGCAGTCTTGCTGATTTTCAGGCCAAGCTTGATGCACGAACGCCCGGTAATTATGCTGCCCTGCGTCGCCAGATTAGTGATGACCTCAGTGTTAATCGCTTGCGTCAGCAACAAGTGAGTTCGCGCATCAAGGTAAGTGATCAGGATATTGATAACTTTTTGAACTCTCCTCAGGGTAAAAGTAGCTTAAACAGTGAAGTGCATGTAGCACACTTGCGGGTAGCCCTACCTGAGAATGCCAGTGCTACTCAAATTCAGGCTGCTGAAAACGTAGCTAATAAGCTGCGGACTGACCTGCAAGCCAGCAATGATGTAGATGCTGTGGTAAAACGCAACCAAAGCGCCAGCTATCCTGTAGAAGGTGCAGATATGGGCTGGCGTAATACTGAAGAAATGCCTGATGAACTGGTTGCCAAAGTCAATGCACTTGACCTGAATCAGGTTACGCTACCAATTCGTGCCGCAGATGGCTTTCATGTACTTAAACTGCTGGAACGCCGTGGCAGTGAAGCCCGCACCATTGTGCAGCAATTTAAAGTACGCCACATTTTGCTGCGTCCAAGTGAAGTATTAAGTCCCAGTGATGCTGAACAGCAAATTAATCAGTTGTATAAACGCGCTGGTACTGAAAACTTTGCGGACTTAGCCAGTACTTTTTCCAGTGATCCGGGTTCCGCATCTAATGGCGGTGACCTTGGCTGGGTTAGTCCCGGCATGATGGTGCCACAATTTGAAGAAGTAATGCGCAAGACACCAGTGGGTCAAATCAGTAAGCCGTTCCAGACTCAATATGGCTGGCATATCCTGAAAGTAGAAGACACACGTCAGCAAGATGTCACTGAGCAAACCCGACGCAGCAAGGCACGTCAGGTTCTAGCAGAACGCCAGTTTGAACAGGAACTTGATAACTGGATGCGGGAAGTTCGCGCTGAAAGTTTTGTTGAAATCAAGGATGGCACACCAGTTAATTAATGAGGGTATTAATAATGGTTCTGGATAAATATAAATTAGCAGGTTGATGATAAAGTTGAATAGTGAATCAACCTGCTTGAAATTTATTAACCTGAACCATTTGTGCCTTAGTCGATTACATTGATGAAAATCCAGACAAGAAAAAAGCCCAATGAAGGGCTTTTTTCTTTTGACATAGCAATATATTAATTAACGGTTGTTGCCGTTGCCGTCATCTTCGCCATTGTCATCAAATTTCTGGTCGCCTTCAAAGCCACCCTGACCGCCGAAGCCGCCACCTTGGCCACCAAAGCCACCCTGACCGCCGAAGCCGCCACCTTGGCCACCAAAGCCACCCTGACCACCGAAGCCGCCACCTTGGCCACCAAAGCCACCTTGACCGCCAAAGCCAGCACCTTGACCCTGACCGCCGAAGCCGCCTTGACCACCGAAGCCGCCACCTTGGCCACCAAAGCCACCCTGACCACCGAAGCCGGCGCCTTGTGCACCTGGAGCACCCACTGGCGCGCCTGCAGGACGTGGATTACGTGCAGGTACTACTGTAGAAATTGCATGCTTATAAACCATTTGGCTTACTGTGTTTTTTAATAAAACAACGTATTGATCAAAAGATTCGATCTGGCCTTGTAATTTGATTCCATTTACTAAAAAGATAGAAACGGGGATGCGTTCTTTACGAAGAGAGTTTAAAAACGGATCCTGCAATGTTTGACCTTTAGACATCGTTATTACTCCAAAAAAATAACCAGCGCAAAAAAAACTGCCTTTCGTATCAATTAAAAATTATAAAAAGACAGGCGGCAAATTTTGCGTCATCTATACTTCATACGCAAGTCTAGTATGCCTTCATTCACTGTGTTGTATATATTAAAAACGTGCAACTCACGTAACGAACGTAGCCATGTATATTGACGTTTGGCTAATTGTCGTGTTGCAAATAATGCTTTTTCCTTCATTTGCTGAAGTTCCGCTTCAGTTTGCCCTCCCTGCTCCAAAAATTCCCAAGCCTGACGATACCCTACAGCACGCATGGATGGCAAATTTTCATGTAATTGATATTTTTCACGTAATTGCCTTACTTCATCCAGAAAACCGATTTGCCACATCATGTCGAGTCGCTGGGCAATTTTTTGGTGCAATAAGGTACGGTCTGGGATTATTGCATGTAAATCAAAAGCATACTGTGAGTTAAGCTGGTTTTCCTGGTCATCATGCAGATCACTGATAGCACGTCCAGTAATACGATAAACTTCGAGCGCACGTAGGACACGCTGCCGGTCAGAAGGCTTGAAGCGTATAGCAGCACGCGGATCAACACGCTGTAATTCATCATGAATAAATTGCCATCCATGCTGTTCAGCCTGTTGCTCTATTTCAGTGCGAATTTCAAGGTTAGCGGCCGGCAGATTATCGGCCATGCCCATGATAAGGCTACGAAAATATAACATGGTGCCACCCACCAGTAATGGAATTTTATCGCTGGCATGAATCTCATCAATGATCTGGCTAACATCTTCAACAAACTCAGCAGCTGAATAAACCTGGGTTGGATCAATAATATCAATCAAATGGTGAGGATACTGTGCCAGCTCAGCGGCTGTAGGTTTGGCTGTACCAATATTCATGTCGCGGTAAACCAGTGCCGAATCAACAGATATCAGTTCAAACTTTCCAGTTTCATAGAGTTCACAGGCCAATGCAGTTTTGCCACTCGCAGTTGGGCCCATCAGACACACAACAGGCAACGCTTGCAGGGATTTTTTCTGAGGCATAGAAGTGACTGCCAAGTTCATGTTATTCCCCACGGGCAAACAGCTTATCAAGCTGGGTTAAAGGAAATGCACGCCAGGTTGGTCGTCCATGATTACACTGACTGGCAAATTCAGTTTGTTCCATTTGTCGCAACAGGGCATTCATCTCGGCAAGGCTAAGCTGGCGATGGGCACGAACAGCACCGTGACATGCCATACCTGCCAGAATTTTATCGCGGGCGGCGGTTAAGTCAGCTTGCTGATTGGCCTGCAAATCCGCCAATAGCTGACTAAGTAGTTTTGAAAAATTGGCACGCGCCAACAGTGCAGGAACCGCACGCACGATTGCGCTGGTTTCACCATAAAGATCAACTTCCAGCCCCAGCTGATGCAAAGTCGGTTGTAACTCCTCAATCCGGCTGGCTTGCAGGTGACTTAACTCAACAACTTGTGGCACCAACAAATGCTGGGTTTGCCAATTCTGGGCGTTATCCCATGCTTTTTTAAGCTGTTCCAGTAAAATCCGTTCATGTGCTGCATGCATGTCCACAATAATCAGGCCATCCGTATTTTGCGCCAGAATATAAATGCCATGCAGTTGAGCAATCGCAAGCCCGAGTGGATATTCATCAATCCCGGTTTTTTCAGGTCTCACCAATGACTGATCCAGCTCCTGCCGTGCTGGCAACAGATAACTAGCCAGCGCGGCCTTTACGCCAGAGACATCAGGCACCGACCTACCAAAACCTGAATAAGCTGACTGTTCAGACTTTTGATTTAGATTAGCTCCTGTAGCCATCAAATTATCTGCTACAGAAGGCTGATGCTGAGTCACTGAATTCTGCTGTAGCGCTGAGTGATCTAATAATAAATTATGCAATGGCAAAGGATTTTGCTGCATTGACTGATAAAGTGGTTGCTCTGCTGATTGAGGTGCTTGTGCCATTGTCTTACGTTGTAAGGGATGCATGGCATCAGCCAGTTCTGCAGGTGCGGTTTTAAACTGGGCAAGTGTTTGCCGGGCATGATGACGTACGAATTCATGGACTTCACGCTGGGCCAGAAAGCGCACCTCATGCTTGGTAGGATGCACATTCACATCCACCTGATCCGGCTCAATTTCCAGAAACAGCAAATAGGCCGGATGCTGGTGGCCATGCAAGATTCCTTCATAGGCCATACGCAAGGCATGGCTCACTGTTTTATCTTTGACCATACGGCCATTGATAAACAGATATTGCAGGTCTGCCTGCCCCCGTGCTTCGCTGGGGTGCCCAAGCCAGCCAGACAGTTGCATATAAATACTAGAGCAATCCAGCCAGTGTGAGGTTTCAGTAAAACGGGCACCCAGAATACGCCGTACCCGCTGGGCACGCAGTTCACCACTGTCTGCAATCGGCAAATCCAGCCTGATCTGGCCATTATGAACTAGTGAAAATGCCACATCAAAATGACTTAAGGCGACCCGTCGCACCACTTCTTCAATATGACCAAACTCGGTACTGACTGATTTTAAAAACTTGCGTCGTGCCGGTACGTTAAAAAACAGGTCGCGCACTTGAATCCGTGTGCCACGCTGATGAGCCACGGCAGTAATAGGCTGACTATTTTCTGTTGGATTATAGGCGCTGCCATTGATGGTGACTTCATGGCCAATGCCTTCATCCGACTGGCTACTGCTTAAAGTCAGGCGTGATACAGCAGCAATCGATGCTAGCGCCTCCCCCCGAAAACCCAGCGTGGCAATTGCGGATAAATCCTCAGCACTGCTAATCTTACTGGTGGCATGACGCAACACCGCCAATGGTAAATCATCACTATGAATGCCATTGCCATTGTCTATTATTTCAATTAGGGTACTGCCGCCCTGCTCAATATAAATTTCAATACGTGATGCCCCAGCGTCCAGTGCATTTTCAATCAGCTCCTTTACCACCGAAGCTGGGCGTTCAATCACCTCACCAGCAGCAATCTGGTTGGCCAGTGCCGGGCTTAGGGGCTGGATACGGCGAATTTTCGCCACAATGCCATAATCAGGCAAACTGCTCATGCAAACTGTCCTCTAATGCTGTCCATGTCTGGCTTTTTGCAGCAGTGCTTAGCACAATATGCCGGGTAAGCTGGTTAACATCCAGGGTTAATTCAATCTGGTAATCTGCCGTCGGAACCACGGGCTGGCCTTTTTGCGGCCATTCAATTAACAACAAGGGTTTAAGGCTTGCCTGATCAGCATCTAAATAATCACGAATGCCCATTAATTCCAGTTCATAGGCATCCTGCAAACGATACAGGTCAAAATGATAAATAGGCTGGCCTGCAATGATATAAGGCTCAACCAGCGTATAAGTGGGACTTTTTACATTACCTGGATGTCCCAAGGCCTGTAGCCACGAGCGTGTTAGCGTTGTCTTGCCAGCGCCCAGATCACCTACCAGATAAACCACACCATGCGAAATATGCTGTGCCAGAACACCTGCCAGTTTTTGTGTGGCAGCCTCATCAGGCAATACAAGTGAAATGGTTTGCAGCATGGCAGTTGTCTTTCCCAACCAGAATTAAACCTGACTATAATAACACTGAAGCTGAAATTTTTAGGCCATAATCTGTTTTTGGCTATAATCCATTTTTAAGTGTTTTGGTTGTACTGATGAACGCATGGTTGTGGCTGGTGATTGCCGGATTGTTTGAAATTCAATGGGCTGTCACCCTTAAATACACTGAAGGATTTACCCGACTCTGGCCTTCAGTATTTTGTATTGCGGGCATGATTATTTCGGTATATGGCCTGTCGATAGCCCAAAAAACCCTGCCGCTGGGTACCAGCTATGCGGTGTGGGTTGGTATTGGCATTTTGGGCGCGGCAATTTGTGGCATGTTTTTATTTAATGAACCTAAAACCCTAATCCGGGTAGGTTGTATCTTGCTAATTTTAACCGGAATTATTGGTTTAAAAGTGACATCACCATCCTAAAAACTGAATAGTTTCTCTGTTGCATCTTTATCATTTAATATTAAACGTCACTGGAAATTCTGCTGAGCTGGACTGGCAATTATTTACATGCATATTCCTTTTAAACCTCCCATGATTGATGGCGTCAGCCCCAGTTGTGTATTTTTACCTTCATTAAAAAATTTGCACAATACGAATGGCGGTCAAAATTATACTACTATTGTGGAATTTTTGATTCAGCAGTTTCCACAAATTTCCAAACAGATATGGCTGGATCGAATTGAAGCCCAAAAGATTTATCAGGAATCTGGCAATTTGGTTCAGCTTGATAGTCCTTATGTACCCAACAGTAAAATCTACTATTATCGTGAATTACCCTACGAAGAACCGATTCCGTTTGAGGAACAGATTCTTTTTCAGAATGACCACTTGCTCGTGGTGGATAAGCCGCATTTCTTGCCAGTAACCCCAACAGGCCGGTTTGTAAAACAAAGTTTGCTGGTTCGGTTAAAGCAGCGCCTCAACTGTGAGGACATTACGCCAATTCATCGTCTGGATCGGGAAACAGCGGGTGTGATGCTGTTTTCATTACAGCCACAAACGCGGCATCTTTATCAGACCTTGTTTCAGGACCGCAAAGTCAGCAAACAATATCAGGCGATTGCACCTTATCGTGAAGATCTACTGTTTCCGCTTGATTACCAAAGCCACATGGTAAAAGGTCAGCCTTTTTTTACCATGCAGGAAATTGAAGGCCCAGCCAACAGTTTTACCCGAATTGAATTACTCGAAACCAGACAAGTTTTATCGCAACATCTGGCACGCTATCAGCTGTATCCCCTAAGTGGCAAGCAACACCAGTTACGTGTACATATGGCTGCACTAGGTATTCCTATTTTAAATGATCCCTTTTATCCTGCGGTACAATTAAAAGCAGATAATGACTACAGTGCGCCGCTGCAACTATTGGCACAGCGCATTGCTTTTGTTGATCCCTTGACGCGGCAAGCTGTAGACTATAGTTCATTGCAAACGCTGATTCTTTAGCCTTATTCGTAATGACGTTGCAATGATAATTATGCTTTAATGCGTGCCTAATAAACTCGTTTTTGTTCATTACTACTCATAAGCAATGATTAATAAGTAATTATTGGAAAGAGGTTACTCATGCGTCGCACGGAAGTTTATCAGGTTCGACTGGATGTCCATGAAAAAAAACAGGCCTTTGCCGTGTTTAAACAATTGGGTATTAGTCCTGCACAGGCTATTCGCTTATTTTTCCGTCAGGTGGTTGTTACCAGATCCATTCCGTTTGCCATTGAACAAGGCAACCATGAGCCACTAGAGACACCCAAAAAAGCCAGTCGAAAAACCGTTGCAGCGAGTGAGCTGAGTCATTTATCAGATCAGGATGTTTTTGACCAGCTCAATGAACTATTACAGGATAACGGTAGTTTGCAACATACGGACAAAAGCTCAAATAGTGATCAATAAAAGATCATGATCTAGGGATTTAGTTTTAAATATTTATAATAGATTTTTTTGTATTAGGTCTATTCGTTGGGTCTTAAAAGCAGCAATTGCATCAGATTTAATACCGATAATTGCTGCCCTGCTTGATAAACTAAAATGTTTATTGGAATGATTTTAAGCAGTTATTGATCTGTTGATTCAGCCGCTTTAACCCGGATTCCATAGCCATGAACCCGCAGGGTATTCAGTGCCTTAATGGCTTTAACTGCATCACGCCCATTTTCCATTTCCACGAAACCAAATCCCTTGGATTTTCCAGTAGCCGCATCCAGCACTAACGTGCAGCTTTTAATCTTGCCAAATGGTTTAAATAACGCTTCCAGCTCAGCTTCAGTGACACTACGCGCCAGATTGCGGATTAATACTTTCATTTTATTGATCAACTTTTTAAAAAATAACAGACAGGCAAATGCAGGTGTATGTCAACACATTGCCAAGCTACTATTAGATCATAAAACCCGTCAGTCCCCTAAACTATTTTTATCCAGACAGAAGGTGGCTTTCTACTTTTATTAATACCCGTTTTAGCAAAATAAAAAGCTATATATCGTATCCCAACCTAATCATCTACTTTGCAAAGCTAATAATTTGCCAAAACTGGCAAGCGCATAGCGGTTAGGTTAGTCTCTAAAATTGCTAGCCTAAGCCAAGTTAGATTGGCAGCATATCCCTCCCTATTCCATAACCCAACTCATTAGCTTAGCTTTCATATCTTTGTTTGAATGGACAAGGTAGATTATAAAAATCTCAAATATAAAATCATACAAGCTGCCTTGCCTGATTAACCTGCTCATCACTTAAATAAATCCACTGACCTTCCGTTAAATCATCCGGCAATTTAAACTGGCCAATTTGGTCACGGTGCAAAGCATCGACATGATTGCCCACTGCTGCAATCATCCGTTTCACCTGATGATACAAACCCTGATGAATGGTTAATACAAGCTGATTTTCACCTAATTGCATGCAGTCATCCGCTGCATAAATGCCTTGCTCATTGCGTAGCGCCACACCCTGCTTCAATTGCGTAATTTGCTCGTCAATAATTGGCCGATTGGTTGTAACGATATAACGCTTTGCTACATGTTTTTTGGGATGAGTGAGACCCTGCAAAAATGTACCGTCATCGGTCAATAGCAGCAGTCCGGTGGTATCCTGATCCAGACGTCCAACACACTGTATGCCACGCTCTATCAGTTGCGCTGGTAGCAAGCTAAAGACACTAGAATGATGCTGCGGCTGATGTGAACATTCAAAACCAATCGGCTTGTGGAGCGCTATATAAACCTTTTCGCGGTACTGCCAGCTTTTGCCAGCAACTATAAATTCAAGCTTATTCACCTCTATATCGGCTTTGGGATTGCTATAGACTTCGCCGTAAATAGCGATGTTGCCGTTTTCAATCAGTTGGCGACATTGCTTACGGCTACCAAAGCCTTGCGATTGCAGGATTTTTTCAAGTTGCATATTAAGTTTTAAGTAAAAAATTCCAAAAAATCTTAGCACATTCTGACCAACTTGACCAACTTGACCAACTTGACCAACTTGACTAGAATCAAGTTATACCCAGTGCGTTTTTAAGAGGAAATTGATGTGATTATTAACATTGCCGAAGCCAAAGCCCATCTTTCCGATTTAATCCAGCGTGCCTGTCAGGGTGAAGAAATTATTATCGCCAAAAATAATCAGCCCTTAGTCCAATTGGTTGCACATCAGCCCAAAAGTCAGATTAAATTTGGTCTATTGGAAAATGATACGGCAACACAGGATCTGCTCAACATTATGGATATTGATGTGGCAGACGATTTTTATAATAACGACATTTTCCCTGAAACCAAATGAATATTCTCATTGATACGCATATTTTCCTGTGGCTACTTAAATCACCGAAGCAGCTTTCAAAACAACAAGTAGAGACATTTAAAAATCCACAACATCAGTTTTATTTAAGCAGTATTAGCATTGCTGAAATCATGATTAAACTTTCTATTGGCAAACTGGCTGTGGACTTTGATCCGATTCAGGCCGCTGAAATGAGTGGCCTTAAATTCCTGCATTATCAGTCTATTGATGCCGTTGCGCTTGGTAATTTACCGTTTCATCATAAAGACCCGTTTGACCGCATGCTGATTGCACAGGCCAAAACCCAGAATATGCAAATCATGAGCAGTGACACGGTTTTTGGATTATATGGGAAGGTGATTAACTAATTGTCAAATAAACGGCTTAGTTCATCCTGATTGGTATTGTAGTGTGGATCTTTTTTCCAGACAGAAAGTTTAGAATTAAAATCAAAAAACTCAGCGATTTTTTGTTTTACATTTGGTTCAAATAAGGTTTTATCCATATAGATAATGTGTTTATTTTGCTTGGTTGAATATAAAAGACGTCCTCTTGGAATTTGCTCATACTCCATACTTTTAAGCTCAGGTAACTGTATTTTTATTTCAAGCGTTTCCCAAACATTGACATGGTCAAAATTGCTATCGATTAATCCATTATAGCCTTTGAAACCTTGAGATATGTCCTCAGCAATACCAAGAATAGTATTTGTATAAAACCAGAAGACGCCTATTTTCATATTAATGATCTTTAATTATTTCGTTCAATGCATCCAAAGCTCTTTTTTTATAATTATTATTAAAACTACCAAAATAACTTGGATGATATAGCCTTAATCCTTTAATTCCTAAACATTCTATAACAGCCATTTCACGAATTGAATCAATGTCATTTGCTTTCTTAAACTCAATATTAGGAAAATGAAATTTGATGTCATGATCACGATTTGGACCAGTCATGAATATACATAAGTCTGGCTTTATAATTTCGATCTCCTTAGCAACCACAGAAAAATACTTTCTTTCTAAATCTCTCGTTATAGGATCAACACCAGTTTCCTGATCAGGTTGGCCAATTTTTGAAATATTGTTCCACATATAGATAATATCTAAGTCTTTTGTTTTTTCCATTTTTAAAATATTTTTCTGAAAAACACGAAATTTCTTCCAAAATGAACTCTTAGAATAGCCATCATAAAAATTTTTCTGCCAAAAAAAGCGATCATACCGATCCATTCCCTCAATAATGGAATCCGTAAATCCTGAACTATCGTACCATCCTTTAGTTTCTTGACCAAAAATCATTACCTTATAATCAGCTCTTGCATATGCATCTTCATCAATATTAATTAATAAAGGATTCGTATAAAGTTTTTTATCAATTTTACTCAACTCCACAAGTATTTGTTCCCAATATTTATCGTATAAATTAAATAGTTGCTTATTTATACTCATATTATTTCTCACCTTATCAAACAAATTTTAGAAATTGTAGCCATTTTCCCAAACAGATATTCTTTTAATTTTAATTCATGCGACATGAGGTGACGCATAAAAAACCCCACTCATTTGAGCAGGGTTTTTTAATTAAATCAAGCTTCTAAGTTGATTAAGTCAACTGAGCAGCACTGATTTTCTTGGTATCAACCTTGCCAGCTTCGGCAGTGTATTCACCCATGCGGTCAAAGTTCATGTAGCGATAGATTTCGCCAGCCATGCTGTCGATATTCTGCGCATATTCCATGTACTCTGCAACAGTTGGCAGACGACCCAGTACCGCAGCAACAGATGCCAGTTCAGCAGATGCCAGATACACATTGGCACCCTGACCCAGACGGTTCGGGAAGTTACGGGTTGAAGTTGACACACAAGTGGTGTTTGGTGCGACACGGGCCTGGTTACCCATACACAGTGAACAGCCTGGCATTTCAGTACGCGCACCGGCACGACCATAAATGTTGTAGTAGCCTTCTTCCATCAACTGGTGTTCGTCCATACGGGTTGGCGGTGCCAGCCACAGACGGGTTGATAAAGAACCACCTTCTACTTTTTCCAGCAGCTTACCAGCAGCGCGGAAGTGACCAATGTTAGTCATGCAGGAACCGATGAATACTTCATCAATTTTTGCACCAGTCACATCAGACAACAGCTTGGCATCATCTGGATCGTTCGGGCAGCACAATACTGGCTCAGTGATCGTGCTCAGGTCAATTTCATAAACCTTGGCATATTCAGCATCAGCATCCGCTTTGATCAGGCTTGGGTTATCCAGCCATTTCTGCATGTTTTCAGCACGACGCGCCAGTGTACGGGCATCGCCATAACCTTCAGCAATCATCCATTTCAACATGGTGATGTTGGAGGTCAAGTATTCAGCAACTGATTTTTCAGAAAGGGTGATCGAACAGCCAGCAGCAGAACGCTCGGCAGAGGCATCAGACAATTCGAACGCTTGTTCAACAGTCAGGTCGCCTTCATATTCGCTCAGGTCAATCTCAAGGATACGACCATTGAAAATGTTCTTCTTGCCTTTCTTCTCAACGGTTAAATCACCCGCCTGAATGGCAACATAAGGAATTGCATGAACCAGGTCACGCAAGGTGATGCCAGGCTGCATTTTGCCCTTGAATTTCACCAGTACTGATTCAGGCATGTCCAGTGGCATGACGCCAGTCGCAGCAGCAAACGCCACCAGACCAGAACCTGCCGGGAAAGAAATACCAATTGGGAAACGGGTGTGAGAGTCACCACCAGTACCAACGGTATCAGGCAACAGCATGCGGTTTAACCAGGAGTGAATGATACCGTCGCCTGGACGTAGGCTTACACCACCACGGTTCATGATGAAGTCTGGCAGGGTGTGGTGAGTTACCACGTCAACTGGCTTTGGATAAGCGGCAGTGTGACAGAAAGACTGCATCACCAGATCAGCAGAGAAACCTAGGCAAGCCAGGTCTTTCAGTTCATCACGGGTCATTGGACCAGTGGTGTCCTGAGAGCCAACTGTGGTCATTTTTGGTTCGCAGTAGGTGCCTGGACGTACGCCCTGACCTTCTGGTAAACCACAGGCACGGCCAACCATTTTCTGCGCTTGGGTAAAGCCCTTGCCTGTATCGGCAGGCTGCTGTGGATGACGGAACAGCGTAGATGGCGCCAGACCTAAAGCTTCACGCGCTTTGGTGGTCAGGCCACGGCCAATGATCAGGTTAATACGGCCACCAGCACGAACTTCGTCCAGCAGAACCGGAGTTTTCAACTGGGATTCAGCAATTTGTTCGCCGTTTTTGAACGCAGTAACGGTTGCAGTGTCTTTGTTGATTTTCAGGGTAACTTCGTCACCCATATTCATGTTGCTAACATCAATCTCAACAGGCAACGCACCGGCATCTTCCATGGTATTGAAGAAAATCGGCGCAATTTTGCTACCCAGACATACACCGCCGTCTTTCTTGTTCGGAATATGCGGAATGTCATCACCAAAGAACCACAGTACAGAGTTGGTAGCAGACTTACGGCTAGAACCCGTACCAACCACGTCGCCCACGTAGGCAACCTGATTACCTTTCGCAATCAGTTCCTTGATCTGGCTGATCGGGCCAACTTCGCCCGGTTTTTCAGGATTGATGCCTTCACGCACGTTTTTCAGCATGGCATTGGCATGCAATGGAATATCCGGGCGTGACCATGCATCCTGTGCAGGCGACAAGTCATCGGTATTGGTTTCGCCAGTGACCTTGAAAACAGTAATCTTGATTTCTTCAGCAACATCAGGACGGCTGGTAAACCATTCAGCTTCTGCCCATGATTTCAATACGGCCTGAGCATTGGCATTGCCTGCTTTGGCTTTGTCAGCAACATCATGGAATGCATCAAATACCAGCAGGGTTTTCTTCAGTGCTTCAGCAGCATCTGCACCCAGTTCGCTGTCATCCAGCAAGTCAACCAGTGGCGCAACGTTGTAGCCGCCCAGCATGGTTCCCAACAGGTAAACTGCACGCTTTTTGGTGACTAACGGAGAAGTCGCCTGACCCTTTGCAACAGCAGCCAAGAAAGCAGCTTTTACATAAGCAGCCTGGTCTACACCAGCAGGAACACGGTTTTCCAGCAAATCAACCAAAAATGCTTCTTCATGTGCTGGTGGATTTTTTAATAATTCAACCAGTTGAGCAGTTTGAGTTTCGTCCAGCGGCTTTGGCGGGACACCCAGTGCAGCACGCTCAGCAACGTGTTGGCGGTAGGCTTCTAGCACGGTGTTATTCCTCTTGTGGATGTTCATTGCGCTGTCCTAAACACGCTTGTCTAGCACACGCAATTATGGATGCGTGGATTTTACTAAATTTCAAGGCAAAAGTTAACGTAACAATGGCAATTGATGCAAATGCTCATTATTTTTTAAATAAATGATAGTCTTGGAAACGTAGATATTTTTGTTCGATAATTTTAATACTGAGATTTTGCCCTGCTTAAAGCGCACAAAAGTTGTAGATTCCAATAAGTAGCTATTTAAACATAAGATTTTTCAACTAACTATAAACTTTTAAAAGATTAGATCTCTTGCATAAGTTTGGTTTCGACAAGCTCAACCAACGCTGCCTGAGCCTGTCGAAGGCAAGTTGGTACAACTTATGAAAGAAGTCTATTAGTTAAGCCTTTAGATAAGTGTGAATTTCCTGATCCTCTTTAAGAAACTATAAAAAAGTAACTTTTCAGCACATTTTATTCAAACTTTGAGCAACTCATTCTTAATTCTACATTTTGATGCAATATTGCTGGTTGCAAGCATTGCCAGCGATGGTTCATTTTTTTAGACTGCCTGTTGCTATTGCTATCAACTGCCGTTGCTATTAGATCTCACAACCAAGGAACACACTCAGGTTTAAATATGAAAAAATTTTATATCCTTCCGTTGGCATGCGCGATTGCCGCATTAACCGCTTGTAGTCCTGCACCTGTAAAACAAGAAATTATTATTCCGGCCACACCACAGCCTGCACCTCAGCCCCTGGTATTACGCAAGGTTGAGCCTGAAGCCACCGCACCGCACTATCGTTTGAACCCCCGCAATTATGAACAGCCTTTAAATCCGGTGGTGGTACAACGCATTCGTGAAGCCCTGACCCCAAAAATCATTAATCCGGCCACTGGTGAAGTGATAACCCGACTGCCTATACGCCTACCAGATGACCCAGTAGCGCAGACCCAACATGTAACGGCCAATCAAGCCACTGCCACTGAACCTGCTGCTACGGGCACAAGCACTGATGCAACAGCACTCACCAATTCGGCGCACACCCAGCAAAACCCAGCGAATTCCACTGAATCCAATAATAACAGTGCAACACCAGTCGTTGCAGTGGATGCTAATGGCCTGCCCGTTGCCGAACCACAGGATACCCAGGCAGCATTATTAAAAATTGACCCGGCACTCAAACTCGATGAACAGGCAGTGGCCAGTCTTGCCGCAAGCCAAAATCAGCCCTCAGTTCCGAACACTCAGCCTGCCACCGCCTCAGAAGCTAACCCAACAGGCAGTACCTCAACAGACAGTACCCCAGCAGTAAGCACGACAGCATCTGAGCCAGCCATACCCTCTGCTATCCCTGTACAAACTGTAGCGGATAACACAGCAAGGATTCTGATTCCAATTCATGAGCAGCAGATCACCCAGCCTATTGGCACGCCTCCACCGCGTGACGAAACACTGGATGTGTCTGAGATCGACAAGGATCTTACCCTGATTGGTGGTAAAGCCCGTCATTATCCAACTTATTTCAAAGATAAATTTGAGCGCTGGAAGTCTGAAAAGAAAATCCGCGAAATCACCCAGCGTCTGGATGTGCTGGCGGTAGATCCCCGTGCGTCTTATGAACTGTTGTTACGTGCCATGAAAGCCCATGTACTGGCACGTAATATGGATGCCGGGCCAGACTCTGCATTCAAGTCAGCAGTTTATTTCCAGCGTTTACTGAAGCTAAAGCCTGCAGATCCCGAAACCAGCTTCTGGTATGGGTTTTCTTTAGGTGAAGGCGGTGGCTTTAGGGAGTCCATTTCCCATCTGGATACCGCCGTTAAAGCAGACTATCAGGAAGCATATCTGGCACTGGCACACAGTTACCTGCAAATGGAAGATAAGAAAAATGCACTCACTGTGCTGAATAACTATAAAATCAAATATCCTGATGAAAGCGCAAGAACTGATCAGCTGATTGCAGAGATTGAGGCAGGCAAGCGTTATTCAATCTGGCAATAAATGACTTTTATCCAGACCAAAAAATAGGGCTTAACTGCCCTATTTTTTATACGATATTGATGTGATTTTAACGTGTGGCCGGTGAAATATCAGCAATATGCACCTGACCTGTTTTGCGCATGTACAGGCACATTTTTTCCTGAGTGGCTGTGGCTTTTGGCTGTGAACCAGCAACTGGCTTTAAATGACCCCGTATAATCACAGCCGTATAACCCACCGTATCATCAAACAGGATTGGTTTGGTCGACACCACTGCATTCATTAGACCACTGGCGCTGGTGCATTTTTGGCTCACTTTGCGATCATGTTCTGCCCACGCCGCATCCGACGATGCAAAGACTGGCAGGGTTAACGCCATAAGCAAGCCTGTAATCGTGGCTGTTTTGATGAGTGATAACTGCTTAAAACCCATCATTGTGCTCCTTAATCCTATAATCTGGACAATTATGCAGGCTTAACGATCCGGCAATATCAAGGCACTACACTTCTTTCATAAGTTGTACCAACTCGCCTTCGACAGGCTCAGGCAGCGTTGGTTGAGCTTGTCGAAACCAGACTTATGCAAAAGATCTACTGTATCAATTAGAGTCATAAAACGTAGTGGGCTGTAAACTAAAACAAGGAAACCTGCACCATAAACCTTAAGCTTAAAACCAGTCGCTTATCAGCACTGGTCTGCCGTTGCCGCGTGATTCAATGGGCGATTTAACTCAAGGGAACAACCCGCATGACTTCCTCAAGCGTGGTCATGCCATCTGCTACTTTTTTTGCACCGGCAAGCCGCAATGGTTGCAAGCCTTCTCGATAGGCCTGTTGCTTGATCTGGTTCAGGTTGGCGCCATCACCCACCATCCGTTTCATTTCATTGGTGAGCACCAGAATTTCATACAAACCCATACGCCCTTTGTAGCCTGTACCACGGCAATGCTCACAGCCAACTGCCTGATACACTTGTGGGGGTGGATTGCTGGTCCAGGGACTGACCAGTTGATTCCAGCTTTCGGGATCGATAGTGGTTGAAGCCTTGCAGTATTCACACAAGGTTCTCACCAGCCGCTGCGCCATAACGCCCAATATGGTTGCCGCAGTTAGAAATGGCTGCACGCCCAGATCATGCAAACGGGTTAGGCTGGATGGTGCATCATTGGTATGCAGGGTGGAAAGTACAAGATGACCCGTTAAGGCTGCCTGAATCCCCATATCTGCCGTGTCCTGATCACGAATCTCACCAATCATAATAATGTCGGGATCCTGACGCATTAATGCACGCACGCCTTCGGCAAAACCTAGGTCAATGCCTGACTGCACCTGCATCTGGTTAAAGCTCGGCTCAATCATCTCAATCGGGTCTTCAATAGTACAGACGTTGACTTCATCAGTAGCCAGTTGCTTGAGCGTGGAATAAAGCGTGGTGGTTTTGCCTGAACCCGTCGGCCCTGTCACCAGAATAATGCCATTGGGATGCGCTGCCATTTGCTTCCACTTGGCAAGGTCTTCCCCGGTTAAGCCCAGTTGTTCAAACGAGCGCACTAGCACTTCCGGGTCAAAAATACGCATGACCAGTTTTTCACCAAAGGCGGTTGGCAAAGTAGACAAACGCAGCTCAGTTTCAATCCCTTTAGGCGTGCGGGTTTTTAAACGGCCATCCTGCGGCTTGCGGCGCTCGGCCACATTCATGCGGCCTAAAATTTTAATGCGTGAAATCACGGCGGTTAAAACGGGCGCTGGCATGTCATAAACCGTATGCAACACACCATCTATACGAAAACGCACCCGCCCCCCTTGCCTACGGGGTTCCAGATGAATATCACTGGCGCGCTGGTCGAAGGCATACTGCAATAGCCAGTCCACAATGCGCACAATGTGCTGGTCATTGGCATCAGGATTTTGCACATCACCCAGTTGCAACAAGGCTTCAACACCTTTCGCCGTTGCTTCAGAGCCGCCTGTGCCTTTTGCCCCGGCAATAGCACGTGTCACCTGATAAAACTCAATCAGATAACGGCTTAATTGTTCAGGGTTTAGCATCACTCGCACAATCTGGCGTGGACGCACGATATGTGACAAATTTTCCAGCCAGTCATCATAAAAAGGCTGATCACTACCAATAGTAATGGTTTCGCTATCTACGGCCACTGCCAGAATGCGATGACGTTCAGCATATTCAAACGACATGATTGCCGTCACCGCAGGCACATTTACCTTTAATGGATCAATACGAACAAATGGAACTTCGGCTTTATCGGCTAACCATTGTGACAGCAGCGGCAGTGTGAGCTTTTGTTGAGTAGTGGCATCAGTTAAATCGAAACTGGCGATAAATTGCAGCGGATGCCATTGCAATTGGTCTTTTCTTCTAGGCGTAGTGGCAATGAGATTAACATCGCGCTGGGAAATTTTGCCATCTTTAAGCAGTGCATCCAGACACCATCTGACATCCACCTGAAACGAAAAATGATGTTTTTTATTCAAAATGCTCTCCTTGGCAGCAACTGCTTCAATATTGATTTTAAGCCTAAATTTTATGGTTTAGTCTATCGTGTAATTAGGGTTTAACGATGAATTTTGGTAAGTGACTCAACGATAACCTGCTGACCTGCTATTCTGAATGTGATATTCACAAAATCATAAGCCATCCCATAAACCCGATTTGCATCATCCTGATAAGCTGGCCGTGGATCAAGCGCCAACAATTCATTGATTAAACCTTGCTGTTCAGTATCAAACAGTTGCTGTTTAATTAAAGCTTTAGCTTGCTCACTGGCTTGTATGGTCCAATCAATATCTAGAAGTGCTGGCGCGGCTTGAGCAAAACCACTTTTTGCTTCAGGAATCGCATCGGAATACGCAATGTACGGTTTAATGTCGACAATCGGCGTTCCATTGAGTAAATCTGCTCCACGGATCAGCAACTTAGCCTTGCCGTTTTGCCTGATTACTTTCACCAGTTCAACCACTGACAATCCCAACTCACTGGGTCGATACATGCTACGGCTGGCAAAAACCCCCAGCTTTTGATTACCACCCAACCGTGGGGGTCGGATTTGTGTACGAAATTTTTTAGGACTTTGTGAATCTGCTTTATTTTGATGAAAGCTCCAGATTAGCCATAAATGACTGAATTCATCCAGCCCTTCAAACGCCAGCGCATCATCATAAGGTGGATTAAATTCAATAATTGCAGGCACTTGCACCAGATTAGGCTGACGGGGTATTCCAAATTTTTCATGAAAAGGTGAATGCACAATACCAATCACTGGTACTGTTAAATCCGACTTCATCACTTTTCCTTATAAATAACATTGGATTAATTCAGTTTATAGACAATTGCTTTGCGTTAGAATAGCTCCCTGTTTTTTATTATATCGATGAGAGCTTCATGGCCGCTTTTAATGTTGAGAAAATTACTCACGTTCACCACTGGAATGACACGCTTTTTAGCTTTAAAACCACCCGTGATGTGGCCTTACGCTTTAAAAATGGTCAGTTCGTGATGATTGGTCTGGAAGTCAACGGCAAGCCGCTGATGCGTGCCTACTCCATTGCCAGCGCCAACTATGAAGAAGAACTGGAATTTTTCTCAATTAAAGTTCAGGACGGCCCATTGACCTCTATTTTGCAGAAAGTTCAGGTTGGTGATGAAATCCTGATTAGTAAAAAACCAACAGGCACACTGGTTCATGATGACTTATTACCCGGCAAAAACCTGTATTTCCTGTCCAGTGGTACTGGCCTTGCACCATTTTTGGCATTAATCCGTGACCCGGAAACTTATGAAAAATATGAAAAAGTGATTCTGGTGCATGGCACGCGTTATGTGAGCGAGCTGGCCTATCAGGATCTGATCTTAAACGAATTGCCTAACAATGAATTTTTTGAAGAGTTGGGCATTAAAGACAAGCTGATTTACTACCCAACTGTAACCCGCGAAGAGTTTCATACACAGGGTCGTGTGACCACGGCAATTGAAACCGGTCAACTATTTGAGAAAATTGGCCTGCCGCGTTTTAATCCGGAAACTGACCGCGCCATGCTGTGTGGTAGCCCTGCGTTCTTAAAGGATGTCTGCGCACTGCTGGATGCACATGGTATGAAAGAATCACCACGGATGGGCGTGATGGGTGATTATGTGATTGAACGCGCGTTTGTTGAAAAGTAAGTTTTTATTTTTTAGCATATTACTTAAAGCAGCCTTTTTAAAAGGCTGTTTTTTTTATGATTATTTGCAGCACTTTTAACTAATGAAATTATGATAAAAAAAGATTTCTCTTATATAAAACAAATTTATTCAATAGACTTCTTTCATAAGTTGTACCAACTCGCCTTCGACAGGCTCAGGCAGCGTTGGTTGAGCTTGTCGAAACCAGACTTATGCAAGAGATCTAATGAGAGAAAAGCTCCCCTATAACCAATTTGCAGTTACTACGGCTTGCCCTGTTTCGATCATCTCGCCTGAATGATTGTATTTTGCTAGCAAGTTTCTTCTTCAGCAAATTTTAGCCCATGTTTGGCACCAATGCAGGGATAACCTAGAATATGCGTTTGAATACTTATACTTAAAATACTTTAAAGACTTCGACACGCTATATTGCGGACAACACTTAAGATGAATCAAAGACATCTTTTCCAATATGTGATGAATATTTTTTAATTTAAAATTTTTCTTGAATCTTAAGTGACACATTTATCTATTTTTCTTGCAAAAAATTGCCTTTTGTCACAAATATAAGCTCGAAGTGTATGGCAGGGATTCGATACATTGAATTTGCATTTTAAGTTCAGTAATGATGCTAACAATCTGACTATCGCTAGATATAACTGCTTATAGTCGTGTTAAAACAGAGCTTTAAAAAACTGAATTCGTGCAGAACCTGCTTTTTAATCAGGGAATATTAATGAAAAAAATTGAAGTTTATCCAGCGCCTGCTGGTGGTTGGGCATCATTACGTGGCACAGCAAGTACCTTGTTTGGCAAAGACACCCTGTTAAAAGGTGGTAGTACTATGCGCCGGGTGAACCAGCCACACGGCGGTATTAAATGTCCGAGTTGTGCATGGCCTGATGCCTCCCATGCCAAGCCGATTGATTTTTGTGAAAGCGGCGCCAAAGCTGTCGCGTTTGAATCTACTGCCAACCGCATCACACCCGAATTTTTTGCCCAGCATACCGTAAGCGAGTTAAAAAACTGGTCAGATTATGAACTGGACCAGCTCGGTCGTTTGACCCAGCCACTAAAATATGATGCTGCAACCGACAAATATATCCCAGTTGAATGGCAGCAGGCCTTTGATGAAATTGGCAGCTTTTTGCGTCAACAAACCACTCCTGAACGTGCAGTGTTTTATACCTCTGGCAAAGTGGGCAATGAACCAGCTTTTTGTTATCAGCTCATGGTGCGTGAGTACGGTAGCAATAACCTGCCGGATTGCTCCAATATGTGTCATGAACCCACCAGCGTGGCACTCGCCGAGCAAATTGGCATTGGCAAAGCCACCGTGATCCGCAGCGATTTTTCCAAATGCGACCTGATTTTATCCATGGGCCATAATCCAGGTACTAATCATCCGCGCTCACTCATTGCATTGCGTGAAGCACGCAAACAAGGGGCTACCATTGTGGCGGTTAATCCCATGCGTGAAAAATCACTCATGCATTATCGCCATCCACAAAGCCCGGTTGAAATGCTGACAGGTACCTCGACCGAGCTGGCCAGTGATCATTATGTTCAGGTAAAAGTCGGTGGTGATAGTGCGTTTTTAACGGGCGTGATTAAGGCTTTTCTGGAAAATGGCACACCGGATTATGCGTTTATTGAAGAGCACACTTCTGGCTTTGACGAATTTAAAGATTTTATAGCGCAACAGGACTGGTCATTGCTGGAAGAGGCTTCTGGCGTAACCCAGCAGCAAATGCAGGAAGTCGCACGCCTGTATGACCAAAGTAAAAACACCATTTGCATGTGGGGCATGGGCATTACCCAGCATGAAACCAGTCTTGATAATGTGCACCTGATTGTTAATTTGCTGCTGTTAAAGGGCAATATTGGACGTGAAGGCAGTGGTTTGTGTCCAGTGCGTGGTCACTCCAATGTACAGGGTAATCGCACAGTGGGCATCCATGAAAAGCCGGATCAGGCCATGCTGGACCGCATTGAAAAATACTTTGGCTTTACCCCACCACGTGACGATGGCCTGGATGTGCTGGCGACCCTGCAAGCCATGCAGGAAGCTAAGGTTGACTTTTTTATGGGGCTGGCCGGAAATTTTGCTAAGGCTACACCAGATACGACGACAACCTTGCGTAATCTGGAAAACCTGAAAATGAGCGTGATGGTGTCAATTAGCCTGAATCGCTCACACCTGCATCATGGTCAGCAGGCTTATATTTTGCCGGCGCTAGCACGTACCGAAGGCGACCATCAAGATAGCGGTTTTCAGGGAATCACTATTGAAGATTCCATGTGTAATATTACGCTGTCAACTGGTAAAAATCCTCCAGCTTCCAAGCAGTTGCGATCGGAAACAGCAATTATTGCAGGAATTGCTCAGGCAGCCATCCCGAATAGCCGAATTCCATGGCACAAATTTTTGAGCAACTACGATTATATTCGTGATGCTATCGCCGAGACAGTCGAAGGATTTACCGACTTTAATCGACGCGTTCGTGAGCCACGCGGGTTTTATCTGGGTAATAGCGCACGGGAACGCAACTGGAAAACAAAAACCCAAAAAGCCCAGTTCATGTTACCGCAATTGCCTTTTATCCCCGAGGTGTTACAGCAACCGGACATTTTTCGTTTAACCACTGTTAGGGCACATGGGCAATTTAACACTACTATATACGACTTAAACGACCGCTATCGGGGTGTTTATGGCGAACGCGATGTGCTGTTTATGCATCCTGATCAAATTAGTGCCAAAGGCTGGCAAGTGGGACAGCGTGTCGATGTAACTGCGACTTATGGCAGCCAAACCCGCTGTTTAAATAACCTTAAACTCATGCCCTTTGATTTACCCATGGATTGCGTTGCAGCTTATTACCCCGAGGCTAATGATTTAGTGCCACTGGAGCATCATGCACCACGTGCCAATACACCAGCTTATAAGTCCATCCCAGTACGCATACAGGCCAGCCTATGAATGCCCTGTTAAAAATTACAACGCCTGAAAGCAGTGACACTCATAGCATTATTCAGGCTCGGGAACAAAATGCCAGCACTGAACAAGCCATTAGACTGGATCTCGCAGAAGAAGTGCCGGTTGCGCTGGTTTATAATGGCATTTCGCATGTCGTCCTGATGGCAACGCCACAGCATCTTATAGAGCTGGCTTATGGTTTTTCCTTATCTGAAGGCATTATTGAGCACGCCAGCCAGATTTATCAGGTTGAGGTTGAAAGGCATCCTACGGGTATTACCGTATATATAGCGTTGGCTTCAAGCTGTTTTGCCCAACTTAAACAGCGACGGCGCCAGATGAATGGCCGCACTGGCTGTGGTTTGTGTGGCATTGAAGCACTGAGTCAGTTGAATATGCCACTACCTCCTGTTGTGCCTAAAATTCAAATAACTGCGCAACAATTGGCTCAAGGGTTTAACCGTCTTACTGCTCAACAGCTCATTAATCAGCGAACTGGTGGTTGTCATGCCGCTGCGCTATGGCAGCCTGATAATGATACGTTGCAAGTGTTTGAAGACGTTGGACGCCACAATGCGCTGGATAAACTCATTGGCTGGCGCCTGCTTAATAATAATCCTTTAGGTGCACTACTACTAACATCGCGGCTTTCTTATGAGTTAATTCAAAAAGCAGCTTATGCGCAGTTGCCTCTGGTTGCAGCGATTTCAGCGCCAACAGGCATGGCCGTGCGATTGGCTCAGCAAGCAGGAATTCAGTTGGCGGTATTTGTGCGTGATAGCCGGGTAACGTGGATTAATTAAAAGATTTAATTTTTTAAATAACTGACAGCTGATAACTAATACTTTCAGATTCCCTACTCTCCAAATCGTTCACTTACTAATATGTAATGAATAAATTTCATCTTATTTAAGATATAATGAATTTTATTTTTAATTATTTATTTTTTAGACATGCTTGAGCTTAGACACTTAAAAACCCTGCAAGCCCTGCGTGAACATGGTTCACTGGTTGGCGCTGCCCAACATATTCATGTTACCCCCTCTGCCTTGTCGCATCAGTTACGCGAACTGGAACAATGGCTGGATTTAAGCCTGCTCAGCCGCAAAAGCCGCCCTTTACAGTTTTCACCAGCTGGTTTACGTCTGCTGGAACTGGCTGATCAGGTATTGCCACTGGTGAATAATACCCGCACTGAGCTGTCACGCATGGCGCATGGCCAGACCGGGCGCCTGCTGCTTGCTTCGGAATGCCATAGTTGCTTTGACTGGCTTATGCCTGTGCTCAATCAATACCGTCAGGATTTCCCCGATGTTGACCTTGATTTTGCCAATGGGTTTGAACCCGAACCACACCAGCAGCTCCAGCAAGGTGATATTGATATTTTAATTACCGCTGATGAATTGCAACTTAGCGGTTTGGCCTATCAGCCTGTTTTTGACTATGAATCCAGGCTGGTGCTTTCACCTAATCATCCGCTCGTGCAACAGCAGAACATTACTCCACAAGATATTGCCGCACAAACCCTGATTGCTTATCCGGTAGAACCCAGCCGTTTGGATATTATTGCCGGGTATTTAAGCTTACATGAATTACAGCCCAGCCATATCCGAACCACGGAACTGACACCCATGCTTATTCAGCTGGTGGCCAGCGGTCGTGGCATTGCTGCCTTACCCGATTGGGTGGTTAAAGACTACGAACAGAAAGGCTGGGTGGTCAGTCGCCGCTTTCCATTTGCTGAGACAGGCAAGCAGGATAAAGGATTACGCCGGACTTTATATGCTGCCTATCGCCAACAAGATATCAAGCAGGCCTTTATTGAAGGTTTTTTAAATCAGCTTAAGATTTTTTCTAGACAACGTGGCTAAAATAGGTCAAACAGCACTTAAAGCACCTTTTGTAAAGTCAATTTAAGGAATAAATTGTCTAACAATCAGCAATTTTGCTGATGTTTTATGCCATTGACCATGTTATTTTGCTCTGGTTATGTTCTGCATGCTGAAATAGAAATGGATAACACATGACCCTACCAATTGCCCGCCCAGATAACGGTATTCCAGGTGTATACGGCTTATTGTTACTCGAGGTAGTGTCACGCTTTGGAATTAGCGAACATACCCTTTTTTCACCATTTAACCTGAGCAGTGAAAAACTGGCAGAACCCAGTTTTAGAATAGCCTTGCCGTTAGCCAATGAGTTATTCAAGCACGCCATTGAACTGACTGGCGAACACAGTCTGGGTTATCATATTGGTACACAGATGCGTATTTCCATTCATGGTTTTATTGGTTATGCCATCATGAGCGCATCCAATGTCACTGAAGCCTTAATGCTCGCGTCACGTTTTATTCATATTCGGGTGCCGTTTATTCATTTGCATGTCTCTACCATGCAACCCAAAGCACGCCTGCAACTCACCTGTGATGAACTTAACCTTGAACCGCTTCGGCAGGAAGTCCTTATTGCCCTAACTGTAGGCATTTTAACCATGGGTAAAGCACTGACTGGCAAAGAACTTTATGCAGATATTGAATGTGACTTTTCACAACCAAAGGATTTTGAAAAGTACCAAAAAATGATCAATGCCAATATCAAGTTTAACCAGCCGCATCTGGTAGCCTATTTTGATAAAAGCTATTTGAGCTTGCCGCTCATCAATGCCGATCCAATTGCCAGTCAGATTGCCATTAATCAGTGCGAAGCTGAGCTTTCGGCACTCGGTGAACGCAAACGTATTGCCATGAAAGTGCGCGACTTGCTCACACAATGTAATGACCGCTACCCGACCATTGAAACCATTGCCGATATGCTGCATATGTCAGACCGCACGCTAAAGCGCCAGCTGGCTGCTGAAGGCACATCCTATTCCAATGTGGTGGATGAAGTACGTTATCGTCATGCGGTCTCACTATTGTCACGTTCAGATTATAGTCTTGAGCAGATTTCTGATGAGCTGGGTTACTCCGATGTTGGCAACTTTACCCGCGCCTTTAAGCGCTGGACTGGCCGCACGCCGGGCAACTGGCGTAAAGACCCTTATCTGTAAAATCTATTAGGCAAAACAAGGTAATATCACTGGGTATGGCTAATTTTTTAGAATCATTCCAAACACTGGGGCTACAATTTGTAGAAAACAAACGCTACACTTGCGCCAGACTTTGAAGTCCTCTTTTGGGGACAAATACATTTGAGGGAGTTTTACATCATGAATCATCCTAGCGAGCTGAAATATGCCGGCACTCACGAATGGGCCAGACAGGAAGATGATCTGATCGTTACTGGTATTTCAGATCACGCTCAGGATTCGCTGGGTGATCTGGTTTATGTTGAAATTCCTGAAGTGGGCAGCACGGTAACCGCAGGTGAACCGACTGGCGTGGTGGAATCGGTAAAAACAGCCTCCGATATTCATGCCCCAGTTTCAGGTATTGTGGTTGAAATCAACCCGGCGCTGGAAGATGATCCGGAAATTATTAACACTGACCCGTATGGCAAAGGCTGGATTTATAAAATTCGCCCTGATAACCCAAGTGAATTGGATGCACTGTTATCTTCTGATGACTATGTGGCCAGCCTGGACTAAGTTTTCCTAGCACTGATTTTTTAAAGCAAAAGATGGATTAAAATCAGGCAGCAACAAATTTATTGATAAATAATTTTTATTAAAATCCCTTCCCGTAAGGGATTTTATTTTTTGATTGCCCAGCAGGCAAATTTCTGTTTTTTATAATTACTCGCATTAAAGCAAAAATATCGTGGATATGCTGATCAAGCGCCGAAATTGCATACAGTAATATACATAAAAATCAGCCACCTGAAATGAGCGTTAAAAACTTAATATAAATTACTTTGCCTGCTTTTCATTTTCCATAAAATCAATTAAAACCTATAGTAATGATGAAGCAGCCAAGGCCATTTGTCATTTATTAAAGCCAAGCTCAGGAAAACAACCATGCAAACCGTTGCTCATATCTTAAACAATAAAGCCAATCAGGATATTTACACCATTTCGCCGGATGCCACGGTGCTTGAAGCCCTTACCCTCATGGCAGACAAAGGGATTGGCGCACTGGTGGTGACACAAGATTCCAAGGTGGTTGGCATTATCAGTGAGCGCGATTACGCCCGTAAGGTGGCCCTGATGGAGCGCTCATCCTACAGCACGTTGGTTTCAGACATCATGACCCACGCCGTGCTAACCGTTACGCCGCAGCACAGCACCAAGCATTGTATGAAACTGATGACTGATAAGCATTTGCGCCATCTGCCTGTGGTTGACAATGATAAATTGACCGGACTGGTTTCGATTGGTGATCTTGTTAAAAATGTAATGGCAGAACAACAAAGCCTGATTGACCAGCTGCAAAACTATATCAGTGGTTAAATTTTAAGCCAGACTGCTTGTATCCAAATAGGATTTAAGGGCTTAAGCATAGGTAAATAGGGGTTTAATTGTTTTAAGTTTTAACCCGCTGATAAGGGCATAGCCAAAAAACTATAAAACCTCCTATCCATAACAGGCAAAACACTAAGGAGGTTTTATATAGCCATAGATCTTGAAGGTATTCTATCCAGAACAAAAACAATATACCCACACAAACCACATAAGCCTTAAACCACAAACTGATTGCTAATAAATGCTTGCAATAAGGGCACATCTTCTGCCCCTGATGATTTCTTTGAACACCCTTAGTACTAAAAATAAGCTTTTTATTACAGTAAGGACATAAACCAAAATATGCCATCGCTGTCCCACCCATCAATCAAAATTCAAACTTTATAAATAGCTGCCCTTGGCA
Source organism: Alkanindiges illinoisensis (assembly GCF_004377485.1). Lineage (GTDB taxonomy): Bacteria > Pseudomonadota > Gammaproteobacteria > Pseudomonadales > Moraxellaceae > Alkanindiges > Alkanindiges illinoisensis_A. Next base: position 59,087 of record NZ_SNTY01000088.1, read on the forward strand.
ATTCCTGTCAACACTTAACAGCAGTACCTCCAGATTCACTCAAAAATTACAGTCCACGAGACAAAAAGCTGATACCAAGTCCAGGCCCAAAAAATGCCTATGCTTTGATAAGGTAATGGAGTAAGTCTGTTCTAGCCTTCATAGCAGTCAATTGATGTCCTTTTGGCTGCAATAGTGTCACTAATCGCTTCAAGAGCCGTTATACTGTCGGACTTAAGTATTTTGCCTGGATTTACCCATGAGTTTACCGCGCTTACGCATCAAAAAACGTGAACAGCAACGCTTGCGTGATGGTCATTTATGGGTCTATTCCAATGAAGTGGAGACGCAAGTCACCCCGCTAAAAGCCATCTCTGGCAATTTGGTGCATCTGGAAGACTATCGCGGCCAATTTATTGCCACGGCCAGCTTTAATGCACAATCCCTGATTTGCGCGCGTATTGTGAGCCTTGATGAAGTAAGCGTGCTGGATCAGGCTTTTTTTCGCCAGAAGATTCAGGCAGCACTGGCTTTGCGTGACACCATTTTTCAGCAGCCCTATTATCGCCTGGTATTTGGCGAAGGTGATTTTCTACCGGGTATCGTGATTGACCGCTTTAATGAAATTCTTGTTGCGCAAATTAGCACACAAGCCATTGAACACGCCAAACCTGAGCTGGTTGCAGCTTTACAGGAAATCTTTGGGCAAGATTGCAAAATCCTGTTTAAAAATGATGGTAAAGGTCGCCATATCGAGCAACTGCCCGAATATACCGAACATGTTGGCGCACCGTTTAATGACATTGAATTGATTGAAAATGGCGTACAGTTTAAGGCACCTGTAGACGGCCAGAAAACAGGCTGGTTTTTTGACCACCGTGATGGCCGCCAATGGCTTAATGCTTGTGTTAAAGGCAAATCTGTACTGGACGTATTTAGCTATATTGGAGGCTGGGGCATTCAGGCAGCAAAACATGGTGCCTCAACAGTGACATGTGTGGATGCTTCGCAAAAAGCCATCGACCAGATTGGGATTAATGCACAGCTTAATGGGCTGAATAATGTACAAACCATTTGTGCCGATGCGTTTGATTATCTCAAAACACAAGACAACACCACCTATGATGTAATCGTGCTTGACCCGCCTGCCCTGATTCAAAAGCGCCGTGACTTTGAACAGGGCCGTCAGGCTTATTTTGTGCTCAATGAACACGCGCTCAAACGCATTAATGAGGGTGGTATTTTTATTTCTGCCTCCTGTTCGCTGCATATGACCAGCGATGAATTGCTTAAAATTGTGCAGCAGGTTGCCAGACGACAAAACAAGCAGGTTCAGCTCATTCATCAGGCGCGTCCCGCAGCGGATCATCCTCGCCTGCTTTCCATGCCGGAAGCAGATTACCTAAAATGCTTTATGTTTAAAGTCACATCAATTTAATGGCTTTGCTTGATCAGGATTTTTTGCTGATTAGTCAGCCCTTTTTAATACAGCTTGGTATTTGGCTTAAATAGCTTGGATAAATGCAAAATCATTGTGCCTTAGCACTTAATTTTTATAGAGATTGGGGATAGTTATGCGTTGGTTACAAGTTCGTGCCACAGTTACCAAGGATCAGGTTCAACTGGCAGAAACGCTGCTGGAATCGCTCGGTGCAGTGAGCGTTATTCTGGATGATGCACAGGATCAGGCCCTGCTTGAACCATTGCCGGGTGAAATGCCGCTATGGGATCAGGTTGTTGTGACTGGCCTGTTTTATGAAGATTCTGACACCGCACAACTGGAAGGCTTTTTGTCCACCCAGTTGCCCGGTGCCAATGTTCGCCATGACTATCTGGAAGAACAAGTCTGGGAGCGTGCCTGGATGGATCATTATGAACCCATTCAGTGTGGTGAACGCTTATGGATTGTGCCTGAATGGTTAAGCCCGCCAGATAAAAATGCCATTAACCTGATGCTTGATCCGGGATTGGCGTTTGGCACTGGGAATCACGCCAGTACTTTCTTGTGCCTGCAATGGCTGGATAAACAGGATTTAAAAGACAAAGTTGTGATTGATTATGGCTGTGGCTCCGGCATTTTGGGCATTGCTGCTTTGCTGCTGGGTGCAAAACAGGTTTATGCAGTTGATCTTGATCCACAAGCCGTTTTATCCACCCAGCAAAATGCCGAATTAAACAGGGTTGAAGATAAAATCTGGACAGGGTTGCCTGAAGAATTTGAGCAACAGTTCCCAGATTTACAAGCTGATGTGATTGTTGCCAATATTCTGGCTGGCCCACTTATGCATCTGGCGCCAACCTTTGCAACATTAGCTAAACCACACGCCCTTATTGCAATGGCCGGTATTATCGAAGAACAGGTTGAAGACTTAAGACAAAGCTATGCAAAATGGTTTAATTTGCATACACTTGGTCAGAGAGAAGAAAACTGGTGTCGTTTATCTGGGGAAAGATTGGCATCTGTATAAACTATAATTTTAATGACAGACATGGAGTTGGGTACAAATGACAGTCAAGCAGACACGCTGTCCCTTTTGTCATAGTGCATTCTACATTACAGCCTTGCAATTAAATGCTTATCGCGGCCAGGCTCGCTGTGGCCAGTGCCATCAGATTTTTGATGCAACGGCCAATATGGTACTGCCCAATAACCCGGTAAAGCCTTTGCAGTATGGTGCTGAAACCGCCGGTGGTGTGACGCCGCCAACTCCTGTTATTCTTCCTGCCACCAGTGAAACACCTAACCTGGCGGTTCCTGAACAGCCAGAGCAGGTTACCCGCGCAATGAGTAGCTATGCTGTACCAACCCAGCCTGCACATGCCGGACGCATTGGCAATATTGAATCTTCCACGCAGCCAGCGCCGCAACATATTTTCCCTGAGCAGACTGCTTTGGAATCTAATTCAGTATTTGCCGATATTGCCCAGCTCCCTCCTGAAGCAGGTATGCCTGAGCAATTTCCTGCTGAACCGCAGGTAGCTCCCGTAGTAGAAGAACAGCTCCTGTTTTCAGATGATGCCGGCTTATTTGAGGATGATGAATTACCGATGCCTGACAATAAGCAAAAATCACCTTTCCTGGGTGATAGTTTTAACCAGCAGTTTTTGGATGATACTTTTGAAGATATTGATGTGTTAAAGCAGCAGGAACTCAATGATGTGGAAAAACTGCATGCTGGGGCTGATGACAGCTGGATCAATGATCTGCTGGAAGAAGACAAAAAACCAGTGGTAAATATTGAGTCCGAACTGAAACCCATTGTGGTTACCCCTGCGCCACCACCCTATACACCCTCGCCTGAAGGTGTACTACAGCGGCCACCCGTTGATCATGATGAAGACTTGCTGAGCTTTTTAAACCGGACTGGCGCAGTCACCATGCCAAGTACCACCCCGAAAGCAGGCGTCACTAATACAGCTGCTCCCAGACCAGCCAGCCACCGGATCTTAAGACCCACTACAGTAAAATATAATCCATTTTATTTTATTGGCTGGGGCCTAATGTCCTTACTGATGGTATTCCTGCTGATTGGCCAGTATATTTACTTTAACTTTGAACATATGGCCATGGACCCCAAGACCTCAGGTTATATCTCCAGACTATGTAGTATCACTGGCTGCCAGATTCCTTACATGAATGAAGATGAGCTACATATCAAAAAGGTTAAGCTGATCGCCAATAACAGCCTGGGCGAAACTACCTTTCGTGCACAGCTTAGCAATAGTGCCAGTTTAAGCCAGCCATTTCCTGCGTTGCGTCTAAGCTTCAAGCGTGATGGTAAAACGGTTGCCAGCCAGATTATCCAGCCACGTCAATACTTGCCGGATAACCTAAAAACCCTGACTCGCCTGGCCACTAAAACACCCTATCCGGTTGAGTTCACCATCAAAACCCGTCGCGCCGACATTCAAAACTTTAGCCTCGAGCCGCAATACCATTAATTGCAAGGCTTGAGTGCTATAGCACTGCCATAATTTGGCAGTAAAAATCAAGCGATTTATTTTGGATAAAAAACGCGCAAGGGCTGCCGTAAGCTTTGACATGGTGTTATTATAGCGCCGCACTGTGGCAGTGCTCTTTCGCAAATAGCGTATTGTATTTTGCAAATTTTTAAGCGTTTAGTCTGACGTATTTTCCTGCTTAACCTTAAGCGGGCAATACAATATTTTTTTGTTGTTTTTGGCTGATTAACATTTAACCAACTTAACTTTGGTTTTGTTGCTTGTTTTTTATTCGCCATGACCTTAAAAATATTATTTTTATGCTTAAAATTTTTGGCAAACCTGCTTGCTCGCTACCTGTGTTAAAGCATTTTCACGCTGATGAATTTTTAACCTGCACAGTTTTACTGTTGCACCGTGTGGTTTCGTTTTTGGATTTTTAACCATGAATAGCAAGTCCCCTATTTTTACTGCTCAGTCTGATGTGGCATTACGTATCCATGTTGATCGTGCAGTACGTCATTATTTTGCACAATTGCAAGGCGAACAGCCTTCTCAAGTGTACGACATGGTCTTGGCTGAAATGGAAAAACCGCTTCTTTCTGTCGTGTTGGAATACACCCGTGGTAATCAAACCCGTGCTGCTGAAATTCTGGGTCTGAACCGTGGTACTTTGCGTAAAAAGCTTAAAACTCATGGTTTGATGAGCGAATAAGCCCTGATATGAACAAGTGCCTGTGACTCCTTCACAGGCATTTTTCTTTAGGTTTTACTTTTAAATGGCCGTGCTTATTTAGCGATATTCAAGTTATCGTTTTTAAGTCACTGCTTTAAAGCTTTTTCTTCAACCTTTTGAATTTTTACGAAATATGACTGTCTCACGCGCTTTAATTTCTGTATCCGATAAAACCGGTATTGTTGAATTTGCCAGAAAGCTTAATGAGCTTGGCATTGAGCTGCTGTCTACGGGTGGCACTTATAAACTATTAAAGGAAAATAATATTCCTGTGGTTGAAGTCTCTGAACACACAGGTTTCCCGGAAATGATGGATGGCCGGGTTAAAACCCTGCACCCCAAAATTCATGGGGGTATTTTAGCGCGTCGGGGGCTGGATGAAGCTGTCATGCAGGAACATGGCATTGCGCCCATTGATCTGGTTATTGTTAACCTGTATCCCTTTGCCCAGACTGTCGCAAAACCGGGCTGCTCACTTGAAGATGCGATTGAAAATATTGATATTGGCGGCCCAACCATGGTGCGTGCTGCTGCTAAAAACCACGCATCTGTAGGTATTGTTGTTAATGCAAGTGATTACAGCACTGTAGTTAGCGAGCTACAGGCTAGTAAAACCCTGTCGCATGCTACCCGTTTTGATCTGGCGGTAAGAGCCTTTGAACATACTGCCCAGTATGACGGCATGATTGCCCAGTATTTAGGTGCGCGCGTTAACAAGCAGGCCGATGAAGCTGCTGACCGCTATGCCCGTACCTTTAACCTGCAACTGGTTAAAGCACAAGACCTGCGCTACGGTGAAAATCCGCATCAAACTGCTGCTTTTTATGTGGAAAGCAATGCAAAAGAGGCTTCTGTTTCTACTGCCAAGCAATTGCAGGGCAAAGAGCTGTCGTATAACAATATTGCTGACACCGATGCCGCGCTGGAATGTGTTAAATCATTTGCCAAGCCAGCCTGTGTGATCGTTAAGCATGCCAACCCATGTGGTGTAGCGGTATCATTGGATGGTATTTCTGCTGCTTATGATCTGGCTTATGCCACTGATCCGGAATCTGCATTTGGCGGGATTATTGCTTTTAACCGCACACTGGATAAAGCCACTGCCAAAGCCATTATTGATCGCCAGTTTGTTGAAGTGATTATTGCGCCAGCCATTGAAGACGGTGTGCTGGAAATTACCGCAGCCAAGCAAAATGTACGTGTACTGGTGTGTGGCGAATTGCCTGCACTTGACCAGCGTGCCAGCCAGCTAGACTTTAAACGTGTGACTGGTGGCTTGCTGGTACAGGATCAGGATTTGGCCATTATTAGTGAAGCTGACTTAAAGGTCGTGACCAAACGTGCACCAACCGAAGCTGAAATCCATGACCTGATTTTTGCCTGGAAAGTGGCCAAGTATGTGAAGTCCAATGCCATTGTGTATGCCAAAGGGCGTCAAACCATTGGTATTGGTGCAGGTCAAATGAGCCGTGTGAATTCTGCCCGTATTGCTGCGATTAAAGCCGAACATGCCGGTTTAAATGTTCAAGATGCAGTCATGGCCTCTGATGCATTTTTCCCGTTCCGTGATGGAATCGATAATGCAGCAGCCGTCGGAATTTCCTGCATTATCCAGCCGGGTGGTTCAATGCGTGATTCTGAAACCATTGCAGCAGCTGATGAGCATGGCATTGCAATGGTATTTACCGGCGTGCGCCATTTCCGTCATTAATTTATAGTCAATCATATTTAAAATCCCTTAAATCCCCCTTCTCAGGGGGGACTTGCCATAAATTCTATGATTTTATTAGAATTTTGATGCTTCTCCCTTTTAAAAAGAGTTTAGCTTTGATACAGCAGGAAGGGATTTAAAGTTAAGGATAAATAAAATGAATATTCTGATTTTAGGCGGTGGTGGACGTGAACATGCTCTGGCATGGAAATCTGCGCAGGACGAACGCGTTAGCCAGATTTTTGTTGCACCGGGCAATGCTGGAACCGCATTTGAAAATAAGTGCAAAAACGTAGATTTAAATATTCTGGACAATGCTGCTATTGTTGAGTTTGCCAAAACCAGCAATGTGGATCTGATTATTGTTGGGCCGGAAGCACCTCTTGTTAACGGTGTAGTTGATGCTTGCCGTGCAGCAAATTTAAAAATCTGGGGGCCAACCCAGTATGCCGCACAGCTGGAAGGCTCCAAATCCTTTGCCAAGCATTTCTTAAAGCGCCACAATATTCCTACCGCATTTTATGATGTGTTTACCGAAGTAGAAACTGCCAAGGCGTTCATTCAAAAACATGGTGCGCCCATTGTCATTAAGGCAGATGGTCTGGCTGCCGGTAAAGGCGTGATTGTTGCAATGACCGAACAGGAAGCCTTTGACGCAGTTGATGACATGCTGGCAGGCAACAAGTTTGGCGATGCGGGTTCCCGCGTGGTGATCGAGCAGTTTCTGGACGGTGAAGAAGCCAGCTTTATCTGCATGATTGATGGCAATAACATTTTGCCAATGGCCACCAGTCAGGACCACAAGCGTATTTTCGAACAGGATCAAGGGCCAAACACTGGCGGTATGGGTGCGTACTCCCCAGCGCCTGTGGTTACACCGGATGTGTTTGAACGAGTCATGACTCAGGTCATGCGTCCAACCGTGGATGGCATGGCAGCAGATGGTCATGTTTACACCGGCTTTTTATATGCCGGCCTGATGATTGACGAGCAAGGCCAGCCGCGTGTGATTGAGTTTAACTGCCGCTTTGGTGATCCTGAAACCCAGCCGATCATGATGCGTTTGCAATCCTCTTTGGTAGAGCTGGTGGAGGCTGGTATTGCTGGTAATTTGCCAAAGGACGCCCAGTGGGATGAGCGCCGTGCCTTAGGAATCGTGCTGGCTGCCAAGGGTTATCCTGGCGATATCCAAACCAATGACGTGATTGCGGGTCTGGATCAGTCACCTGAAGACACCAAGATCTTCCATGCAGGCACCAAGCTGAGTGAAGATGGTCATGTGCTCACCAGCGGTGGCCGTGTCCTGTGTGTGACTGCACTGGGCGATAATGTACTTGAAGCACAGATTGCGGCACTGGAAGTGTGTGGACAGGTTACTTTTGATGGTATGCAGTATCGTAGTGATATTGGTTATCGTGCGATTGAGCGGGAAACAAAAAGCGCTCAATAAAGGCCTGAGCTTAACCCGTATTGTTCATGGTTATACCCGTCTTAAAATCTGTTCATCAATTTTAAGACGGAATAATAAGATATTTGCTTAAAACTATAAGCTTTTTATTAATTTTTTAGGTAGATACTTTGAATTGATACTACTATGATTCTATTAATAATTATCTTCAATGTGCTGTTTTGGGCAACGTTAGCCTGTTTAGTCAAACCGGACTTGCTTGCGAAATATACAGGAAGTGAGCCATTACCCCGATGGATTATTTTAGTTTTATTAATTGTGATTGTGGGTCTCAAACAAGCGATTTTTAAACTTCCTCCAAGCCAACAACAGCAAGCTCAAACTGAAAACTGTGTTGCTGGTCAGTTTGGCAAGATGGATTGCTCTTCTCAGGAATTAGCGAAGCCTTATACTCCCCCGACTGCGCCTGCTGTTCAGGTAAGTACTACTGAACCTGCCGCAACCTATTAATAATATATGTGCTGTAAGCATAAAACTTGCCTAGCATTTTTGTTACAATACCAGAACCGCTTTTGACCTGCTGTGTTAAAAGCGGTTTCTTTTTGCCGTGCTGTTATTGCAAAAAATGGTTAAATCAACTACTTGAAAACACCAAAGCGCTTTAACAGACACTGATTTGTTACTGAAGGGTTCTGCTTCTTTCACTAAAATAACAAGTCTTTTAAATGAGCACTACATCCCATTTTAGTTTGAGGATAACGCAAATATGTCTGATCGTTCAGATAAACTTGACCAGCTTAAAACGTCTGCTTTTGATCGCCGCTTTTCAATTGCCAAAGCCTCGTTTGTTGCTGGAACCCGCTGGGCGACTGCCAATGCCAGCAGCATGTTTGCCAATGAAGAAACCAAAAGTAAAAAACGCAAACAAGCCATGAGCGAACAAGCCAATTATCTAGTACAGGAAATTGGTAAGCTCAAAGGTTCGATTGTTAAAATTGGCCAGATGATGGCGCTGTACGGCGAACATTTTTTGCCAGAAGAAATTACAGAAGCGCTGCATACCTTAAATAATAATACCGTTGCCCTATCCTGGCCTGCCATCAAGACGCAGCTGCGTCATGAACTGGGTGCCAAGCTGGATAATTTAACCATTGACCATGAACCATTAGGCACTGCTTCACTGGCACAGGTACATCGTGCTATTCGCAAATCTGATGGGCTTGAAGTGGTACTAAAAATTCAGTATCCCGGTGTAGCCGAAGCGATTGATTCAGACATGAGCCTGTTCCGCAATATGCTCAAGCTCACCCGTATGGTACCGCAAACCCGTGAATTTGATGAATGGTTTGAAGAAGTGCGGGAGATGATGCACCGCGAAGTCAACTATCACATGGAAGCAGATACCACACGGCGTTTTTATGATCGCTTAAAAGATGATGGCCGTTATATCGTTCCGCAGATTATTGATGAATACTGCACTGACCGTGTGCTGTGCATGACCTTTGAACGTGGCGTCCCTGTCAACAGTCCGGTGATGTTATCGCTGCCGCAAGCACGGCGTGACAAGCTGGGTGAAGCCTCTCTTGAAGTGACCATTCGTGAAATCTTTGAATGGGGCGAAATGCAGACTGATCCTAACTTTGGCAATTATCTGGTACGTCTGGGCAATGGCAAGGAAATCGAAGACAAGATTGTGCTACTGGATTTTGGGGCTATTCGCCAGTTTGACCAGAATTTATTAAATGTAGCACGCGGCCTGATCGTGGCAGGTTATCAGCATGACCTTAATAAAATGGTTGATGCCATGCAGGGTTATAGTTTCTTTGATCAAATGCCTGCCAGCGTTAAACCTGGTATGGCCAAGGTATTCCTGCTGGCGACAGAAAGCTTTAGCTCGCTACAAAACAATCCTGATCTTCCGCCGGGTATTATGGATGCAGATGGCAAATATGACTGGCGCAAGAGCCAGTTGCATGCCCGCGTGATCAAGCAGGCAGGAGAATCCATGGCCTCACGCTATTTTAGTGTGCCCCCCAAGGAATTCATGTTTATTAGTCGCAAGTTTATTGGGGCCTATACCTTTATGACGGTAATCGATGCGCATACCAATATGCGCAAAATGCTGGAAGCACATTTATAAACTTTTGAATATTTATAAAAAAACCGCAGATTGACTGCGGTTTTTTTTATTTTTCTAAGGCTTAAATTTTTCAAAAGCCGCTGAAAAATTTATACCTTGGCCAGCAATCGCTTGATCGGGTTTAGCCGTGGCAGTTTTTTCTCACTGGTGTATTTGGCAGGATCAAAGCTGCGGGTTTTGAGCCAGTACATAAAGGTAAAGCTGGGCCATAAGGTGGTATTGCGTCCGGTTTCATCCAGATACCAGCTATTACAGCCAGATTTCCAGACTGATTTATCACTTTGCTTTTGCATGTCGCGCACAAAGTCGTCTTCGGCTTCCTGCTTTACTTCCAGTGTATTGAGCTTGTGCTTTTTCATGTACTTTAAAGCCTGCGCAATATAGCTGGCCTGCGATTCAATCATAAAAATAATTGAGTTATGGCCAAGACCCGTATTTGGCCCCAGTAGGAAAAACGCATTGGGGAAGTCATAGCTGATAATACCTAGATAGGCATGCATGCCATTTTTCCAGTGGGTTTGAATGCTCTTGCCATGCTTGCCAGTAATATCAAACTGGTTGGCCTGATTGGTTACATCAAAACCGGTGCAGTAAATAATCACATCAACAGGATAATCCTGACCATTTGCCACTACACTGTTTTCAGTAATTTCAGTTACCCCGCCGCCCACCAGATGCACATTGTCCTGATTGAAGGCTGGATAATAACTGTTGGACAGCAGTACCCGTTTACAGCCCATAGTGTAGTTAGGCGTTAACGCTGCACGGGTCTTTTCATCTTTTACCCATTGCAGGTTTTTATAGGCCAGCTTTTGGCCATATTTCATGATGCGTGGATCAATCACAAAACCAGCAGCGCTGGCTTCCAGAATCCAGTAGATCTTGTTGCGATACCACTTGCGCGCCAGAAGGCTCTTCTCGTACTTGTCTTTGGTTTCTTCCTTGAAGGCAAAATCTGCCTTGGGCAATACCCATGCTGGCGTGCGCTGGAATACATACAGTTCGCTGGCTACTTTGGCCATTTCCGGCACAACCTGAATTGCACTTGCCCCTGTCCCAATCACAGCAATGCGTTTGCCCTGTAGATCAACCGAATGATCCCATTTGGCAGAGTGCATGGTCACGCCTTTAAAGTCATGCAGGCCCTTGATGTTGGGATAAGATGGAATATGCAAGGCACCACGCGCTGACACTACAGTACGCGCACGAAATTGCTGGCCGCTGGCTGTGTCTACCTGCCAGGTGCAGTTGTCGTCATTGTAATGCGCACCAGTCACTTCAACATTAAATCGGATATGCGGATACAGCTGATATTTTTGTGCCACATTTTTGGTGTAATCAAAAATCTCTGGCTGTGCAGCAAACGAGCGTGACCAGCGATTTGGCTCAAAGGAATAGCAATACATATGGGAAGGCACATCGCAGGCTGCACCCGGATACACGTTATCACGCCATGTCCCGCCCACGTCATTACCTTTTTCCAGAATAATAAAATCAACACCTGCCTTTTGCAGGGCAATGGCCATGGCCATTCCACTAAAACCAGCGCCGACTATTAATACAGAAGCGTCTAGTCCGGTGGTGCTATTGGCTAAAACTTGGGTCGCAGGCTGACTCATGTAAACATCCTTTTTGCTTTCAATCGCTGGGTAAGTCTTATAAATGACAACGCATATTGTCAAAAACAATTTAATTGTGCAAGTGGGCAGTGTTCGCTTTTCCGTGAATACTGTCAACACACCAGTCACTTTTAAAAATTTTTGTCATTTAGGCCAATTCATAAATATTCCTATAATAATTTTTTTAAAATTTAATATTATTAATCAACATATTAATTTTATAGAAAAGAAATAAAAAAGATAATTTTTAAATTTTAATGCCAGTCATTTCAGCAATGGGGCTTCGGCTTTTTTTGTGTCAGGATTTTAAGCATCCTACAGGTACGAAGGAATATCTGCCGCATGACTACAAATACAACCATGAACAAGGCTCAGGGCTTTGGTCTTAACCTGCTCACCCGTTTTGCCGCCAGTGATCTGATAGATCAGCTAAAAATGCGTAAACTGCTGGAAAAAACCCTGTATCACGGCAGTAAATCCGGTTTTAAATTGCTGGACAGCGCTTCACGCCAGTTTAAACCTGCTTCGGGTACAGGCAAGCAACGCCTGCCTGCCGCTGCCAAAAACCTGTTTGATTTAAGTCTCACCGAAGAGCAGCAAATGATGCGCGATACGGTGCAACGGTTTGCTGCCGATGTATTACGTCCTGCTGCCCATCATGCAGATGATCAGGCCAGTTATCCTGCTGAAATTGCCACACAGGCACAGGAGCTGGGGCTACTGTTTTATGCCCTGCCGGAAAGCTATGGCGGTGTGGCCAGTGAACAATCTGTGGTAAGTAATGTGTTAATTGCAGAAGACCTGGGTCATGGTGACTTTAGTCTGGCAGCCAATATCCTAACGCCATTAAGCGCTGCCAATGCCATTACACGCTGGGGCACCACTGAAATCCAGGAAAAATACCTGCCTGCCTTTGCCGAAGAAACACCGTTAAGGGCCACTTTTGCCATACTGGAAGCAACCCCTGCATTTAATCCCAACGAATTAAAAACCCAGGCACGCCAGACTGAACAAGGTTACCTGATTACCGGTGAAAAAACGCTGGTGATACTTGGCGAACAAGCCGATATTTTTTTAGTAGCCGCCATGCTCAACGGCAAGCCCAATATTTTTGTGGTGGAAAAACATGACAGCATTAGCGTGCGCCAGAACCCGGCCATGGGCTTAAAAGCCTGTCAGACGGTAAACCTGAAATTTGGCAATACCCCTGCTACCCTGCTTAACGATGATGACTTTGACTATCAGGCATTTCTGGATTTGGGTGCCTTAAGCTGGTGTGCGCTGGCTGTTGGCACCTGTCAGGCGGTGAAAGAATATTGCATCAATTATGCCAATGAACGCATTGCCTTTGGTGAACCAATCTCACATCGCCAAAGCGTGGCATTCATGATTGCTGACATGGCGATTGAAATTGATGCCATGCGCATGCTGGTGTGGAATGCAGCCAGTCTTGCTGAAGCTGGCAAGCCATTTCATCGCGAAGCTTACTTGGCACGCCTGTTGTGCAGTGAAAAATCCATGAAAATTGGTAATGATGGGGTTCAGATTATTGGCGGTCATGGCTATACCAAAGAGCATCCGGTAGAACGCTGGTATCGTGATTTACGGGCTACTGCCATTATGCATTCCGGCCTGCATGCCTGATTTACGCCAAGATTAAAGGAACACGACAATGAATTTACAGAATCCCAAAAAGTTCAAGATGATGATGGATCAGGCGCACGAAGTGGCTCTCAATGTGCTGCGTCCGATTTCGCGTAAATATGACAAGGCAGAACATGCTTATCCCAAGGAACTGGATATGCTGGCTTCCCTGCTTGACGGCATGAATGATAGCGGTGGTTCGGAAACTGGCGCTGCTACTGCCGGAAAGCGCGGCGAAACTGAACAGCAAGGCATTCGTAATGGTTCCAATATGTCCACAGCCTTGGGTATTATTGAAATGTGCTATGGTGATACGGGTCTGCTGCTGAGTATGCCAAGGCAAGGGCTGGGAAATTCTGCCATTGCAGCGGTTGCCAATGACGAGCAACTGGAACGCTTTAAAGGCAAGTGGGCTGCCATGGCTATTACTGAGCCGGGTTGTGGTTCAGACTCGGCAGCCATTCGCACCACAGCCGTTAAGGATGGCGATGACTATATTATTAATGGTGAAAAAATTTATGTGACCAGCGGCGAACGTGCTGACTGCGTGGTGGTTTGGGCTACGCTGGACAAAAAACTGGGGCGTGCGGCCATTAAATCCTTTGTGGTCGAAAAAGGTACACCCGGCATGACTGTAGAGCGCCTTGAACATAAACTGGGCATTAAGGCGTCCGATACGGCTGCGATTAGCTTTATTGATTGCCGTGTACCGGCTACCAATCTTTTGGGCAATGCAGAAATTGATGTGGCCAAAGGGTTTGCCGGTGTGATGGAAACCTTTGACAACACACGTCCACTGGTTGCTGCGATGGCTGTGGGTTGTGCCAAAGCGTCGCTGGAACGTATCAAGGAAATTTTCAAGGATCAGCTAGATCCAAATTATGCAACGCCAGTGCTAAATAGCAGCAATATTGCGGCTACTATTTATCGGCTGGAAGCGGAATGGGAAGCTGCCCGTTTGCTTACCATCAAAGCATGTTGGATGGCCGATAACAAAATGCCAAATTCCAAGGAAGCCTCTATTGCCAAAGCCAAGGCTGGGCGGATTGGCAGTGAGATTACCTTAAAATGCGTGGAACTGGCTGCCAGTGTGGGTTATGGCGAAGATGAGTTACTGGAAAAATGGGCGCGTGATTCCAAAATTCTGGATATTTTTGAAGGGACCCAACAGATTCAGCAATTAATTATTGCCCGCCGCGAACTGGGTAAATCTTCCAGTGAATTGAAGTAAGCTGTTTAAGCATGATGCAGTACATTCATTGTGCCGCATCGGCTGATTAGATAGAAGCCAAGAACCCTGCAATATCCCGAAATACCTGCTGATGATCAGCTTCCTGCATCAGCATATGTCCAGAATTGGGATAATTTTTGATTTCCTTGACTGTTGAACCAGCCTGATCAAAAATAATCTTTGCACTTTCCAGATAACAGGCATCGTCCAGCTCCCCTTGTAATACCTGCACAGGACATTCGATACTTGGCAAATGCTGGCCTGTTATTTGCGTAAACTTACTCAATTCTTCCAACATCGAAAAATCCAGCTGGGCAAATTCCGCCAACTCCTGCTCAATTTGAAAGGCCGTTTTTTGCTCAAACTTTTTATACTCTTCAGCATAACTGATCAGGCGACGCTGTAAATCATCAACCGGACGTTTTTGAATCGGAGAACATAAAGTGGTTACACTGGTTAGTGCATACTGCTGGGCCAGTCGCAAGGCAAATACACCACCCATGGAATGGCCTACAATGCTGATTTTTCCATACTGATAACTTTGTAGAAATTCCAGTGCATTGACAGCATCCTGCCACCATAAGTCAACACTGCTATGCACAATGGCTTCAGCACCCATACCATGTCCATGATAAATCGGTGCACAACAGGCAAAGCCACGATTTTTTAGAAATGTGATGAGCTTTTTTAAATCCTGCGGTGTACCAGTGAAACCATGTAATAACAAGATGGCATGCGAATCAGCCGGATGGCTGGTCGGATGAAATATCGGCTTGGGGCGGGCAATTTTAAACATGCAGGAAATAAACTACTGGCAGAGTAGCCAGTCTAGCAATACAAACCTAAGATTCAGTAACTGTCTGGTTAATCAATGAGTTATTGATTAATAATCTGGTAAGGCATTGTCACATCAGCAGAAGGACACTCTGGCCATAATTCAGACAACGGTTTAACCGCATCAAACGGCAAAGGCAAGCGCGATGCGACAGGTTGAAGTAAATTTAAGCTTTCCCCATGTGCCACAATATCCATATCCAGTGGAATATGATGTGACGGACGGATTCGGCCAGCCTGTTTTTCCAGTTGCTTTAAAAATGCATCTAGCTGCTCAAAACTTAAGTGTGTTTGCAGCAGTACAGCCAGATTATAGTAGTCAGCACCTTTACCTTGCCTGCATGGAATCTGGTAAGTTTTTGAGAACTGGCATTTGCCCAGAGTTTCGAGCTGCTGCACTGCATAGCGTGTCCAGTGCTCGCGATTCTGGTTGCTACTAATGGCAAGTGCGAAGACTGTCACGATTGCGCTCAATGCAAATGCCCACGGCTGTAGTATTGGTAATCGCAGTAGGCTTGCGTACTGTGACCTTAATATGCTGAACAGCAGGATACTCAGCCAGTATTTTATCACAAATCAGGACAGCCAGCCGCTCGATCAACTGTGCTTTGGTATCTATAATTAAATCACTGACTAGGTCACAGACGGCCTTATAGTTGACTGCATCCTCAATGTTATCGGTTTGCGCAGCACGGCAAATATCACAGCCTAGTTCCAGGTCAACAATCAGTGGCTGAAAAATCTGGCGCTCCCAATCAAACACACCAATGACTGCATCAACCTGCAAGCCTTCAATAATGACTTTATCCACGTAACCTCATTCGGCGTGACCTTGTAACTGTAGCTATTCTACTTCAGTTTTAATAAAAACAGGCAAAGTCATTGTTTAGGAAAACAAAGAATTCACCTGTACTTTTTTCACCATAAGCTGCTGAATATTCAGCGACTGACTAAGGTTATATGCCTTTTTACTTATACATAATTAATGAATGAGTTTAGAGCTTGGCTCAGCTTCCTGTAGCAGTTGCAGGCGCGAATCACTAAACACGTCCATATAAGGAGTTAGGACACGCATGAAACGGTCAAAGTAAAGCATCTGCTTCATCAGTAAGGCAAAATCACGCGGGAAGTGGATGCCATGACGCTCACCCACACCCACCATATCCAGCATAATGGCATTTAAGTCTGCTACATCGCCTGACATGACTTTTTGCGGATCAGCCAGCAATACACCAGAAAACAGTTTTTCCATGTCCTGAGCCAGACGCTCAACATCAACCTTGGTATGAGTCATGCCCATATTGACCATGTGCTTGGCCATTTCCTGATAATTGGTATGCTGCAAGGCATCCATAAAGCCAATGGTTGCGCCCCATACTTCCGGCTTGAGCTGCCCCACGATACCAAAATCAATAAAACCAATGCGTCCATCTTTTAATAGTAATAAATTGCCTGCATGCAAATCAGCATGGAAACTTTTACACATCATCAGGCTGGCAAACCAGGTATTCATTGCACTGATCAGTACCTGCGCTGGGTCTTTGGCATATTGCTTAACCACTTCAAGGTCGGTAAGTGGCAGGCCGTATAAGCGCTGCATAGTCAGCACACGACGAGTAGATGCCTGATGATAAACCTTTGGTGCAATGGCTTGGGTGTTCTGAGTCGCATCCAGAAATTGCTGGAAATCTTCAATATTTTGCGCTTCAGCTACAAAATCGACTTCCTTCACCATACGGCTGCGGATTTCGTCAACAATTTCAGACAGTGAGGCAAACTTGAGCTTTGGCACCACTTTCTCAAACAGTTTGGTTACGCCATAAACAACATTAAGATCAGTATGCAAAATAGTTTGTACACCCGGTTTTTGCACTTTAATGACTACATCTTCACCCGTCACTAAAGTGGCCGCATGTACCTGTGCAATGGACGCTGATGCCAATGGTGCCTGCTCAATATGCTGAAAAATAGTATTTAGTGGTGTATCGCCAAATTCTTCTTTTAAGGTTTGTTCAATATAGCTATAAGGCAAGGCTGGGGTTTGATCCAGACAGCGCTGGAATTCCTCAACGTATTCGCGTGGAAACAGTGAGGGCGAGCTAGCAATAAACTGCCCCAGCTTGATATAGGTTGCCCCAAGTTGCTCAAAGGTTTCACGCAGCAATTGTGGCGTTGGCGCACCATCGGTTGCATGGCGGATACCTGCACGCAGTACCACACCAGCGGTTTCACCAAGACGGGCAACTGAACGTAAGCTATTGAGTAGCTGTTTTTTAGCTGTGGGGTTTTTAATCATGGAAAGTCCTTCAATTTCAGGCAAAACCATCATAGATTTTGCCATCATGAGAAATAATAATTTGAGTATAAATTATCGGTTGTTATCTTGCTGTAATTTATCTTACTCGCATTTGTGCTATGTGATGTTGACCTAACCGCCTGAACTCTTACAAATTGGGCAATTGTTGTCTTTGGCAAATTTGAGTATTCGCTGTTGCATGGTAGTACCATTCCAGAGCAACAGACGATTGGCCAGCGGAACCTGATCTAAACCCAGATATAGCAAGGCATGATGTGCTTGCAGGCTGGCAATTACGGCAGTGGTTGAAGCCAGCACGCCCGATTCTGCACATTGGCGAGTGTCGTCATTTAAGCCATTACCAAACAGACAGCGGTAACAGCCCTGCGCCGGCCTAAAAAAAGCAATCTGCCCTTCCAGCCCAATCGCAGCAGCAGATAGAAATGGTACATTAGCCTCTACACAAGCCTGATTGATCAGGTCTCTTGTGGCAAAATTATCCGAGCCATCCAGTACCAGATCAATATCAGCCAGTAATTCGGGCAGACTGGTTAAATCAACTTTTAGGTTAATGGCTTCAAGTTGCGTCCACGGATTAATTTTTTGCAGTTCGCGTATTGCGACTTCAACTTTTAGCAGCCCAACATCACTGGACTGAAACAAGAATTGCCGTTGTAAGTTGCTTTCTTCAATGGTATCAAAATCAACTAACCGCAAAAACCCTAGACCCGCACGTACCAGTATTTGCGCACCCGGATTACCCAAACCACCTGCCCCAATCATTAATACACGGGCATTGGCCAGTTTAAGCTGCGCGTCCATATCCCATTCAGGCAGCAGAATTTGGCGGCTATAGCGTAGCAGTTCGGGGTCGGAGAGTTGGGTTTTGATCATCAGAAAATATTTAATTAATGAATCAGACTTTCATAATGAAAATTCATCCCATTATGCAATTTTTTGATCATATTTAAAATTATATTTCGCTTTCTATTTAAAAATTCCGATATCTTCTCAACAACCCCTAGATAGGTTTTCAAATCCTTATGCTGCAAGTTAAACACTTCCATCTAAAAAACAATCACATCGATACGAGCACCAGACTCCTTAGGCCAAATAGTTTTAGCTACAATTGAATTCCAGCATTCTATTAATTTGCTTTAAAATATCGGCACGCGCACTTTTCTTTTTAAATATAGTTGGAACATGTAATAGAAAACTTGCCCATTTATATCTTTCTGTATTTCTATCATTTGACTCTATAAAATCTCTAAGGTCTATAAGAGACTCACGATTAAATGCCCAAAGAGACTTTCCTTTATAACTCAATGAATAGAACGCATCACTTGGCCAATTTAAAACATAGACTTTCCTTGTCTGACATATCCCGCAAGTAAATGCCCCATTATCAGTATTATGGCTTCTTATCAAATATTTGGAATGATCCCAATCTTCTGGTTTATAGCCATCAGGTAAGTTGGTTATAGTTGCGGTTGAACCACCATTCAAACTTGCATAATAAGTTGCACCATGCCATTTATGCCCACAGTAATCCTCGTGTGTTTTGTATTCAAAACAATTGCTCGCTTTAAAATAAGGAATATCTTTCTTTAACTCAATTTTAACTACTTCGGCAAATTCAAAAACTGCGTGCCCACCACATAAAGGACAATTTATATCTACTTTATGTGGCATAGGATTCCAGACATATTTGCCAGTCATTTTGATCTCTTTAAACTATAATAGATTATCCTGTGAGACTTAACTCTATAATTGCCCCAGTGTCACCCGGTCATTACTGCCATAATCTTTTACCGTCTTTACCTCATTAAAGCCAGCCTGACTAAACAATTGCTGCACGGCCTGCCCCTGATCATAGCCATGCTCTACCAGCAACCATCCAGCAGGTTTTAACCATTGCGGTGATTGCCCAATAATCACTTTAAGATCCGCCAAGCCATTATTTTTTGCGGTTAAAGCGGTAATAGGTTCATGGGTTAAATCAATTAAATGCTGGTCTTGCTCATCAATATATGGCGGATTGGAAACAATCACATCAAATTGATAGTTGCTATTTAAAGCCTGATACCAGCTTCCCTGTAAAAACTCTACATTAGAAATCTGGTTTAACGTTGCATTTTGCTGGGCTACCTGTAATGCAGCACTGGAAAAATCAGTGGCAATGATATTTGCTAGCGGACGTTCTTTGGCAATGGACAATGCAATTGCCCCACTACCTGTTCCTAAATCCAGAATAGATAAATTTTGTTCTGGATCAATGAGTGCTAAGCCTTGTTCCACCAGAGTTTCGGTATCCGGCCTCGGAATTAAGGTATCTGGCGTGACCTTTAACTTTAATGACCAAAACTCCTGCTCGCCCAACACATAAGCTAGCGGTTCGCCTTGTTTTAGCCGCTCAATGCCCTGTAAAAATTGTTTTTCCTGAAGCAATGTTAATGTCAGGTCAGATTTATATTTTAACGTTAAATGATTAATGCCCAGAATATGCTCAAGCAGCCAGCCACATTCACGGCGCTCAAAACTATCGGGTTCGCCATAACACTCCAGTGCCTGTGCAATATTCATTTAATGTGGTGCCTGTAATCTAGCCATAAGCCAAGTCTTCTAAAACCATAACTCAGCTTTATAAAGCATTAGCCGAATTTGTCGAAACAGTAGCCAAACTTGTAGTTCGACTAGCTCACTAACCCTCAAAGCTAGCCACCGTTTTGCTGGGCCAGCATCGCCAGCTGATCCGCCTGATATTCGCGGTGCAAGTTATCCAGTAACTCATTTAAGTCACCTTCCATCACAGCATCCAGCTTATATAAGGTCAGGTTAATGCGGTGATCGGTAATACGACCTTGCGAGTAATTATAAGTGCGAATGCGCTCGGAACGGTCACCCGATCCCACCAGATCACGCCGTGCTTCCGAAGTTGCCGTTTGCTGCGCAGAACGCTTCGCATCTTCAATACGCGATACCAGCAATGCCATCGCCTTGGCTTTGTTCTTATGCTGGCTGCGTTCATCCTGACAGGCCACCACAGTCCCGGTTGGAATATGGGTAATGCGCACAGCCGAGTCGGTTTTGTTAATGTGCTGCCCACCCGCGCCCGATGCACGGTAAGTATCAATGCGCAAGTCAGCCGGGTTAATTTCTACCGTATGATCAGTGTCAACTTCAGGTAAAATAGCCACCGTACAGGCAGAAGTATGCACCCGCCCCTGTGATTCTGTGGCCGGCACGCGCTGTACCCGATGCGCGCCACTTTCAAACTTCAGGCGGCCATACACGCCTTCACCTTCCACCCGGCAAATGATTTCCTTATAGCCGCCATGCTCGCCTTCATTTTCAGATAACACTTCCACACGCCAGCCTGCACTTTGTGCATAGCGCTCATACATGCGAAACAGGTCACCAGAAAAAATAGCAGCTTCGTCACCGCCTGTTCCTGCACGAATTTCCAGAAATGCCGAGTTGGCATCGTTAGGGTCCCTGGGAATCATCAAGACATTTAAATCACTTTCCAGTGCTTCAAGGCGGGCTTTGGCTTCCTGAATTTCTTCTTCGGCCATATCGCGAAACTCAGGGTCTGCACGCATGGCTTCAGCCGTTTCACGGTCTTTTTCTGCCTGACGATAAGCACCCCAGACCTGGGTAATTTCTTCCAGTTCACTGTGTTCACGCGACAGTTTGCGAAACCGCTGGTTATCAGAAATCACTTCTGCATCAGACAGCAGTGCGTTTAATTCTTCATACCGGTCAGACAGTTGATCCAGACGCAAACGGAGTGATGACTTCATAACCTTGAATAATCTCGCAAAACGGGACAAAAATAACTTAAGGACTGACACAGTGACAGCCCGATGCAAACAAATTTTTAAGCGGCATAGTGTAAGTCATTCACTGCCTAAAATCCAAAAGACTGCAAAAATATTGCAATTGCCTTATTCAGTGGCCTTAATCACATAGTAGGTTGAGAAATCAATATGTGCGTTTTATCGGCAATTAACGGCCAAAATCCATGATTAGCTCTTTAAGTAGGCTCGAGTTTACGTGATGCACCCAAAGCTATTACTAAATATTACAGTGAAACATTTAGAACAATTAACATTAATTTAACAAGCAGCTCAGTTGTAGCTGGGATGAGGAGAAAAACTATGAAATTTACGTCCATTTTATTAGCCGGTGTGCTGTCTGCCACCAGCTTAATCGGAATGAATACGGTTGCCTACGCTGACAATACAGGGCGGGTTGCAGCAGCAGGTGCTTTGGGTAGTGTGGTTGGGGCAACTGTTGGCCGTCAACTGGGTGGTGAATCAGGTGCTATGATCGGTGCAACCATTGGCGGTGCAGGTGGTTCGGCAGCAGCCAGTGATAAACGCAGCCGCACTGAAAGTGCCGTTGGCGGTGGCTTGGGTGCTGCGGGTGGCTATACCGTAGGACGTAATACCGGTGTTCGTAATGGCGACCTGATTGGTGCTGCTGTAGGCGCTGCTGGTGGTGCTGCGCTGGGCAATAAAATTGCTCAGGACAAAGCTGAAGAAAAAGCTGAACAAGCCCGCCGCGACCGGATTGCTGCACGCAATGCACGTTATGACAGCTGGAATAACGGTAACTGGCAACGTGTAAACTACAAGGCTAAAAAACATCGCAAACACCGCCATCATGACTAATTTATCTTAAGATAAATTAACAAAAAGGCCACCTTATTTAGGGTGGCCTTTCTTATAGCTGATATAAATGCTAGCGAATGATGAACTGCATGAATTGCTCTCGTTCCTGCTTGCTGGCGTTTTGCCACAGTTGCTTAAGCTGCTCAAGATTATCATTTGCCCCTGTGGTTGAAACTGTTGAGACTTTAACACTTGAAGTAACGGCTTGACTGTTATTGTCAGTCTGGCTGGTGGTCAGGTCTTTTTGCATTTCCGGCTTGTTTCTAAAGTCCATTACCCGGTTAAAAAAGCTGCTGCCGAGCATGGGCTTTGGTGCGTTATCCAGTCCCTGTTGCTGGGCAATAACCTTACCCTGCTCATCAAGCACGGCAATAATGGGTTGCTTGACATAGTCTTTTGCCACATCATAATTTTTGGGTGGATTAACAAGGCTTAAACGGTACGTTTTATTGTCTTCCAAATTTGCTCGCACGCTTACCACTGCCGACTTTAAAACATCATGGTCGCCATTGGTTAAATTAAACAGTTGCTCATAGCGGACTGCAATCTCATGCGTACCGGGATCAAGCTTATAGCTTGTTTTGCTGGAGCGGAAAAAACTACCGTTTACTTCCTGCTGGTCCAGCGCCAGTACTGGAATTTCTTCGGGTGTTACTAATGTTACAGCAGCCTGTGCGGAAGTAGCCATAGCCACAACCATGAGTGATAAAACAATCTTGGATAAGGTAACCACATGCTGACCTTTTAATTTTGATCTCAAATTACAAACTTCCATTCATAAAAACAGTTCTACAAATATTGATGCGCACCCGTAGGTATGACTGATGCCAGGAATAATGGGCGCTAGTCTTTCAAACATAACATAATTATTTCAGCAAAGACTAAATCGACACATTCAATTTTGTGATATCAATATCATATTTTATGACATCACACTCACCAATATTAGTTGTTCAAGATGACAATGTAATGACAATTAACCAGTAAACTCTATTATCTTAAATCGCTTATTTTAAACAAAATAACCTTGAGAGCCTGAGATATAATGGCACTCAGGTAATAACTGTGAGATGACGTGTGCAAAAGCTGGCAGCAAAAATTATCAGGGTCAGTTATAACTCTGCCTATATGTATGCCTTGCGCATGATGATTGCTTTTGCAGGTACGGCTTTTTTCCCTTATTTAATTGATCGGCAAATTTTAACCATTCCTTTAACATTGGGTGTGGTTGCTGCGGGTATCAGCAATATTGATGACCGCTTTTCAGTGCATTTGCGCAATCTGTTTTATACCTATATTGGCTTTTTTGTGGCAGCCAGTTCGGTACAGCTATTGTTCCCCTATCCGGTACTGTTTGCCCTTGGCCTGATTGCTTCCTGTATTGTATTTATTTTGCTGGGTTCACTTGGCCCGCGCTATGCCACCATTTCCTATGGTTCACTGGTAGTAGCAGTTTATGCCATGCTGGGTGTTCACCTGTTTGACAACTGGTATGAGCAACCCCTGTATCTGGTCGCAGGCGCAGTATGGTATGGCTTATTAACCTCTATCAGCTATCTGGTTTTTCCGGTACGCAATCTGGATGACAACCTAAGCGCCTGCTATAACAAGCTGGGTGCTTTTTTATATGCAAAATCCAATCTGTTTGATGCCGATCTGAATGCACAGGAATTTGATCAGGCACTGATTGACTTATCCTTATGCAATAGCAAGCTGGTTGCCATACTCAATGCAACCCGGATTTCCCTGCTCACACGGCTTAAGGGAGACCGGGGCCAGAAAGATACCCGACGCAACCTGCACTATTATTTCGTGGCACAGGATATCCATGAACGTGGTGATTCAGCGCATATTGACTACCAGACACTGGCGCGTGAATTTCGTTATAGCGATATTTTGTTCCGTTTTCAGCGCCTGCTGAGCACACAATCCAGAGCCTGCATGGAACTGGCAAAATGCATTCGCTTGCATCGCCCGTATAAACATAATCCACGCTTTGCCCGTGCTTTTGAGCGTTTAAAGCAATCCATTCATTCACAATATGATCAGGGTCGTAACTTAATTCACTTAAATGCATTAACGCTGATTTTAACCAACTTAAAGGAAATAGACGCCCAGCTTGCCAACATGGAAACCGAGCGTTCCTTCCTGCAGAAAAATTTTGACCGTAATGATATTAACCAGCAGTTACGGGATGACAGCCTGCAAGGCTTTGCGGATATCTGGCAACGCATTCGGCAAAACTTAAGTCCTGAATCGGTATTGTTTCGCCATGCAGTACGCCTGTCACTGGTATTGCTGCTGGCTTATATTTTTATTCAGGTGACAGGGCTTGAATATGGGTACTGGATTTTGCTCACAGCGCTGTTTGTCAGCCAGCCCAACTTTAATGCGACCCAGCGACGCCTAAAATTGCGGATTACCGGTACATTGGCTGGCGTGCTGATTGGCCTGCCGATTTTATATTTTGTGCCTAGTGTGGAAGGACAGCTGGTGGTACTGATCATTGCTGGCGTGCTGTTTTTTGAACTGCGTAGCCGCCAGTATGCACAGGCCACTGCATTCATTACCCTGCTGGCACTAATCAATTTTAATCTGGACGGTTCGGGTTTTGATGCTGCCCTACCACGCATTACCGATACCATCATTGGCTGTTTTTTTGCCTGGCTTGGTGTGAGTTTTATCTGGCCAGACTGGAAGTTTCGCCGCCTGCCACGACTGGTGAACCGGGCCTTAACTGCACAGTGTAACTATCTGGCTGCTGTGGTTCGGCAGTATCATGCAGGCAAAAGCAATGACATGGATTACCGCATCAAACGACGGGCGGCCCACAATTCCGATGCAGAACTGGCCTCTTTTATTTCAACATTGGCGACTGAACCAGACCAGGATGCCATTCAGGTGAGTCAGTGCTTCCGCTTTTTATGCTTAAACCATACTTTTTTAAGCTATATTTCTGCGCTGGGTGCGCATCGGGAAGAACTTAAGGATAAAGAAGTGCTGTCGCTACTGGATCAGGTGCTGGTGAATATTCAGGGTGCCTTACTCCATGCGCAAACACCTAAACCGGCACTCCAGCATACCACCGAACTGCTCACCCTGCGCCTGCAAAATATGAGTGCCCAAACTGGTAGCCGTGAGCAACTGGTTTTGCAACAAATTCGCTTACTGATGAGTGTCTTGCCGGAATTTGCCACCTTAAATCAAAGTTTGAGTTATGACGATCATTCCGATGCCAGTGCGCTTGCACCATTGTAATGCCGCTGAGCTGCTTAGAGCCTCACCTTGACATGGTAGGGGTCGCTGCCTCAGGTTAATAGATTTTAAATTCGTGATTGCAAATACAAAGTAAAGGTGTCGGTCTTTTTAATAAAGCTTTTAAAAACCCAGCAAGAAAGCAACAGTGTAATTACAGGTCAGCATGCCTAAATAAGGATTCATTTCTATTCGGTAGCGAGGTTGATTGCACATGACTTCTTGGCTTAAAGATGCATTTTTTCAGGTGGCCACGCATCCCAAGCAAATCAGTACAGGCCCAATGCATGTACCCGTACGTTATTTTGATGCATCCAGCCTGATTGCCTTTTTTATGGTGGACTATGCCAAGGCGAGTGCGCTGGTTGATGTAACAGGCATTGAAGTGGTTCCTGTTACTGAAAACAAGGCATTGTTTGCGCTGGCTTTCTATGAATACCGCAGCCTGACAGACGGTGCGCCCTATAATGAAGTGGGAGCCTGTGTGGTGGTCCAACCCAAAGGCATGAAACCTGCCAAGCATCCCCTGATGGAATTGTCCTTGCCACCGGACCGCCGCCAGACTGGCATGCATATTCTGCATTTGCCCGTGACGACAGTAGAGGCCTGCGCTGCTGGCAAGGAAATCTGGGGCTATCCCAAATTTGTAACCTCCATTAATTTTAGCCTAAGTGACAAGGAATTTAGCGGTCAGGTGATGCATCAGGATCGTCCTCAGTCGTCCTTACTTAGCTTAACCGGAAAACTGGGTATGGGTTTGCCTGCACCGTGGGCTGACTTGGTACTTTATTCCAGTTTGAATGACCAGTTGATCCGTGCAACTGCCAATACCCGTACGCTGGATGGTGCTACCTTCGCTACAGCAGGTAGCCTGAAGTTATCGCTTGATCTGGTGAGTGGACATCCGATGGCAGAAGCATTGAACCAGCTAGACCTTGACGGTGCCTCGCCCATTTCAGCCACTTATACTCAAAGCCTGCAATTGCGTTTAAATGAAGGTGTGGTGGTGGAAACTGAAGAAAACCCTACTAAATGAGCAAAAAAAGGCCAGTGATCCGATATATATAATCGGCACTGGCCTTTTTAATTTAATGAGCAGTTAAAGTAATTTATTAACGCTCATCGGTCTGGAATAACGCCGCTACAAACGACTTGGCAGAAAACGGACGCAGGTCATCAATTTTCTCACCGACACCAATAAAGCGAATCGGTACATTGGTGCGGCTGGCAATATTAAACAGCACGCCGCCCTTGGCCGTACCATCCAGCTTGGTAATGGTTAAACCCGTTAAGCCTACTGCACTATCAAATTCCTGCACCTGATTAATGGCGTTCTGGCCAGTCCCGGCGTCCACCACCAGCATAATTTCATGTGGCGCGGTCGCATCAATTTTCTGCATCACGCGCTTTACTTTTTTCAGCTCTTCCATCAGGTTGCTTTTGGTATGCAAACGGCCAGCAGTATCGGCAATTAATACATCAATGCCACGCGCACGCGCACTTTCAAAGGCATCAAAAATCACCGAAGCGCTGTCAGCACCATGGCCCTGTGCCACTACGGGGATATTGTTACGTTCGCCCCAGATCTGCAACTGCTCGGTGGCCGCTGCACGGAAGGTGTCACCCGCAGCCAGCATGACTTTTTTGCCTTCGCCCTGCAAACGCTTGGCCAGCTTGCCAATGGTGGTGGTTTTGCCAACACCGTTTACGCCCACCATTAAAATCACGAACGGTCTTTTATTGCTATCAATATGCAGTGGCTTAACCCGTGGAGCCAGCAGAGTCACCAGTTCTTCCTGCAATGCCTTATACAGTGCATTGGAATAAATCAGCTCTTTACGTTCGGTGCGTTCGGTCAGGTTTTGAATAATAGTACGGGTTGCATCAACACCAATATCCGCTACCAGTAACTGGGTTTCGACTTCTTCCAAAAGCTCGTCATCAATTTCCTTGCCACCAATAAGAATATTGACCATGCCTTCGGTAAAGCTTTTGCGTGATTTGCTTAAGCCTGCTTTCATGCGACCAAAAAAACCACCGCTTTCTACACTGCTATCAGTGTCAGACAGTGGCGCTGTTACTGACGATGACGCTGCTGGCACTGATGACACTGTTACTTGCTGTGCTGGTGTTGCGGCTGCACGCTCTGCAATACGCGGTGTTTCGATCACAGGAATATCGACTGTGGGCAGGCTGGGCAAGGTAACGTCATCATCACCAATATCGGCATCAATAACGAAAGTTTTCTGATCGGGTTGCTGAGGTTGCATACTTGCTCCGGCGCCTTTATTCACAACTTTTAAATACGGTGTATCCTAGCATATCGTATGGATTTTTATGGAAGCATTGTGAATTTTCTTCACGTTAAATAACAAACAAATTGTACTTTTTGCTGCAAAAAAGCTGGCAAGTTTGGCGGGCAAGAGTATGCTTGATTTCTGCTGTCAGTACGCTGGTTTATCACTGCAAGACAAGCACCACATTTGGGAACAGCAGGTTGATTTCAACAAGGATTTTTTAAGAAACTTAAAAAAAGCATGGCGATTTCAACCCAAAATTTTGACTTTTTAGCACAGACTGGACGGATACAGGTTTAGCAAAATATATGATTACGCGCATGCAACAGGCCGCCTTACCTTCTTCCTTTTATTTAAAACACCTTGAGCAATTATTCACTCTCAAGAAATTGTCCAGGTTAAGCCAGTATGGCTTGATCGGATTAAGCGTTGGATTATCAATGCCTGTACTGGCCAAATCAAAACCAGTCAGTAACTCAGCCACTGCACCAGCGCCGATTCAGGTGAAAACCAAAACCTATGAAGAAACCCTACCAAATGGCCTAAAAGTCATTATCCGCGAAGATCACCGCGCGCCAGTTGCCATGACCCAGATCTGGTACAAGGTGGGTTCTACCGATGAAACGGGTGATGAGCTTGGCCTGTCGCATGCACTGGAACACATGATGTTCAAAGGCACCAGCAAGGTTCCGGGTGAAGAACTGTCACGCATTAGCGGCAAGTTTGGCGGCTCAACCAATGCATTTACTTCCAACAATTACACGGGTTATTACCAGCTTTATCCCGCACAATATGTACCGCTGGCGCTGGAACTTGAAGCTGACCGCATGCAAAACCTACAGTTGCGCCAACAGGATTTTGAACCGGAAATGCGCGTGATTATGGAAGAGCGCCGCCAGCGTACCGATGACAATCCCAAGGCGCTGGCTTATGAAAAATTCCGTTGGATGGCCTATCCCACCAGTCCGCTACGCCAGCCAACGATCGGCCACATGAAAAACCTGGAAGGCCTGAAACTGGATTCACTGAAACGCTGGTATCAAAAATGGTACACGCCTAATAATGCCACCCTGATTATTGTGGGCGATGTTGATCCGCAAAAAACCATATATGATGTGCGCCGCTACTTTGGCGATATGCCGCGTCGTGCCACGCCGGTTCGTCCTGATGTGAGCGAGTTCCAGCATATTGGCGAGCGGCAAATGGATGTAAGCGTGCCTGTACAAATTCCAGCACTTTATCTGGCGTGGAATGTCGATTCGCTACAAAGTGCAGACAACCCGGATAAAGCCTACGCACTGGCATTGTTGCAATCCGTGCTGGACGGTGGCCTGTCTGCCCGTTTTGAAACCCGCCTGATTCGTGAACAACGTATTTTGGCATCGGTTAGCTGTAACTATGACCTGTTTAACCGGGGCAGCAGCCTGTTTACCATTACCGCAATTCCAGAACAAGGTGTAACTCTTGAACAAGCCCGCGCTGCCATTCTGGCTGAAGTGGAAAAACTTAAAACTGATCCAATAACCCCTACTGAGCTGGAACGGGTAAAAACCAGCTATCTGGCAGAACTGGTCTATAGCCAAGACAGTATTGAAGGTCAGGCTCAACTAATTGGCATGCTGGAAAGTGCTAATTTAAGCTACAAGATTATTGATGCGCTGCCCCAGAAACTAAACCAGCTCTCAGTGCCGTATATGCAGCAAATTGCCCAGCAATATCTGGTATCCGATAACCTCAGCACCATGTATTTGCGGGTTGCGGGTGACAAAACACAGGCCAAGTCAGCTCCTAATGCACAAAATCCGGTACAGGCAGCTTCACAGCCCGCCACCTCTGCAACCAAAAATCCTGTTAGCAGCACTAGTACAGGAAGCAATCCCTAATGAATCAATTTATATATAACACCATGTTCTGTTCCCGTCCCTTGATATCGCGTTTTAGCGCCAGCTTTTTAAGCGTGGCCATGGCTGCTACCACAATTTCTCCTTTGGCTATGTCCACTGCCTGGGCCGAGGAATCCCATCAGGCCGAACCCAGCGATGCACCAATTACTTCGCTGGCAACCTTAAGCAGCCTGCGTAATATTGCAGCGTCAGGTGCTGTAGCAATCAAGACTCCAGCAATTGAAAGTCTGAGCACCAAAACCGGCACGCCAACCCTGTTTGTGGCCGCGCCTGAATTGCCGATTGTTGATATTCGGCTTACCTTTGATGCGGGTTCTGCACGTGACAGTGAATTGCGCGATGGGCTATATGGCTTGGCATCCTTAACTTCCCAGTTGCTGGATGAAGGCACTTCTACCCAGAGTACCGATGATATTGCCGCCAATTTTGAACGCCTTGGCGCCGAGTTTAGTGCAACGTCTTATCGTGACATGTTTACAGTAAGCCTGCGTACCCTGTCAGACCCGGCCTATTTTAACCCTGCAGTAGACCAGTTATTGGCCATTCTAAAGGACGCACAATTTCCGCAAACCAGTATTGACCGGGTGCTTAACAATGCAGCGATTGGCCAGCAACAGCGCAAGGAATCACCGGGTGCTGTCGTGGGCATTCGTTTTTACCGTGAGTTATACGGCAAACATCCCTATGCTGAACCGACCACAGGGACTGAAGCCAGCCTGAAAAAAATTACCCCGCAGGACATCCGTAACTTTAAGGACACCTATCTGGTTGCAAAAAACCTGAATATTGCCATTACCGGGCAGTTAAGCCGTGATCAGGCACAACAACTGGCCAACCGCATTAGCCAGAGCCTGCCTGCTGGTCAAAAAGCACGGCCCTTACCTGCACCACAACCCCTAACTAATGCAAAAACAGTGGCTGTACCTTTTAATTCCAGCCAGTCGCATGTGATGATTGGCCAATTAGGCATTACTCGTGACAACCATGACATTTATGCCCTGACCGTTGGTAATGAAATGCTCGGTGGCGATGGTTTTAATGCCTTATTAATGAAAGAATTGCGTGAAAAACGTGGCCTGACCTATGGTGCTTACAGTGGTTTTACCTCTATGCGCACTACTGGGCCGTTTATCATCAGCTATTCCACGCGCGGTGATCAGGCCGTTGAAAGTATTAAGGTAACCAAGCAAACCCTGCAAAATTTTTTAAGCCAGCCACTGGACCAGCAACTACTTAGCGAAACCCGCGAAGGCTTGCTGAAAAGCTATCCGCTATCACTCTCCAGCAATGAAAGCATACTGGGTTATCTGGGTATGATTGGCTTTTACGGTTTACCAACCAGCTATCTGGCCGATTATCCCAAAAAGATTGAAGCAGTCACGCCGCAGGAAATTCAGGCTGCCTTACGCAAATATATTCAGCCCTCTAGCATGCTTACAGTCGTTGTGGGTCAACCGTTTAATAGCAGTGCCTTAAACACCCCGATTGTACCAGCCACTGCAACCAGCCAACCCGGTGAAGTACCAGTAGTGCCAACAGACGCTATGCCAAAGGACACCGACAATAAGGAAAGTATTGGCACGGCGCCAGCACAGCAGCCCTCTCTACAAGACCCGCAACCTGTGTCATCAGTGGATGCTACGCAACCTACAGATACAGCATTACCATCCATTAGCCAGACAGGGCAACCTTAATCATGGCAAATTTTGATGGTTTTGATGGACTGGGTTTTGGTACAGACATTCGGGGAAATTCCGGCTTTGGTACTGTTCGCCTCAGTGAATACCTGAATGCCATTCAGACCGTAATCAAATTAAGCTTTGATGAAGGTACTTGGGTTAAGGCCGAAATTACCGGCATGAGCAGCAAAACCGGCCATTATTATTTTGAACTGGCTGAAAAAGACCAGTTTACCGATAAAACCGTTGCCACCTGCCGGGCAACCTTATGGCGCGGCCAGGCCCAGCGCCTGATTAGCCAGTTTAAGGCAGAGAGTGGCATTGATCTGGCCAAAAACCTGAGCGTACTGGTCAAGGTACGGCCTAATTTTAACCCGCAATATGGCTTTTCCTTAAATATTGAGGATATTGATTCGAGCTATACCTTGGGTGATCTGGCGCAAAAATATCAGGATATTGTACGGCGGCTGGTGGATGAAGAACTCATTGATCTTAATCGCAATTTACCAAATCCGTTTGATATCCGTCAGGTGCTGGTCATTGCACCGGAAAAAGCAGCTGGACTGGGGGACTTCCAGAAAGATGCCGACCTGCTGGCGCAATATGGCGTCTGTGAATTTACTTATGCGCATGCCACGTTTCAGGGAGTCGATGCCCCAAAAACCATTCAAAATGCCTTGTTTGAGACGTTACAGCAATGGCAAGACACAAAGCAAAGCCTCCCTGATCTGGTTGTCATCATTCGGGGCGGTGGCGCAGTAAATGATCTGGCTTACCTGAATGACTACACCCTTGCTGCCATGCTGGCGCAAAGTCCGGTTCCAGTCTGGGTGGGCATTGGCCATGAACGTGACCGTACCATTCTGGATGAAATTGCCCATCGCTCCTTTGACACGCCCAGCAAGGTGATTGCCGGAATTAGAAACCACATTGCCAGCGTCACCGAACAGGCCCAGAGTTATTTCGACACTATACAATCCATAGCGAATTATGCGTTTAATGCAGGCTTGGCAGAACTTGAAACCCTGATGGCCCTAACCCAGCGCAGCAGTAAATACAAGCTACTTCAACTAAGCCAAGAAACCGATCAGCTGATTGAAACCCAGCACTATCTGGCTCAGCAGCACATCAGGCAGGCACAGCAGCAGACTGAACAACTGATGCGTGAAATTCTGCTACAAAGTCCCAAGCAAACCCTTGAGCGTGGTTATGCCATTGTGCGCTTAAATGGCAAGGCGGTTAGTTCTATCAAGGAACTGCAAAATGCTTCTGCACAATCTACAGACACACCACCTGTAGCAAACCAAGCTTTAAATAGCCAGGCTTCAAATAGACAAGCTGTCAGTCAGCCAGTTATTCAGATTGACATGCAGGATGGTCAAGCCACTGCCCAGCTTAATACGATCAATTTTTTTGAGTAAACTTATGATGCCTAAATCAGAAATCAACCAACCAGCAGACCATTACGTAATGGATTTTAAACAGGCATTTGCGGTTCTCAAGCAAAATGCCGAACGACTGGAAGAGCAACAAGAGCCTGATCTGGATCAGCTCATGGTGATTGTGGAAGAATCCATGCAAGCCTATAAAGCCTGCAAGGCTCGTATCAAGGCAGTACAGGATGCCCTTAACCAAACCTTTGAGCATGATTAATTGGATCAAGTAGCCATAAAAAAACGATGTATGAATAGACACTCATACATCGTTTTTTGCTTTTAGACCGTAGAGTCAGCGAAGTCAGCTTTAAACTAACCTAGCTTTAAGATAGTCACGCTGCTTGCTTCTCTGTGGTTCAGTTTTAAAACGCTAGCCATCTAGGTTGCCGTTTTAGCGATTTTGCTTACTGGTAAACTGGCCATCTTCATCGCGTGACTGATTACTGTTGTTGCCACGCTGGCTACCCTGCTGCTTGCCACTAGAGCTGTTGCTTTGAGTGTGCTGGTTGTGGCCTTGGCTATTGTTACTTTGCTTAGCCTGATTCTGGTTGCCGCCACCCTGTTGCTTGCCATTACTATTGCTGCTTTGGGTTTGCTGGCCCTGACCACCGTGGCTTTTTGAACCAGCCTGACGTGCTTCCTCAGAGGTAAACTCATGGGCATTGCCACTGGCATGGGCTGCACGACCACCTTCACTGGCAATTTCACGTTGACGCTCTGGGTCCATGCTGGCAAAGCCACGGTTTGAAGTACCGCCACCTTGTTGCTGTTGCTGTCCGCCCTGTTGTTGGTGCTGTTTGCCTTGCTGACTACTTTGAGTATGCTGATTATTTCCTTGGGAATTATTTGAACGATTAGACATATTAAACCTACCTTTCGAATTAATAACGCGGGTTAATAACATACCGAAGTTTCGGTTTAAACAAGTTAAGCGCATTATCCAAATTACACTGTCTAAAAAACTGTAGAGTTTTACAACCTTAACCCAGCCTTAGGTCATAAAATGTAATGCAGGTAAGTTTATATAAATACTTCTATCGTCTTCATAATTTATTTTTCTCCCCCATAAATAAATATAACTTAATGGTTTTGAAATAAAAAATTAACCTTCCCTTTTATATTCACTAAAGATAAATT
Organism: Alkanindiges illinoisensis; assembly: GCF_004377485.1. Classification (GTDB taxonomy): domain Bacteria; phylum Pseudomonadota; class Gammaproteobacteria; order Pseudomonadales; family Moraxellaceae; genus Alkanindiges; species Alkanindiges illinoisensis_A. The sequence continues at coordinate 93,011 of NZ_SNTY01000088.1, forward strand.
TTTATTTCTCAAAATTTTAATGATATGATGGAGAAATTATGTAGTAAATACATTTAAAAATCAAAAACTATACCAGCATAAAAAACGTTTTTAATTTAATCAGATAAGAATATATTAGGTTAAATCTTACTAAGCCTATATAAAACTAATGCCCTCTGAAGGGCATTAGTTTAAATCAGATCATCTATAGATAGCACGTATTAATCAACTTTAAGGAGATATCACTAGATAGCTATCTAATAATAACTCATTAGATGGAACGCCATTGCTGCTGCGCTTCAGCTGCTGTTTTGTTCAACACCACCTGATTATCGTTGATGGATTCAACCCACTCAACCGGAATGGCATGGTGCGTGTTATCAGCGGCTGAATCCTGCTTTGCCAGTTTAATCTGGTCAGTGCCAATCGCGTGATCTACCTTGCCCACGTGTTGTTGATCAGAGCCAATTACTTCAGCATGCGGTTTAATATCATTAATATCTATTTTTCTAGCCATTAAAAGCTCCTCATATCACTCTAATTTTAAATTAAACCAACTTTCTCAATTGAAAGTTAATCTTTAAAAATCTCATTACCGGATAGTTAAAATCTAAGTCTTAATAACATCAACCAAATTTTAGCGATCAAGCAATGCTCATGACTTTATAATAAATTTTCAGCGATTAAATAACTCATAACGTCACTATATGTAATTTGATGTATTTTATGAAATTAGTAACAGCATTAATTCTAGAAAAATAAATTATTAAAATACTGTAATTAATATAAAATTTTTAAATGTATAGAAGTAAGATTTTATTGCAAAGTAATTCCATCTTCATAAATTGATGTTTTTACTTTTCTTATATATCTCCTTGTATATCGCTTGTTTTTAGCTCTTTTAACCCTTTGCATTCATTGTTATTAATCACTGTTCCCAAATAATTGATAGATGAGGTTTATTGATGAGCACAATCCTAATTACAGGTGCCGGAACTGGTTTTGGTCGTGAATCTGCCCTACGATTGGCTGAAAACAGCTTCAGGCACTTATGGCTGCTGAATGGGAAGTTACTCAAAACTCTGGTACTGGCAAGCGGGATAATATGGTGCAACAAGCTTTTGACATGAAACCCGATACACCTGCCAAAACCTTTATTCTGGACAAACTTTTAAAAAGTTTTTGATCCTTTGCGCTTAAATTAAAACCAGTTAGTCAGCATGAAAAAAGCCGTTCGTTTAATGGATTGAACGGCTTTTTCATAATTCCAGCTATGATCACAACAACTTAACTCTAATGAATAGCCTTTAAACGCATCAGTTATAACAAGCTATTTAAACGTGCCGACTCGTTACTTGAAGAACGTAACTGATGGATTTTTTCAGAAGCCACCGCAATGGGCAAAACCTTATTAATCAGTTCAACCAGATCCGGAAAGGTTTTTAAGGCCACAAACTGTGGGTCACAGCCTGCCAGTAAATCCAGTTCTACAAGATAAGCATAATGCGCCCTGTCCGGATTACCGACATAAACCTCCATGATCACATCACCGCAGATCATATTCCCGATGCTCATGCCATCTGCTGGCTCGTATCCTGCATTTCTAATGTCTTCCGACAAATCAATGCTGGCAGTTTCCTTTTGAGTATGTGTAAGAAAGTCTTCAATTTCTGCCCAGCCATATTTATAGCTAAATTTCCACATACTTCAATTCCTTTTACTATTAAAAAATTAGCACCAATAACTTCACAGCTAAAATTGTAAATCCTGTTACCAAGCTTTTAAACCGTAGATTGTAGCAACTATATTAAAAAGTAGACTAATCTGTATAGGGTTCTGTTACTAAAGGCTAATAAAACAACTGACGAGCAAATTTAAAGAAAAAGTACAAACTATAATAATTTTTTAAATAGCCTTAAAAAGCGCTTTCATTTTGCAAAAACAATAAAATAGCAGGTTGGCAATACCAATAAATGCATTACGGTTAAGCGTGATGTTCTAGGTAGCTGGTAATGTAAAAGGCTAAAACAATGATCAGGACAATGGATAGGCCTAAAAATAAATAATTAATAGAAGAAAAAGGCTTAGCTGACTTAATACTACGCTCATTGGCAATAGACTCATATTGCTCCAAAAAGGTATAGCTCACTGCTTCTTCATTTTGAATAATTAACTGAACAAACTCATCCAGCATCGTACCCTGAACGATATAAGGATTAAACGTATCCTTATGCCAGTCCAAAAAAAATTGCTGAAGTACAGTTTCCCGAATAAAGTATTTAATATTCCAGAAATTAAATGACTTCGCTGGAATAATTTCTCGCTTTAATAGCAAGAAATCACGGGTATAAGGGCTTTCTAGCGACATCTGGTGAAACTTGTTAATCTGCTCTTCACTGCCTTCAATACAATGCAAAAACGTGTTATTCCCATAAATTAGAACGCCACTTAACTCCTCGATATTATTTAATGTTTCGCAAATCTGGGTGATTTCAATCAGATGCTGGCGAATTGTGGACGGGAGTGCCGTTGAAGTAGCCGCATAAATAAAACGGGTATAGTTTGGCATTGTTATTACACGTTAAGTCAGGATAAATACGGATTGGGCATTATAGCTAGTTCTTTGAATATTTTAAAATAATTAAATGGCTGGCAAATTGAACTTACATTTTGACCCTGCTTGCTGGCATTTAACATGAACCACGATACAACTTAAGATTTATTGGTGGATTAGTCATACAATGATCACTCAGTTTAGCTGGCCAATTATTTATATGCTTAACCAGCGAATCCTAGATAAATATAAAGAATTACCCTCCATATAGTGAACTGTTATAAGCATCCCGAATGGATTGCCTTTTTGGCAGGCGGGGTCTGGCTATACTGCACATTACCTGAAGCATCTATCCATTTATATGCTGTTCCCGCATGCGCTGCAGGCAATAGTAATGAACATATACTCACGAGCAAAAATTTCTTATTTTTAATAGATGACTACCCTTCAGGCATAGATAAAACTCATAAAACTGGAATGTTTCTATCTTGATTTAAATACTTTTAACGCTCAAAAATTAATTAATTCTTGTTAGAAATCAGGCTTCTTTTAAAAAAACTATTTTTTATTTAAGGATTAAATCATATCATTAGACTTCTTTCATAAGTTGTACCAACTCGCCTTCGACAGGCTCAGGCAGCGTTGGTTGCGCTTGTCGAAACCAGACTTATGCAAGAGATCTATTAAATATCTGGTTGAGTATGCAAGCATTTTTACTCATTTTAACTTTTCCATAACCCATAAAAAAGACCGCCTGAAAACTTAACTTTCAGGCGGTTTTAAAAATTCTGGTAGACGTAACTGGACTCGAACCAGCGACCCCCACCATGTCAAGGTGGTGCTCTAACCAACTGAGCTATACGTCTAAAGTGGCCAAATTATTACCGTAATCCAGTTCCATAGCAAGATTTTTTTATACTATTCCTTCCTGTTCGGCCAACTGCTAACCAGTTTTTTCATTTGCTGAATGACTTTAGCTTGGGCTGGTTCATCCCCTGCTGGTGCATAACGTGCTTGCTGATAGAGCTGAATCAGCTCTTGTGCCGGCTTTTGATAAGCTGGATAGGCTGCTAACCGCTGCAACCAGTTCACTACACCTTCTGACTCACCCCGCGCCAAGTTTTCTTTGGTTAATTTCTTAGACAATCGCTGTAATGGTGCATCAAGTGGATGCCAAACTTTTCGTCTGCGCCACCACATAATCCCTACAATGATCGCCAATAGCGTAATAAAACTACCTACCATCCAGGCCACTTGCACATACATGCTTTTGATACCAAATAGCCGTTGTAGCAGACCTTGCTGCTGGGACTGGTCAAAACCCACCACATCCCGCTGCCATACATAGCTGGCATAATCTGCCCAGACACGCGCCTGCCCTAATAACCTGAACTGGCTCGAGCGTAGTTGACCGAATACATTATTACCAAAGACCTGCTGATCTTCCTGCATAAAATTATTCATGCCTTTTTCAACGCGCTCAGGTGCAACCGCAGCGGTTGGGTCAACCCGTACCCAGCCTCGTCCGGCCAGCCAGATTTCTACCCATGCATGAGCATCCAGCTGACGAACTTCCCAGCTTTGCTGATCCGGAGAAAATTGGCCGCCCTGATAGCCCACCACAACCCGTGCCGGGATACCGGCTGCACGCATCAAAAATGTATAGGATGATGAATAATGCTCACAAAATCCACGCCGGCTTTCAAACAGAAATTGATCAATCCGCTGGCCGGAGAGTACTGGTGGCTCTAGTGTATATACAAAATTTTGCTGTCTAATCCAGTTTAGCCAGTAATCGGCATAACGCTCAGGATTGCGCCCAACCTGATTAAAAACCTGTTGCGCCAATTGCCGGGTACGCGGATTACTGTTGGCTGGTAGCTGTAAATTGACTTGTTTTAACCAGTCTGGCAACTCGGTATCACGCTTAAGATTTTTAACCTGTAAGGCGTCATAACTAAACTGGCGATAAACCTCGCGCGAACTTTTTAAATTATATTCACGGGTTAAAGCAACGTCACGGGTGCGGCTAAAGGGTACATCCAGCGCAAATAGCCATTGCTGCTGAGTCGGCTCAAGCAGCACCTGATATTCAAACCCCGTATTTAATTTGCCTGCAAAAGTCTGTTTAAACCATTCAGGCTGGTATTGCATCCCTGTCCAGACGGGATTATCGGCGCGATAATCCTTAAGCTGCGTCCAGGTGACGCCATCAAATTTGCTTAATACTAAACCACGCCAATACAGCTCTGAACGGGGAGGCAGATGCCTTGCCAGATTATTTTGCTTATCCAGCACACGGAAGGCCAGCTCCGTGGACTGGCTCAGGCTTGCAATATTGCCCGGTGACATCTGGTCACTCATGCCAGTTTTGCCCTGTGACTGGCTAATCGGAACACTCCATAAAGGCGGAATTCTCGGAAAAAATATAAATAAGACAACAAGCAATGGAATGGCCTGTAAAAATAGGCGCAATAAAGGCTTCCATAGACCTGCTGAAGGATTAATGGCTTCGGGAATATTTGTTTTTAGCTGGGCAGAATGGTGATACAGCAGGTCAGGATTAATATTCTGCTGCAATAACGCATAAAATATAGCCAAAATGGCCAGCAGTGCCATGGCCGCATTAAAAATGGATTGTTCAAACAGGAACAGGCTGGCAACTACAAAAAGTGATAAGGTCAAAGCAATATAACTGTCACGGCGCTGCTTTAACTCCAGTAATTTACCCAGTAAACATAACGCCAGAAAAGCTACACCAGCATCTACACCAATCAGCGTGCGATACGTCACCAATATAATGGCAAGCCCTGCTGTCACAATAATATATTGATAAAACTTGGGCGGCTGTGAATGAAAGATTTTTCGACGCCGCGCCATGAGCCATAGGCCCATCAGCGTAATAAAGGCCAGTACCGAAAATAAAACAGGCAGATGAAAAACATGCGGGAAAAACACAACAAATTGTGCAGCAATAATACTAACAAATTGTCTGTAACGAATCGGTTGTACAGGAATTAACGCGTTCATCAGGGTTCCTCTGCCAGCAGTCGTAAGGCCTGATTGGTATGTTTTTCACCATGCCCTAAAGGCAGTTCTCGCGTAGGTAGCCTCATGCTAAAAGCAATATTTTGTGCGCCCAGTATTTGTACCCAGTACGCCATTTGCGATAGCTTGGTTTCATGGTCAATTGCTGGCATCTGGTCATAATCTAGCGCATCCTGTTCAGCACAAAAGTCTATAAACTGCTTGCTCAACAATCCCTGTCCCTTGGCCAAATGTGACCATGACACGCGGGACAAGGATTCGCCCTTAACATAGTTTTTTAGTTCCTGAAATTCTTCCTGACCACTTAAACCATGCGTTTCCTCACCCTCTCCACCAATCCGGTTTAATACATTGCGTTCAGCTTCAATTGACTTTGGTGCTACCCAGACTTCCTGATCAAAATAAATATATGTCCACGCACGAATCAGTCCTAATGGATAGACACTTTGCAGCATCAGGCGTGGCGGTAAAAACCGTCCCCGTTTTGGCGTATCAATATCAAAATGCAGCACCTGTTTGTCATTAAGCACGGCAATGCGCTGATATTGCTGCCAAACCAGTTCTAGCTGGCAATAGCATTTGGCAGTGGTGGGGCTAATTTCAACTTGAAAGCGGGCTTGGCCTTCAGCCTGACTGTCACTGGCGTGCAGGACTTTTATTTTTAGACCGGATAATTGTGCGTAGCTATGATGAATGCCAATAACCAGAATACTGCTCAGCAGAAAAAATACGCCTAAAATCAGATTATTAGCGTAATTGACACCTGCCAGAAAAGTCACTGCCAGTAACACAGCAAACAAGCCACCTTCCTTGGTTAAAAATACAAAAATCTGGCGCTGTGATAAGGTAACTTCCCTACAGCGTGGCAAACGCCGTCGCATCCAGCGCTGAACAGGAGGGCGGTTTTCAAACCAGTTGGTGAGGCGCATAAAAAGCTCCTCAATCAGCTAATCACAGGAACTTGACGCAGGATTTGATGAGCTGGGGAATCTGCACCGCCAATGCCTTTCACCCCTAGTCGATGATCAGCAACTGCCACAAATACCGCCTGAATATCTTCAGGTATGACAAAAGCGCGACCTTCAACCAGTGCATACGCCTGTGCAGCACGTTTAAGTGCCAGTAAGCCACGGGTCGATAATCCGGTATGCTGGCCAGTACGGGTTTGTTCAACCAGATGCTGCAAATAATCCAGTACAGGTTCTGATAGATAGATGTCATTCACCAGCTGGCGATAGTCTTTTAATGATTGCGTATTCAGTAGCGCTTCCACTGATTCTAGCATGCTACGCCGATCCTGCCCCAGCAAAATTTCCCGCTCGGCCTGCGCCGATGGGAACCCTAGGGACAAACACATCAAGAAGCGGTCAAGCTGCGATTCCGGCAAAGGGTATGTCCCGGACTGGTTAATAGGGTTTTGAGTAGCAATCACAAAAAATGGCTGCGGCAATGTCCGGGTCACGCCATCCTGTGAAACCTGATTTTCCTCCATGGCTTCCAGCAATGCACTCTGGGTTTTGGGACTGGTGCGGTTGATTTCATCGGCCAGCAGAACTTGCGTAAAAATCGGGCCTTCCCGAAATTCAAATTCCTGTTTTTCCGGGTTAAAAATCGATAAGCCCAGAATATCACTAGGCAGCATATCACTGGTAAACTGTACCCGGCGATAGCTTAAACCTGACAGCTTGGCCAAACTTTCAGCCATGGTAGTTTTGCCCATCCCTGGCAAATCCTGTAGTAATAAATGACCACCTGCCAAAATGCAGCTTAAAGCCAGCTTGGTTTGTTGCGGCTTATCAAGCACAATCTGGTTAAGCTGATTGAGAAACTGATCCAGTTTTGCCTTGGTTTGGGTAACCAGTTGTTCTACTTCCTGCTGGGAACGCTTTATTGTTTCTAAAATGGCTTTTTCTGAGGCAATATTTTGAGGGGTGGCATCCTGAAGCATAAACTTTCTTCCTTATCAAACTGGCTTAGCTTAAATATAAATAAAGCTAAACCCTGATTAAATCATAGTATTTAGTGCATGGGTGCATTTAAGGGTTGCGCAAAGTTCAGGTTTAACGTTAGTTATACAGGAAGTTTATTTTGGCTGACCAGACAGTTTCCTTAACAATAGACCTTGCTTTTGTATTGTTTTTATACGACTTACAGTTTGAAAAATTTTCATTCAAGAAAACAAATCAGCAGGGACATTTTCCGACTTTCCCGGCTTTAGTGGGATAACGCGCTTCCAGGCAATGACGGTAAAACTGTTTTTCAGTCATAACCTGAAGCTGAGGATGGTGTTGCTGCATATGTTGCACATACACCTGATAGTCGTGTACACCGACCATTAGGCGGAAGCTTTGAGCCAGACGCGTTATAATCAACTTAAGCTTGCTTTGCCAGCTTAAACCAACTTGTACAACAACTGAATCTGGTTTTGCTGGCAAAATCCGGTGAATATGGAAGCTATTCCCCGTCCTTTTAACCATGAAAGACTCAGCAAACGGGACAGGTTTAAACTGATGTCTGGGCATCTGTACTGGCCTTTTCATAGCTGGTATTTTCATAAACAATCTCAGCCTCATGCACTGTAGGTTCACTCGCGTGTAAAGCCTTATAGATGACTCTAAAGGAAGCCAGCAGCATTACTACGGCCACAATCATAAAAAAGGCGCAGAGCACTGCATTAATCTGATTGCTAAATACAATCGTATGCATATCCTCAAGGGTTTTAGCGGGTGCAATAATTGTACCCTGCTCCATAGCAACTGAATATTTATTGGATTGTGCCAGAAAGCCAATTTTGGGATTTTCATGAAAGATCTTTTGCCAGCCTGCGGTTAACGAAGTAATTAGCAACCAGAGAGTCGGTACAATTGTCACCCAGGCATAACGCTGTTTTTTCATCTTAAACAAAATCACTGTGCCTAAAATCAGTGCCATGCTGGCCAGCATCTGATTGCCAATACCAAACAGCGGCCATAAGGTGTTAATGCCCCCGAGCGGATCAATCACACCCTGATAAACAAAAAAGCCCCAGCCTGCCACAGCAACGGTTGTACCGATAATATTTCCTATCCATGAACGGTTACTGGCAATACTGGGAACCACGATACCTGCCAGATCCTGCACCATAAAGCGACAGGCCCGTGTACCCGCATCCACAGCAGTTAAGATAAATAGCGCTTCAAATAAAATGGCAAAGTGATACCAGAATGCCATCATGGCACGGCTATTGAAAATTTCCGAAATGATATGTGCCATGCCTACTGCAAAAGTTGGTGCACCGCCAGCACGTGACAAAATACTTTGTTCACCCACTTCTTTGGCAATCAGGCTTAACACTTCTGGTGTCACTACAAAACCCAGTTGGCTTACAGCCTGCGATGCAGATTCTACGGTTATGCCAATAATGGCTGCTGGGGCATTCATGGCAAAATATACACCTGGTTCTAGGGTGTGTCCTCATTTGGCTTTACACCAAATCAACATGCAGGCTATACGGATCATAGACTGATAATTTCGTGCAAGCTTATCGAATCGGGTTGCAATAGCACGGAAATGTTTTAATCTTGCAAAC
>NZ_SNTY01000086.1 GCF_004377485.1 Alkanindiges illinoisensis
TAGGGTGTGTCCTCATTTGGCTTTACACCAAATCAACATGCAGGCTATACGGATCATAGACTGATAATTTCGTGCAAGCTTATCGAATCGGGTTGCAATAGCACGGAAATGTTTTAATCTTGCAAACACATTTTCAACTAAATGTCTTAATTGATATAGATATTTATCAAACTCCTTATTCGATCTTTTACTATTTGATCTCATTGGAATAATGGGAATCATATCCTTGTTCTGGGCATATATTCTAATGTGCTCAGCATCATACCCCTTGTCAGCAATGAGATAAGTTGCCTCGCCTACAGTATCAATCAGTTGTTTTGCAACTTGACTGTCGTGGACGTCACCCCCAGTGATTTTAAAATCAATCGGTAATCCATTCGCGTCGGTTGCAAGATGTATTTTTGTTGTTCGTCCACCACGTGATTGTCCAATTGCTCTTTTAAAACCATGCCGAGCTCCACTTGCATGTTGATGCACGCGTATGTAGCTTCCGTCAATGAATACCCATTCCTGATCCAGGACGCCTCGTAATCTAAAAAAAATTTATCCCACAATCCCTTGCTTGCCCAACGATTAAAACGATTATAAGCAGTTTGCCAAGGACAAAATTCTTGAGGAATATCACGCCATGTGGCGCCTGTACGCAGTTTCCATAAGATCGCTTCCATGATATTTCTACTGTTTTTTGAACAGTAGCAACCATGTAATCACATAGTATCTTGAATTTGCTGCCAGATATCATCGGTAAGAAGAGTACGTGCCATTGAAAATATAGAAATAAAAATAACTCAAAGGAAGATCTTAAGTATGTAAAACCAATTCTTCAAATGAG
>NZ_SNTY01000087.1 GCF_004377485.1 Alkanindiges illinoisensis
CTTCGAACAATTAAACGTTTAGGCAGGACACTATGGAAAAAATGGTCAGGCTATCATCGGCGAAGTTTGGTTGAAACTAAGATGCATTGCATCAAATTATTAGGAGATAAACTCAGTGCAAGGAGTTTTGATAGCCAAGTGAATGAGATCCATGCACGTGTAGCAGTCCTTAACAGATTTACGGAATTAGGTCGACCACTTACCCAAGTTACGCCTTAAATTTGGCTCAATTAGGGGCGCTTTGCATTTCAAATCTTTGTGCAACAAAGCCCTTTGTTTACCTAAATTTTATGAGTGAGCATTGAAGCATCCATTCTGATTATTACCTCAGCAGTCCTATCTTATGAGGTTTACCATGAACCAATATTCTTTCGATGATTATTCCCAAGATGAAAACTTACCCTCTATCAAAGAGCCATTCTTCCACGACTTAGTCCATCACCTGTCTGCCATTGAAAAATTAACCATTAACCTTCAGAAGATCCGCTATCCATTGTTTGGCTACAGCGTGCCTAACAATGATGTAGGGGAATATAAGCGAATGCAACGTGAGTTCTTGAGGCTAATGCCATTTGTACCAACTATTGAATCGCTATATCCCAGTGCTAACTTCTCAGTATTTATTCAGGCATTTTTACATGGGGTGAGCATTTATCTTAAGCGCACAGATAATTGTGATGTGTGCTGAGAAAACAGGAGGTTTTAACTTGGTAAACTATAGACACTCATCAGGAGTTTACCATGAGCAAGAAACAGAAGACTTACACCGCAGAATTTAAAGTTGAAGCAATAAAATTGATTG